>CAZDKX010000207.1:0-8813 GCA_964505935.1 uncultured Syntrophobacteraceae bacterium
GGACTCCCACGGCCCTCCCTTCTCAGCTAATCCATCAAGGCCGGTGAACGGTAACCTTTTCCCCTCATAACGATAGGCCTGAGCCGTGCGGTCGGAGACTTGATAAACACAACTCCAGCGTGGTTCCACGTCGTCTCAAGGTCATGGGTTAGCTTTTATTTTGTTTTAAATTTAGTTCATAATACACCATGTCATGCATTTTAATAATTCCATTTGATAGTAAATCCCTTCTGGTCTCTTTAAATCCATTGGCCAAATACATTTTTTTTGCCGGTTCAAAAAATGACATTAACCCAGTTGATACGCGACAAATATTAAACCCATTCATAGCAATTATCTTTAAAGCATTATTGATTTGTTCTTTTCCGAAACCGTTCGATCTATGATTTGGTATAATACAATTATGACCGATATTGCATATAGGACTTTCCCTTGGGTCCCAACAAACCATTCCAATTGGAAGATTTTGAAATACTGTAATTAGACAGCAGTTCAAACCGATTTTTATCTTTTCATAAAAAAAGGTATCACATTCTGAAAAACTCTTAGTATTTTCTGAAAGATATTCTGGATAGTTATTATGAAAATCCAAATATGAATCTGATAAGAGGTTAAATATTGTGCCTTTAGGAAAACAATCAATTGGTTTAAAAATAAGCATCTATTTCTTTTCCCTTCATGCGCCTTTGGCGTCAAGCTAACAAAGGCATCAGCGGGAGCCGGCTGTTTCGGCGATCCGCTGGATGCACTGGTTGGGCTTGGTTGTCATACGCCAAAATTCACTTTGCTAACCCTAGCGCTCCTGAGGTAAGGGATGGGATTCAATATATTAGCGGACATTCCTCCGACAACTTGGCAGAGATGCATGAACAACAGCAAGAGATTGCCACTCTCATTATCTCCGGAGATCCACTTTATCGAGGGATTCATCTTCCTCTGTTCATCGGTAAGAAAACCAAGTGGTGCGTTGTCGTAATACAAAAAGCCTTTTCCTAGGATGTATTATCTTTTCATAAAAAAAGGTATCACATTCTGAAAAACTCTTAGTATTTTCTGAAAGATATTCTGGATAGTTATTATGAAAATCCAAATATGAATCTGATAAGAGGTTAAATATTGTGCCTTTAGGAAAACAATCAATTGGTTTAAAAATAAGCATCTATTTCTTTTCCCTTCATGCGCCTTTGGCGTCAAGCTAACAAAGGCATCAGCGGGAGCCGGCTGTTTCGGCGATCCGCTGGATGCACTGGTTGGGCTTGGTTGTCATACGCCAAAATTCACTTTGCTAACCCTAGCGCTCCTGAGGTAAGGGATGGGATTCAATATATTAGCGGACATTCCTCCGACAACTTGGCAGAGATGCATGAACAACAGCAAGAGATTGCCACTCTCATTATCTCCGGAGATCCACTTTATCGAGGGATTCATCTTCCTCTGTTCATCGGTAAGAAAACCAAGTGGTGCGTTGTCGTAATACAAAAAGCCTTTTCCTAGGATGTATGTCGCGTCGATTGAGGGAGATGGGATTTGCACGCGAGCGTCAAGCGATGGTTCCATCTCTGGATATACCAATCCTAGCTCTGTAATCAGCTCATTCTTCCATTCGTAAACGCGGTTCATGGAGGCAGGGCCGTCATACGCGACGACATACGACATGATCCATGGCGGTTGGTAGCCGACGTGGAAGGATTCGACCTTATTGCTTTTGAGAGACTTGACGTTTCTCGCGGCAAGCAAGGCGTTCCGAAACTCGTCTTTTGTAAGCGTCGATTTTACCTCGATTGTTGCGACGACCGACTCGACTAAGAATCCAGAAATGCCTCCCCCAAAATCAATCTTCGGGTAGTCTCGCTTGTAGATGACAATATCGAGCTGATTTCTTTTTTGTCCCGGTTTTGAGCCGGCGTCGATAATCTCGCCGGTGCCGACCGCCACTCGCTCGGAAAGATGACCATCAAGGAAGTTCTTGATGAACGACTCGCGCGGAGTGCCCTTGTGCAGGTTATGACCGGAGTTGGCAGGGATACGTGACGTCGCCAACAGAGTGGATTCTACTGCGTCCAAATGTGTTTTCAGCATAAGATCATCTGCCCAACAAGTGATTCTCAAGACCTGGCTACCCTCCAGATTGTGGACCTCCGGTTGAGCAATGGGTCACCCCTCACCTATGCCGCTATGTTGAGACTGACTCGCATGCCCGCTCTTGTTGCGAGAGTAATGAGCATTTCAAGGCTAAACCTCTCCCATTTACCTCTTTTAAGGTCTGAAACCCTGGACTGGCTCACACCAAGTATTTCAGCCGCCTTGGCCTGTGTCAGTCCGCTTGATTTGATGAACTTTCGGAGATCGCACATGAGGTCAGCACGCATTTGAAGAATTGCGGCTTCATCTGGAGAAAACCCCAAATCGGTAAAGACGTTCTCGGAGGAGTCTAGAATCTCTTCACCCATAACCTACCCTCCAATTTGCTTATATCTCTGACGAGCCAGTTCGATATCTTTCCGGCTCGTCTTTCTGGTCGTCTTTCTAAATGAATGAAGCACGTAGACCGCATCGTGCAGCTTGGCAACATAGACTACGCGCCATTCACCCAGTACATGAATACGAATTTCCTTTGCACCTGAACCGATTGCCTTCATCGGCCTCCAATCATTCGGATCGAGTCCGTTTTGAACGGTGCGCAGTTCAAAACCCGCTGCCCGGCGGGCTTCATCCGGGAAGTTTCGGAGATCGTCCAAGCTCGATCCTATGAATTTCAGCGGCTTCATGTTCATTGCGCCATTATATAAGTTTTTCTATATTCGGCCACCCACATAATTGAGGGACGCTGTGGGGGTAATCGGGTCCGATGGCTTGTTCCGGCGCGCGGAGCGCGGCAGGCAACGCGTGGGACGAAGTCAACGCCGAGATTCCGAGCGACGCAGTCGCGCGGAACAAGCAACTCTCAAGATCTGCCCATCCTCCAGATCGAGAAGATCACCAGAAAGACTTTGGTAGTCCATCAACCATTGGATCGCGCAATTTGCCCGAATCAAAGGCCCCTCCGGGTGCTCGAGTTCCGCTCCCGGCGCTGCTCCATCTGCTGCAGGCAGGCTACGGCAACGATTGCCGCCCTTCCTTCCGGTTATCTCCCCAATTTGCCGGTGACTCAGTGGCCCGGCAATGGTCTGAGAGTCATCAGGGCAAAGCGGACAGAAGAAGTCCTATCAAAGCCTTGTATGAATGATCCTGCTCGATTGGTCAGCGCGGGAGGTCCGCGAAAGGCCCGCTCAATCCGGCCGAGCAAGCTTTGAGCAAACGGTTGAGACAGTGTATCGGTTTCCACAGCAAACGCCTGGGATAGAATAGGCCGCCAGGTGAGAGCTTTCAATAGGTTTCAAACGGCTCTTATCCATGGCCCGATGGTTGCCACGCGGCTGATGAGGCCCGTTTTCCCAGGAGTAATGGCAGAAGAAGATAGCCTGCGGCTATCTGCCGGCCTCGGTGGGGGAGGATTCCACCCGCTCCAGGAACGCCGTCAATACCTGCAGGTATCGCTCCGGCTCTTCCAGGTACGGCGTGTGGGAGCTGTGCTCGAAGATGACCCACTCGGAACCGGGAATGCCGCAATGGAAAGTCCCGGTAACGGTCGGGGTCCCTTCGTCATACCTACCGCCCAGTACCAGCGTGGGCACACCGATCTCTCCCAGCCGGGGCGAGTCCCGATTCCTTCCACCCGTCGCAAAATAGGGATAGACAGAAAACCCGGTTTCACCCTATTCCCAACTTCTCTTGCCGAGCTCCCGCCAGGTCTTGGACGGTACCCGCCGAGGTTGGTGCTCGGATCCATCGAGCACGTTCGCCTGGCAATGACCCTCGGGAGACGCCGGCTCGCCACCGGGCCTGAAGAGGCCGGCCTTGCTCCTCTCCCCCCTGCTCCTGCTCTAGTACCAGCTCCTACGGCAAGCTAAGGACAGGCTTCGTACCGGACCATCTGAAGCTTGTCCCGGACCCCGATCCGGGGATGCTTCTCAGGGATCTGCTGGATGATGGCGGTAGTGAATTCTTCGGCACGGAAGACCTGAGAGTTCTTCTTGTTGCTCCCGTTGGTCATGGCGCAGCGACAGAGGACCGTGCCGCTCTCCTCAATATGGGTGATCCCGCATCGGAGTCCGGCACATGCCTTCTGTTCGGAGAAGGCGTTTCGAACGAGGTATTCCGCCAGGGCCTTCTGCCCGTCCCGGCCGTTGCTGGCGATCCGATTCCCGGCATGAACGCTGAAACCGCTGTGATGCCAGGCCATGAGCTTCTCAATAAGGCGATAGTTGATCTTGCCCTCATCCCTTCAGCATGGCCAGAACTATAGAGCGGAAGGAGAAGGTCGCGGAGAGTTTTCCTTCCTTCCCGAAACCTCCACATTCCTCAACAGCTACCCGGAGCAACGGGTTTGAGTTTGCAGCTACAATATGAAAAATGTAAAAGTGTTTCACCATGAAATGAAAAAGGACGTTCAATGAATGCTTCCTCATGTTCGAGAAGGACAACCTTAAGCCCGAGATCAGCTTCTACCGGCAATTGAAGGCGTAGTCGCGAATCTGCTGCCTTCGACCGCTGAGGTATCCAAACCGTCATGGGACCCAGCCCCGGGTGCTGCTCTGAGCTCATGGGAGGCTCTCATTGTTTGATATTGACGGCTCACACATTTCGGCATTGAACGATACGGATCTGCGCACTTTGGTCGCACGGTTGTGCGAGGCAGAGCTGCGGCGCGCGGGGTTGCCAGTATCCGCGGTCACGGCAGGGGGTGACCAAAACGCGGCAGATGGTGGGGTTGATGTCCGTGTTGACCTTCCGCCATCAACATGCATAGTCGGCTTCATTCCCAGAGCCGTTACCGGCTTTCAAGTGAAGGTGCCTGACATGCCGCGCCAGAAGATCCTCCAAGAGATGTGTCCCAAGGGAATTGTGCGACCCATAATCGAGGAACTGGCTTCAGCGTCCGGCGCTTACATCATCGTCAGCGCAAAAGGATCAACCACAGACCGTCCTTATAAGGCACGGCTTAAGGCAATGAGAGAGGCTGTGGCCGATTTGTCCAACTCTCAGTTGCTTGCCTTGGACTTCTACGACCGTGGGCGGTTGGCTGCCTGGGTCCGCGATCATCCCGGAATCATCGCCTGGGTGAGGGAGAAGATCGGCCAACCCATTCGCGGCTGGCGCCCTTATGCCAACTGGGCCGCTCCCAGCGAGGCGCTTGATGCCGAATACCTGCTTGACGAAAAAAGCAGAATTCTCGACTGGCGGTCACCACGAGATGGCCCCCTGGCCGTTGAGGAGGGGATCAGGCGAATCCGTCAGGTGCTGGTCAATCCAAAAGGCGTGGTGCGTCTTGTCGGTCTTTCCGGCATGGGAAAGACCCGGCTGGTGCAGGCTTTGTTTGATGAGCGTGTCTCCGAGCAGGCGCTCGATCCGACGCTTGTCTTCTATACCGACCTTGCTGAGCAGCCTGAGCCCTCCCCACGTGAATTGCTGCGCCACCTTATACAAAACGATCACCGAGCCATTGTCATTGTGGACAATTGCCCACCCCCAACGCATCGAGCACTCACGGCAATATGCACTGAACTGGGCAGCACCGTCAGCCTTCTCTCGGTCGAATATGATGTGGGTGATGACGACCCGGAGGGAAGCGATGTCTTTCGCCTCGAACCCGCCTCCGACGACATCATTGAACGTCTTCTCGATCGCCGGGCACCGCATGTATCTCAGGTGGATCGCCGCTGTATAGCCAGGTTCGCGGGCGGCAATGCTTGCATAGCCCTAGCTCTTGCGCATACCGTGAGGCGCGGAGAGAGTGTTGCGAACCTTACGGACAGAGAACTGTTCGACCGCCTCTTTCATCAACGACGAGCCCAGGACGAAGGTATTCGGAGAGCGGCGGAGGCTTGTTCGCTGGTTTACTCGTTCAACGGTGAGTCACTGGATGGAGAGACGGCTGAGTTGCCTTTTCTCGCTCAATTGGCGCGCTTAACGCCAGAAGAGGTCTACCGGCACGTGGCCGAGCTTCGCTCCCGAGGTTTGGTTCAGCATCGGGCTCAGTGGAGAGCCGTTCTGCCGCAAGCACTGGCGAACAAACTCGCGAGCGAGGCTCTCCAGAAGATCCAACCACAGATGCTTGCGTCTGCTTTTTTGGATCGTGCATCCGAGCGTCTGCTCCGTTCGTTCTCGCGCAGGCTTGGATATCTCCATGATTGTGAAGCAGCTCAGAGAATTGTGCTTGGTTGGCTCTCACCGGGAGGTCCTTTGTCTGACCTAACAAGGCTAACAGAACTCGATATGGTAATGTTTCGGAATATCGCCCCGGTAGCACCGGATGTAGCACTGGATGCCTTGGAGAGAGCGGCAAACGGCGAGAATGCGGGTGCCTTTCTCGACAAATTCAATGAAAGCCGCAGTGTTTGGACATCGCTACTGCATTCGCTTGCATATGACCCCAAGCTGTTCAGGCGCGTAGCGCTGTTGCTGGTGCGCTTCGTCACGCCGGGTCTTCCTGAAGATCGCCATGACTCAGCCCGAGAGGCGCTCATGGGTCTTTTTCAACTACACTTGTCAGGCACCCATGCTTCCGTTGATCAACGCCTTCAGCTGATGGACGCGCTCATCGAGAGCCAGGACGAAGTAACCCAGACTTGTGGGCTCAGCGCCCTTGATGCAGCGCTTGAAGCAGCAAATTTCAGTTCCTCTCACAGCTTCGATTTTGGGGCTCGCCCACGAGACTACGGGTGGGCACCCGGGTCCCGGGATGAGATCCGGTCTTGGTATCGGGCTTTCGTGGAATACGCACAGCGGATTGCCTGCTCAAATAGCCGGCTTCGCGATAAAGCTCGTTCCATTCTGGCTCACAGATTTAGAGATCTCTGGCTAGGAGCGGGCATCGTTGATGAGCTGGAAACCACAGCCCGGGCAATAGCTGCGCAAGGGTTTTGGTGCGAGGGCTGGATCAGTGTTTGCGATACGATCCGGTTTGACAAAAGACACATTCCCCCCGAAGTCGCTGGCCGATTGCGTGCTTTGGAGGAACTGCTCCGTCCTGCTGATCTGCTTCAAACAGCTCGTGCCTTCGTATTGTCGAAGGACCTAGGCGCGCTTGGCTCGGCAATGGTAGAGCCTGGAGAGGCGGCGGAGGACGCGGCATCAGCCTTCAAACGCGCAAATGAGATTGCCGAGAAACTTGGCTCCGACGTCGCCGAAAAAACAGAAGTTTTGGAGGTTTTGTTGCCTGACCTTGTTCGGGGCGACAACGGACGCCGCTGGCAATTTGGCCGTGGCCTTGCGGTTGGTGCGGGACAATTGCCCCACATGTGGCGCCGTCTGCTTGATGCGCTTACGGCTGTTCCCGAGCGCGAAAGAAACATTACCGTGCTCAGGGGATTCCTGCAGTCGGCCGCTTCCCGAGATACAGAAGCAACAGCCGGCTTTCTGGACGATGCTGTTGATGACCCAGTTCTCGGGCCGTGGTTTCCGGTGCTCCAAACCTCGATTGATATTGATAACCGTGGCGCAGAAAGGCTGGAAGCGGCGATTCAATTGGGGCTGGCTCCCAGTTGGACCTACCAGTATCTTGCGCTTGGCCGGGCTACTGATCCAATTCCTGCGAGCACGCTGCAACGATTGATCCCTGGGGTCGCCTCGCTCCCAAACGGGTACGAGGTGGCCGCTGATATTCTCGGCATGAGGCTTCACTCGACCTTGAAATCTGCATCTCTTGTTGACAAGGAACTCATTGACTGCAGCCGTGAACTTGTAGGGCGCTTTAAGTTCGAACGGCCGGGACAAATGCTCGACTATCATCTGGCGGAGATTGTTGATACTTGCTTCGCGGGTTCCGATGCTGAAGAAGATGCCAGGAGAGTCTGTCGAGAGCTTAGGACAGCTTTCCTTGAACACCGTGCATATTCATTTGATTACCCATTCCTCCTTAAAAGCCTGTTCCGATCTCAACCGAACGTCGCTCTTGATGAGTTCTTGGGGGATCAAGAGGAGAGTGCGGCACGTTCTCTCACCAGACATCACTCCCTCCAGCGAGAGGGTCTCCTGGAAGGAGTGCCGGTGGAATCGCTGATCGCTTGGGCTCAAATTGTCCCCCTCGTTCGTTTCCCACGACTGGCATTTGCAATCACTCCCTTCACCCTGACCAATGACAAAGCGCGCACGGAATGGGCGCCCACGGCTCTGTGCCTGATTGATGCAGCGCCGAATCGAGTGGCCGTACTTACAGAGTTCGGCAGGCATATGCAGCCTGTGAGCTGGAGTGGATCACTCGCAGACATCATTGAGAGTCGTCGCGCTCTGCCTCGCGCTTTCTTCGATGATCCTGACCCGAAAGTTGCAGCATGGGCCCGGGCGCTGGATGCCGAAATGGCCCGATTGGCTGAGCGCGACCGCTTAAACGAACGGCATGTTGACGAGAGTTTTGAGTAGAGGCCCAGATAGCGGGTTGGTTCTTTTTTCACGCTCTGCCAGTCTCTCGGCGAGCTGAGATACTGTGTCACCGCGGCAGCCCCGAGACTGCTATCCAGACGGTTCCCAACCGAGCATAAAAGCAAGTCCAAAATTTCTTTGCAAATTAGAAAATGATTTCTATAATGCAAATCATGATTGATCGAAAAATCACCCCCATTCTCAAACACCGGTTAACCCAGTATGCCGCGGTGGTCCTGGTGGGACCACGGCAGGCCGGCAAGACCACCTTGGCTCGATCCCTTGGCGGCCATTATTGTGATCTGGAGCAGGAATCCGAAAGACTTCGCCTCGATTTGCAGTTTCAGGAATTG
>CAZDKX010000208.1:0-8783 GCA_964505935.1 uncultured Syntrophobacteraceae bacterium
CCATGCGCACGTAGCGCCCGCCGCTCTCGTCGATGAGGGACATGCGGGCCACCCGCGCTTCGTCGCCGGGGTACCGACTTCTGACCTCCTCAAGAAAGCGCCGGTTGATCTCATAGATGATTTCCAGGTGCCTGGGCAAAAGCTCGCCAAACAAGTCCACCGGCCATTTCTCGAGGGCTTCCGGCAACAGGGTGTGATTGGTGTACCCAAAGGTCTTGCGGGTGATCTCCCAGGCAGCCTCCCAGCCCATATCATGCTCGTCGACCAACAGGCGCATCAGCTCAGCAACGCTGATTGAAGGGTGGGTGTCGTTGAGCTGAATGGCAAAGCGGTTGGGAAAGTGACTCAAGTCACCGCCGATCAGCTTGTGAAGGTTCAACATGTCCTGAAGCGAGCAGGAAACGAAGAAGTACTGCTGTTCCAGCCGCAACTGTTTGCCCTGGATGGGTTCATCGTTGGGGTAGAGCACCTTGGTAATATTTTCCGAAAAGATCTTCTGGTCCACAGCCCCGTAGTAATCGCCCACATTGAAAGCCTCGAATTCGAAGGATTCAATCGCTTCCGCTTTCCAGAGCCGCAGCAGATTGCAGGTGTTCACCCGATATCCCAGGATGGGAGTGTCGTACGCGACCCCCTTCACCGTCCGGTGAGGGACCCAGCGTACCCGGTAGCGTCCCTGCTCGTCTTCATAGGGTTCGGTTCGCCCTCCGAAACCGACCGGGTAGGTGATCTCCGGTCGGGTCACCTCCCAGGGGTTGCCCAGGCGCAGCCATTGGTCGGTCCGCTCCACCTGCCAGCCGTCGCGAATCTGCTGGTCGAAGATGCCGAATTCGTAGCGAATGCCGTACCCCACGGCAGGGACCTCCAGGGTTGCCAGGGAGTCAAGATAGCAGGCGGCCAGCCGGCCCAGCCCGCCGTTGCCGAGTCCGGGTTCCTCCTCCTGGTCGAACAGGGCCTGAATGTCAAAACCCTCCTGGGCGGCGGTCTGACAGATCCTGTCATGGATGCCGAGGTTGATCAGGTTGTTTTCCAGATGGGGACCGAGCAGGAATTCCGCCGAGAGATAACTGACAATTCTGACGTCTTTGCCCCGCAACTGTTCGACGGTCTTGATCCAGCGGTGCAGGAGCTGATCCCGCACGGTGTGGGCAAGAGCCATGTAGAGGTCGTTCCTGGTGGCGATTGCCGGAAATCTCCCCTGGGTGTAGAAGACATGTTCCCGAAAAGTCCGCCTCATACCCTCGATACTCAGGTCCGAACGGCTGCCGAGGCAGACTCCTGCTGCTGATTCCTTGGCTTTGTTTCTTGTCGCCATTCCGTGACTCCATGATGCGGATGTCGCAACGATACAGAACCGACGAAGAAATCACTTCGTGTCCTTCGTGCTCTTCGTGGTAAAGAGATAATTTGTTTTTGGACAATTCTTTAGCTTGAAACCAACGTAGTACCACCCCCCCGCAGGGCGGTGACCGCCGCTTTCACCCGCTCAGCCATGGCCGCTTCCGCCAGGTTCAGGTACACTCGGGGGTCGTATTGCTTCTTGTTCCCCACCTCACCATCCACTTTGAGCACCCCATCGTAGTGTCGCAGCATGTGGTCGGCAATGGCTCGCGTGAAGGCATACTGCGTGTCGGTATCGATGTTCATCTTCACGACGCCGTAGTCGATGGCCTCGTGGATCTCTTCAAGCAGGGAACCGGAGCCACCGTGGAACACGAGGTAAAACCGGGTGTCCTTGCCGTATGCCTTTTCCACCGCCTCCTGGCCGTCCTTGAGGATCGTCGGTTTGAGTTTGACATGTCCAGGTTTGTAGACTCCGTGGACATTGCCGAAAGTGGCGGCAAAAAGAAATCTTGCGCCCTGGACCGCCCCCAGCCGGCGGGCAACTTCCAGCATGTCCTCCGGGGTGGTGTAAAGCTTCTCCGCCGGCGCCCCCTCCGTTTTGATGCCATCCTCCTCGCCGCCGACCACCCCGGCTTCAACCTCGAGAATCAGCTCGCTCTGGTGGCAGCGCTCGAGCAGCGGGACCGCAATATCGAGGTTTTCCTTCAACGGCAGAGCGCTGCCGTCAAACATGTGGCTGTTGAACAGGTTGGGGAGTCCGGCCCGGCGGCGTCGTTCCGTTTCCGCCAGGAGAGGGACAAGGAAACTATCAAGCACCTGTGCCTGGCAATGGTCCGTGTGCAGCGCGACGTAAATGTGGTAACGGTCGGCAACCCGGTGGACATGTTCGGCGATGGAGATGGCCCCCAGCACCATGTCCTTCACCGACGAGCCGGAGGCAAATGCCGCTCCTCCCGTCGAAACCTGAATGATGCCATCACTCCCGCTCTCGGCCAGGCCCTTCAAAACGGCGTTGGCCGTCGTGAGAGAACTGACATTGATGGCCGGGTAGGCAAAATGGTTCTCTTTGGCTCGGTCGAGCATCTTGCAGTAGGTTGCATAATCGGCTACCGGCATGGGCATTCTCCTCTCTTGTTTGGCCCCTCTCGAATATTCCCCCCTCCACACGAGGAGCGAGGCGCCGGGGCGGCGAAAAGACTGGCTTGGACTTTCGTGAAAACGGGGGTCCAGCAAAACGTTGACCTCGTTTCGGTCACATCACCGCAGGCTGCCCCGTTGACGCCAGGACGGTGCTCCACAGCCTCCCCTCCGGATCGATCTGTTTGCGCTTTGAGACGGCCATGGGAATCGGCACGTGGGTGAATTCTCCCCCCCAGTCGCCCACCACCATGTTGGTTCGTCCCGCTATTCCCGCGTGCACCGCATTATGCCCCAGCAGCAGACAGAACGCCGCGTCGTGGGCATTGGAAGGCACGCTCCGGATGGTGTAGCTGGGATCGATGTACTTGAGGTTCAGGTCCTGCCCTCGCTCCTTGAAATGGGCCTTGATTTGCTCGCGAAGGAACAACCCGATATCCCCGAAACGGACGTTGCCCGATGCATCCCGTTCCTCGGTGCTCTGCAGCAAATCCTGGCCGGCCCCCTCGCCGACTACAATGACCGCATGCCCTCTTCGCTCGAGTCTCCCTTCGAGAACCCCAAGGAGACCTTCGAGTTTGAAAGGAATCTCAGGGACCAGGCAGATGTTCACATCGTTGTAGGCCAGGGTGGCAAAGGCTGCAATGAAGCCGGATTCGCGTCCCATCAGCTTTACCAGCCCGATACCGTTTCGGGCTCCGAGGGCCTCGGTGTGAGCCGAAGTAATCGCTTTTCCCGCCTCGGTTACCGCCGTTTCAAAGCCAAATGACCGTTGCACACACGAAATGTCGTTGTCGATGGTCTTGGGGACGCCGATGACCGCAATCTTCAGACCGCGCCTTGCGGCTTCCTCGGCGATGGCCTGGGCTCCCCGCAAGGTGCCGTCCCCGCCGATCGCGAAGAGGATACCCACATTCATGCGCTCCAGGGTGTCGACCATCTCCGGGACATCCTGGGGACCCCGGGACGATCCCAGAATGGTACCGCCCTGTTCGTGGATCCTTGCCACTGACGCGGGAGTCAATTCCAGGGGCACGTGCCGGTAACGGGGCGAAAGCCCCTCATAACCGTAGAGAAAACCGAAAACGTTCCGGACGCCATAATGATGGAAGAGGCTCAGCACAATGGCACGGATGACATCGTTCAGACCGGGACAGATCCCCCCGCAGGTGACAATGCCGCATTTGAGCTTGGAAGGGTCGAAATAGATCTGCTGCCGGGGGCCCGCCTTTTCGAAGGCCGGTGGGCGCTTTCCGGCCTGCAGGTATGCTTCGATCTCCGGCAGGCTATTGTGATAGAGTACATTGTCACCGTCCGCTACGTGGTGCCCGTTGATCATGGGAGTGGGGATCCGGCATTTCCCCAACTTCGCTATGGAAAGATCCAGTTCGGCTGGTGTCACGCTCCGACTCCTTGATGGTTTTTAATGTCTATTTAGAATCAGATGACTCGAGATCCACCGTGGATGAAATCGCGATCCTTGTCAACAAAGGAAGACAGGGTCCCTTCTTCTTCGAGGCAAGGGAGAACCCCGCGCGCGAGCCTCGCCCACGGGGTGAAGCCCATACTTTAATTCCCCTGCCCGTTCCTCAGAGTTTCCGGGTCTCCAATTTACGGCATGCGGCGTCAAGCGCCTCGAGCAAGGTTTCCTGATCGAACGGTTTGCGCAGGTAGGCCACGGCGTCAGTTGCCGCCGCCCTTTCCTGCCATTGGGGGTTGTCCTGGGCGGTGATGAAAATGACCGGGAAATTGGCCCCGCACGACGCAAGCTTGTCGTAAAGGTCCAGACCCGACATGCCCGGGAGACGGATATCCAGCACGATGCAGCCTTCCCTGCGGATCCCGCCGGTGAGAAGAAACTCCTCGGCGGACTCGAAGGTCATCACCTGATAGCCGTTGGCACGGAGCAGCCGCTTCAGGGCCTTTCGCACCGAGTCGTCGTCATCCACCACGAATACCTTAAGTGATCTCTCGGACAGCACACCGTCTCCTTCCCTGGAGCGGGTTTCGGCAAGGGGCTGCAGTCTGTTTTGTCCAGAACCTGGAGCTCCAAACACGGGACGGATAAAAAACCTTTTCCCAGCGTGGACGGAGCATAGAACACGCTATCGCCAAAAGATATTGGACCTTGGTCCAATGAAAAGCGGGTGAGGTGGTCATGGATTTCGCAATCAATCTGTTGAGCCAACAGCCATTGATGACCCTCTTTCTAACGGTCGCTTTTGGCTACCTGTTGGGTGAAGTGAGCATCAGGGGCTTTTCCCTGGGCGCCGGGGCGGTGTTGTTTGTGGCTCTGTTCGTGGGCTGGCTGGCCCCCAATTCGGCCCCGGCCCCCCTGGTCGGAACGCTTGGACTGGCCCTCTTCCTCTATTGCGTCGGCATCCATTACGGCAGGCTGTTTTTCGTCGGCCTCGCCAGCCCTGCCGGGCAGAAAGCCAACCTTCTATCCCTTTTCGCATTACTCGCCGCGGGAGCGTTGTCGCTCGCCTGCATGGATCTGTTTGGCCTGAAGCTGGCTTATGCCCTAGGCGTCTTCGCCGGCTCCGGGACCAGCACCCCCTCCTTGCAGGCCGCCATTGCCGCGATCGGCAACAGTGACCCCGCCGTCGGCTACTCGGCAACCTATCCCTTCGGCGTAGCGGGACCGATTCTTGTCATGTATCTCGTCTTCTCGCTGTTCAAGCCGAAGATCGAACCAGCCAAAGGCACCGCGCTTGAATTCATCGAGATTGCCGTAAAGGACCCTGAGCTCTTTGGGAAGCGGCTCGGGGAGGTACTCCCCATGCTGCCTTCAGGAACCGATGTCGTCGCTTTTCGCGAGGAGCATCAGAACAAGTTCCCCCACCCCGACCTTATCCTCGATGAGGACGACGTCGTGATGATTACTGCCGCCAGCAAGGAGGGACTGGCGGCAGCTCAACAGATTTTCGGCGAGGCGGCGCACGGCAGGATCGTCACGGATCGTTCCAGCATGGACTATCTCCGGGTGTTTGCTTCAAGGGGTGCGGTGGTAGGGAAGCCACTGGGTGAACTCGTGGTCCCCGGCGGCTTTGATTACCAGTTCATTCAAGTCTCCCGGGGAGACAATGACCTGCTGCCGCGCCGCGACCTGATCCTGGAGTTTGGCGACCGCGTCGGCCTGCTCGTGAATCGCGCCAACATTCCGGCAATCCGCGCCTTCTTTGGTGACTCCATCCGGGGCACCGCCGATTTCAGCTACATTTCCATCGGGCTGGGCATGGCCCTCGGCCTGCTTGTCGGTCTGATCCCCCTCCCCATTCCAGGGCTCGGCAACCTGACCCTGGGCTTTGCGGGGCTGCTGCTTACAGCGCTCGTGCTGGGTTATCTCCGGCGTTCAGGCGGACTGCCCTGGACCATGCCCATCTCGGCCAATCTGGTGCTGCGCAATCTCGGACTGACGATCTTTCTGGCTCAAGTCGGCATTTCGTCCGGACCGAAATTTGCGGCGGCACTGGCTGGAAGCGGCTTATTGTTCATTTTTCTCGGTGTCCTGGTCCTCCTTGGGCTGGTGCTCCCGGTCATGGTCATTGGCCTTTATGTCCTCAAGCTGCCCTTCGATGAAGTGTGCGGCCTGGTTTGCGGCGTGACGGGTAACCCGGCCATCCTAAGCTACGCCGGCAAACTTACGGGTACGGACAGACCCGACGTGGGTTATGCGATGGTGTTTCCCGGTGCCACGATCATGAAAATCCTGTTCGTACAGATTGCGGCCGCCATCCGGGGAGGATGAGAACACCATGCCCAGGGAGGTTGAATCGCATTGCATCGTTTCTGAAAAACTTGTTGTCCAATGGGACCCGTGGGATTGTCGAATGGTACATGTGGGAGCGGCTTTACAACCGCGAGTGACGCTCCCATCGCGGCTGGAAAGCCGCTCCCACAGAATCGCAGTGCTCCCACAGAATCGCCGGCTTGGATCCTGAACTGTTACGCAATGGTTGTCCGCCTCAGAGTTGCCTACACCTGATTGGCGCGGCGGATGGTTTCAATCGTCTGGCGCGCGATCTCGAGCTCTTCATCGGTTGGAATGACGAGGATCTTTACGCGACCGTTCTCGCGCTGAATCTCCGTGATACCCGATGACGCCTGCTCGTTCTTCCGATCGTCGAGAGCAATCCCCAGAGCCTCCAGGCCAGCGCAGGCTTCGCGGCGAACGTGGGCGGAATTCTCGCCGATCCCCCCGGTGAAGACGACGGCGTCCACCCGGCCAAGAGCCGCATAGTAGGAGCCCAGGTATTTCTTGATCCGGTAGCAGAACATCTCGACGGCAAGTTGCGCCTGGGGACCTCCCTCTTCCGCGCGCCGCTGGATCTCGCGCATGTCGTTCATGCCGCAGATCCCTTTGAGTCCGCTTTCCTTGTTCAAGATTGCTTCAAGCTCCTCGAAGGACCGGCCCGTTTTCCGTGCCAGGTAGAAGTGCACCGCCGGATCGAGGTCTCCACAGCGCGTGCCCATAACCAGCCCTTCCAGGGGCGTCAGGCCCATGGACGTGTCGATGCTCCTGCCGCCTTCAACCGCTGCGGCACTCGCGCCGTTGCCGAGATGGAGCGTGATGAGGTTGAGCTGTTCGAGCGGGCTACCCAGATAGCGCGAGGCTTCTTTGGCCACATAATGATGCGAGGTCCCGTGAAAGCCGTAACGACGGACGTGGTGCTCCCGATAGAGTTCGCGGGGCAACGCATAGTGGAACGCCTTCGGCGGCATGGTCTGATGAAAGGCCGTATCGAAAACCGCTACATTGGGCACATCGGGGCGGAGCGCCCGGAGCGCTTCAATGGCGGCCACATTGGACGGGTTGTGAAGGGGCGCCAGCGGGATCAGCTCCTTGATCTGCCGTATCGCCTCATCATCGATGATTACCGGCTCACGAAACACCTCGCCGCCGTGGACGACACGGTGGCCGAACCCGAAAAACGCCCCGGGGGCAACCCGGGTGGTGGGGTAGCGGACCGCGGCGTCGAGGAGGAACCGGAAACCCTCGTGGTGGTCGGCAATCGACTGCGTCTCGCTGATTTCCTCCCAGTTGCCGGAGTCGGTCAGCCAGCGGCGTTTGAAGCGGGCCTCCCGGGTCCCGATCCGCTCGAGCATGCCATCCACGACCATGGAACAGTCAGCCAGCACGAAGGTCTGGTACTTGATGGAGGAACTGCCGGAATTGACCACGATGACTCTCATGGAGCCTCTCCTTCTCATTGAGCCTGAATGGCGGTCATAATGACGCTATTGACGATGTCGGGGATGGTGCAGCCGCGGCTCAGGTCGTTCACCGGCTTGTTCAGGCCCTGCAGTACCGGTCCGATGGCAACCGCATTCGCCGCACGCTGGACCGCCTTGTAGGCGTTGTTGCCCGCACTGAGGTCAGGGAAAATGAAGACGGTCGCCCGGCCGGCAACATCACTCTCGGGAAGTTTCACCTTGGCAACCTCGGGACCAATGGCGGCATCGTATTGAATGGGTCCCTCGATCTTGAATTCCGGCCGGAGCTGCCTGGCGAGGCGGGCTGCTTCCTTCACCTTCTCCACGTCCGCGCCGCTGCCGGATGTTCCCGTCGAATAGGACAACAACGCCACACGGGGCTCGATCCCAAAGCTCTGAGCGGTCTCCGCGGAACTGACGGCGATGTCCGCGAGTTGTTTGGCGTTGGGGTCCGGGTTGACGGCACAGTCGCCGTAGACCAGCACGCGATCCGGCAGGCACATGCAGAAGACGCTCGAGACAATGGAACACCCCGGTCTGGTCCTGACAAACTCAAGGGCCGGGCGGATCGTATGCTGGGTCGTATTGATCGCCCCGGAGACCATGCCGTCGGCAATCCCACGGTGGACCATCATGGTCCCGAAATAGCTCACGTCCGTCATGACATCGAGCGCCATCTCGAGCGAAATCCCCTTGTGCTTGCGGAGCTCGAAGTAAGTCCGCCCGAACTCCTCCCGCAGCTCCGAGGTGGCCGGGTCGATGATGGTCACCTCCCCCAGGGACAGCCCCAGGGCGGTAATCTTTTCCTTGATCTCAACAGGGCTCCCGAGCAGCGTGAGCTCCACCACGTCCCGCAAACGGATGATTTCCGCCGCCCTCAGCACCCGTTCCTCAACGCCTTCGGGCAGAACGATGTGGCGGCGCCTGGCCCGTGCCCGGCCTACGAGGTCGTGCTGGAACATGAGCGGCGTGACGCGCGGAGAGCGCATGATGGCGATGCGACGGCCCAGTTCCCCCAGGTCCACGTGGGACTCGAAAACCCCCAGGGCCCCGGCGATCTTCCGCTGGTTTTCCGGGTCGATCCC
>CAZDKX010000209.1:0-4272 GCA_964505935.1 uncultured Syntrophobacteraceae bacterium
AGCTGGTTGAACATACTGCCGGGGCTGAGCGTTTCATCGAGTTTGGTGAAGATCAGGGATTGAATCCTCATGGCGCTGAATTGCTTGATGGTCTGCTTCAGATCTTCATCCTTGGCGGTGGCGCTCAAAACCAGCAAATGCTGGAGACCCTGTTCGCCGTTCATGATGCTCATCAGGTCCTGAAGGTGCTTCTTGTGCAGAAAGTTCTTGCCGATGGTATCAATCAGCATCACGTCATAGTGTTTGAACTGCTCCCTGGCCCTGGCCAATTCCCCGGCCGTCTGCGCAACCGCCATGGGAACATTCAGGATTTCCGCGTAATGCTGCAATTGGTCCACTGCGCCGATGCGGTAGGTATCGAGGGAAATCACGGCGACTTCCAGGCGTCGTTTGATCTTCAGATGGGCTGCCAGTTTGGCAAGGGTGGTGGTCTTGCCGACGCCGGTGGGCCCAAGAAAGGTGAAGCACTTCGATCTGGCCAGTGAATCACCGCGAAAGGGGTTGGTCAGCTTCACCCGGCTCAGCAGGTGCCGACAGAACGCGGCGATGATTTCCTTTTTCCGGACCGGCCCTTCCTTGGCTTCGGCAAGCGCCTTTCTCAAGAGGAGAAACGTCTGTTTTTCGTCCAACCCTCGCGTGAGCAGGCTGTGGTAAATTTCCGCCAGGGGTTGTTGAATCTGCAACTGCGTGAAGTAGTCCCTGGAGGAGATGAGCATGGAGAGCAGGCTCTTGATTTCTTTGATTTCATCCTGGACCTGAAGAGACGGCATGACGCTCTCCTGGATTGGTGAGGCCGCGTGGGGTCCCGGGTCGTTGGCAGCCATGATCTCCACGTAGGATTGCGTGGGTGAAACCGTGACGCGCTCATTCTTGAGGATGACCGCGTCGGGACCCAGCTCCTTCTTGACCATTTGCAGAGCTTCGTTGATGGTGGCGGCTTTGAAGGTTCTAATCTGCATAAGGGACCGCAATCGTGCCTATTGATTTGATTTCCAGGGGACTGGACAGCTCACTGTGAGCAATCACCGCCAGCTCAGGCAAGAACCGTTCCAGAACTTTCCTGGCATGCCTCCGTACCAGCGGAGTGGTGAGGATGACCGGATGATGACCGAGGCTCAGAATCCGCTTCACTTCGCGATTGGTGGTCTGGATGAAGCGCTGGAGAAAAGTCGGTTCAAGAGAGAGGAAGCTGCCCTGGTCTGATCGCTGAATGCCTTTGCTGATGCGCTCCTCGAGGTCCTGTTGGAAGGTCAGGACGTAGAGCAGCCCCTCAGCGGTTTCGTAAGGTTTGGTGATGGTCCGGGCCAGTGCCTGGCGTACGTATTCGGTCAGAATGTCAGGGTCCTTCGTGATCACGGCATGGTCGACCAGGGTCTCGCAGATGGTCTGCAGGTCGCGGATGGAGACCCTTTCCCGAACAAGGTTCTGGAATACTCTTTGGATGACCCCCAGCGAGAGCAGGGCCGGTGTCAGTTCGTCGACCAGCTTTTGTTGTGATTCACCCAGGTTCTCCAGCAACTGCTGGACCGTCTGGCGCGAAATGAGCTCATCGGCGTGTTTCTTGAACAATTCGGTGAGGTGGGTCGCCACCACGGTCGAGAGATCAACCACGGTGTAACCGGCCCTTACCGCTTCCTGCTGCCGGTTTTCCGGAATCCATACGGCCGGCAGGCCGAAGGCCGGGTCAGTGGTCGGGATCCCTCCGATATCCTTCTTGGGATCGCCGGGACTCAGGGCCAGGCAATGGCCGGTGAGCAGTTCGCCCTTAGCGACCGAATTGCCTTTGAGCAATAGGCGGTATTCCGAGGGCTTCAGTTGCAGGTTGTCCCGCACATGCAGGGCCGGGATGATGATGCCGAACTCAAGCGCCAGTTGATGGCGAATGGCCTTGATGCGTCCCAGCAGATCTCCCTTCTGGTGCTCATCGACGAGGGGAATCAAGCCATAGCCCAGTTCCAGTTCCAGCATGTCCACCGGAGGAGGCAGTTCGCTCATCTCCGCCGCAGCTTCCGCCGGGGGCGGCAACGCTTCGAGCTCCGTCTCCGCTTGCTCGCGCCGCTTCAACAGCCGCAGAGCGACGCCGCCCAGGACCACACTCACCAGGAGAAAAGGGAGGCCTGGAAAACCGGGAATGATGGCCAGCAGCAGGAGCATCCCCGAGGCAATCAACATGGGCTTCGGCTGTAAGCCAAACTGCGTCGTGAAGGCCTTGCCGAGGCCTAAATCGGAGGCGGTCCTGGTAACCAGCATCCCTGCCGAGGTGGAAATGACCAGGGCCGGAATCTGAGCCACCAGGCCTTCGCCGACGGTCAACAGGGTGTAGTTCTGCAGGGCCTCCATGATGTTCATCTGGTTCTGCAACATCCCGATGCTGAGGCCGCCGACGATATTGATCAGGGTGATGAGGATGGAGGCGATGGCATCCCCCCGCACAAACTTGCTCGCGCCGTCCATGGTCCCGTAGAAGTCGGCTTCCCGGGTGACTTCACTGCGGCGCTGGAGGGCGTCCTTTTCGTTGATCAGGCCGGCATTCAGGTCGGCATCGATACTCATCTGTTTGCCGGGCATGCCATCCAGAGTGAAGCGCGCGGCCACTTCCGAGATGCGCTCGGTACCTTTGGTGATAACAATGAAGTTGACGATCACCAGAATGATAAAGACGACCAGCCCGACCACATAGTTGCCCCCGACCACGAAATAGCCGAAAGCATGGATAACGTGGCCGGCGGCCGTGGTTCCTTCATGACCATGGAGCAGAATCAAGCGCGTACTGGCGACATTCAAGGAAAGCCGGAAGAGGGTGGTGATCAGCAGGAGTGAGGGGAAGATGGAGAAGTCCAGAGGTTTGAGGGTATAGATGGCGGTTAACAGAATGACCAGGGCGAAGGTGATGTTGAGAACCAGCAGCACGTCAAGAAATCTTGCAGGCAGGGGCAGGAGCATCACTGCGAGAATGACCACGACCCCGATGCCCAGCAGGGCATCGCTGTCGGACATCCTCTTCATTCGCTCCAGTAATGGATTGGTGGTGATTTCTGTTGCTTCCACGGTCACCTCGTCAAACCGTCAGACACGGGCCGGGACCGCGCGGGGCTTCCCCGCCGGCACCGAAGCCGGCGGGCCATAAAAGCTCGCGGTCAGGTTCTCAGGGGCTGTGCTGGCGCTGTTGATAGACATAAGCCAAAACCTTTGCTACGGCACGGTAGAGGGTAACGGGAATCTCTTCCTCAAGTTCAACCTGATGATACAAAGCACGTGCCAAAGGTGGGTTGGGGACGATGGGAATCTGATGCTTGCGGGCAATCTTGAGGATTCTCTGGGCGATCAGGTCCTTGCCCTTCGCCAGCAGTTTCGGGGCCGCCATCGTCTTGTCATAGGCCAGGGCCACCGCAAAATGGGTCGGGTTGGTGATCACCAGGTCGGCCTTGGGGACCTGGGACATCATCCGCTTCCGGAACAGCGCCCGCTGGAGACTCCGAATCTTCCCCTTGACCTGCGGATTGCCGTCAGCCTGTTTGTGTTCCTCCTTCACCTCCTGTTTGGTCATCATCAGGTCCTTCTCGTGCTGCCAGTGCTGATAATAGACGTCCAGAATGCTGAGGCCGAGCATGAGGCCCCCGACATACAGCAGAATCCGCAAGGCCAGCGTACCGGTGCAGTGCGCGACCTGCATCACCTCAGCCTGCACCAGCGGCAGGATCAGCAGGCTGTGCTGCTGGATGACGTAATAGACCACATAGACCATGAACATCAGCTTGATGAGGGATTTGCCGAGTTCAAGCAAGGAGCGAAGCGAGAAGAAGTTAGCCAGTCCCTTCAGGGGGTTCAGGCGGCCGGGATTGGGTTGGATGGCCTCCCAGGCGAGCAGGAATCTAACCTGGGCGGTGTTCGACACGAGGGCAATGATCACGAGAACGGACAACAGGGGCGCCAGCATGATAAAGAAATGGGAAGAAACCTGCATAAAAAGGCCATGGTTGAGGTTCGGTTCGGTTGCCGTTTGAAATCCTCTTCCCCAGAGCTCGTGAAGGAGTTGCCGAGTATGGCTGTAGATGGCGTCAATGCTGAAGTAAATGGCAAGGCTGCCCCCCAGGCAACTGATGGCGGTGTTCAAATCTCGGCTCTTGGCGACATTCCCGCGCTTGCGGGCTTCCCCGAGTTTCTTCCCGGTGGGTTTTTCCGTTTTGTCACTGGTGCCGCCGGCCATGAATTCCTCCGTCCATTCCGAGAAGTTGCGAGTTGCGAGTTACGAGTTGCGAGTTACGAGTTGCG
>CAZDKX010000209.1:4372-8770 GCA_964505935.1 uncultured Syntrophobacteraceae bacterium
GTCCATTCCGAGAAGTTGCGAGTTGCGAGTTACGAGTTGCGAGTTACGAGTTGCGGGTTGCGAGTTACGAGTTGCGGGTTGCGGGTTGCGAGTGACCGGTTGCCGCCTCCTGTCAAACGCGGACCTTTTCATGGGTCTTCGGGTGTCCCACCGGGACATGAGCAACTCCTCTGAGCGTCAAAAGCCTAAGATGCTGTCAAATGTTTGTCCTGACTGAGGCCCTTCTCAACACTCATGCGCCTTCGCGGCTCTTCCCGCACCGCTGTCGTCAACACCGGGAGGCCAAGGCCTGTCAGGGCCTTGGGGTCTGGAGCAGCAAGAGGTTTTGCATGAATGCGAACACCTGGTCAAAGTAGTGAGCCATGGCTTCGCCCCAGAACGGCAGAGCAAGGCCGGTGAAGAGCAGGCCGAAAATGATGGTGATGGGAAAACTGGTTACCAGGATATTGATGTTGGGGACGAATTTGGAGATTACCCCCAGGCCAACCTGTATCAGGAAGAGCACGATCAGCACCGGCGCCGCCAGTTTGATGGCAATGACAAAGAGTTGGCCGCTGGCCAGAACAAAGCGATCCATGGTGAGCGCATCCGGCAGGAACTGGCCGACCGGCAGGATACGAAAGCTCTCGACAATGATTTTCAAGATCACGTGATGACCGTTCAGGGTAAAGAACAACAGCAGGGCAAACAGTTCAATGAGGTTGCTGACGATACTGATCTGAAATCCTCCCTGGGGATCGACCACCTGAGCCATCGAAATGCCGGCCTGAAAGCTGATCAGCTCTCCGGCAAATTCGAAAGCCCCCAGGATGATGTGCATGGAGAGTGACATGAGCAGCGCCACCAGGACTTCACTGGCGACCATGCAAACCAGGGGACCGGGCTGGAAAGAGAGCGGCGGGACGACATCGCGGAGCAGAGGAAAGAGCAGGGTGGTCAGGACCAAAACGAAAAGCGCCTTGGCGTTGGGGGGGAAGCGGGCGTTGTTGAAAGGCGGCATGAGGAAGATGACCAGGCTGAGACGCAGGAAGATCGCCAGATACCGGGCAACATCGAGAGCGTGGATCTGCAGGTTCAGCATCTCAGGGGAGCCTCAGCGTACCCATTGGGGCAGATTCTGCAGAACTTCCCGCATGAGATCAGTCATCTTTTCGATCATCCAGGCCCCGAACACAATCAAGGAGACGAAGGTGGCGATGATCTTGGGGACAAAGGTGATCGTCATTTCCTGCATTTGCGTGACCGACTGGAAGAGGCTGATGATGACGCCGACCACCAGACTCACCAGCAAAACCGGCATGCTCACCAGGAGCATGGTCTCCAGGGCCTGACGGGCAAACCCGATGATGAAATCTTCAGTCACGGCGGCGCCTACTGGAAGCTCTTGATGAGCGACTGAATGAGAAGGTTCCAGCCATCCACCAGCACAAACAGCATGAGTTTGAAGGGCAGGGAGATCATCGCCGGTGGCAGCATCATCATGCCCATCGACAGCAGGATGCTGGAGATGACCATATCGAGGATGATGAAGGGGATGTAGAGCACGAAACCGATCTGAAAAGCAGTTTTCAACTCACTGATGGCAAAGGCCGGGATCACGCTGACGATGGAGAGCGCTTCGGCATTCTTGGGTTTTTCTTCATTGGCCAGGGCGACAAAGAGGGCGAGGTCCTTGGTGCGGGTATGTTTCAGCATGAAATCCTTCAGCGGCTTCATGCCCCGCTGGAGAAATTCATCCCCCGAGATTTCGTGATTTTTGTAAGGCGTGAGCGCCTCATCGTAAATCCGCTGCCCTACCGGTTGCATGATGAAAAAGGTCAGAAAAAGGGCAAGACCGATGATGACTTGGTTGGGAGGAGACTGTTGCACGCCGAGAGCATGCCTCAGAAAGGAGAGCACCACGGCCAGGCGGGTAAAAGAGGTGGTCAGCACGAGGATGCCCGGCACAATGGTCAGGACGGTCAGGACAAAGAGGATTTGCAGAGCGCCGGAAACCTGTTGCGGAGCCTCATAATCATCGAGATTAAACCGGACTCCCGGCAGGTTCACCTCCGCCGCCAGGGCGGTGGCCTGGAATCCCACCGCCAGAATTGCGGCCAAAAGGACCAAAATGAGAGGACGCAGGGTTTGTGGCTTCATCAAGGCCTCCAACGCAGCGGGATCGTGGTAGGCGATACCCGGCAGGAGTGGTTGCTCATGTCCCGGTGGGACGCCCGAAGACCCATGAAAAGGACCGCGGTTGTCAGGCAACTGCCACTGGTAACTCGCAACTCGCAACTCGCAACTCGCAACTTTTCAGGGCAGATTTGGTGAGAGATCATGTCAGGAGGTCCCGCCGGTCATCTGCTGGAGAAGGTCGGGGAAAGCCGGTTGCGACTCCTCCGTCGCCATCGCCGCGGGCTTTTCCTGGAGAGGCGGAGTGGCGTTTCCCAGGAGACTCAACAGGCGGATCCCTTCGGGTGAAATGCCGAGCAGCATCTGGCGATCGGCAGCTTCCACCATGACCAGGTGATGACGTGGCCCGACCGACTTCCTGGCGAGCAGCCTGATGCCGTTGCCGCCGGCACTGCCGACCGGCAGGCGGCCGCTCTTCTTGTAGAGGTAAAGTACAGCCAGCAAAACCGCCAGCACCAGCAGCAAGCTGCCCGCTGCGCGGAAGAGCAGGGTACCGAAATCCATTGTGCTTTCCATGGTGGCCGCGCTCCGCCTCTAAGCCAGTTGCTTGATCCGTTCCATGGGACTGATGACGTCGGTGAGGCGGACTCCAAACTTCTCATTGACCACCACGACCTCACCGCGAGCCACCAGTTTTCGGTTCACCAGGATCTCCAGAGGTTCGCCGGCCAGCTTGTTCAATTCGATGACCGACCCCTGTCCAAGCTGCAGCAGATCGTTGATCAGCATTTTGGTGCGCCCCAGCTCCACGGATACCTCCAGCGGAATGTCGAGGATGAAATCGAGGTCCCGAATGCTGTCCTGCCTCCGCTTTTCACCTTCCATGTCGATCAACTGTTCCCTGCTGCCGCCGGATGTTGCTCGTTCTTCACCGGAAGTCTCATCCATGAATTGTTCCTGGCTGGGCACCTGCTTCCTCCTTGCTTGAGAGTGGCCCCCGGGTTCCGGCTACGGTCCGGGTGCCGGGTTTATCAGAAACGCTGCCGGTCCTGCTCCGAGATGCCCCGGCGGCGGTCCTGGCCATGCTGAATCCTCTTACTGAGTAATCGCTTCAATTTCGCGGTGGATTTTCACGGCATGAAGGCCCTTGGAGTTGCCCGCAAAGGCTCGATATTTCGATATGCCTTCAATTTTTACCAACAGAGGCTCATCGACGTATTGGTCCAGTAACAGGGTGTCGCCCACATCGATCTGCAACAGTTCCCGCCCCGTCATTTGTCCCCGGCCAAGCTCGACCAAAAGCTCCACTTCAACATCGCGGAGCTGTCTCTTGACGCGCGCAATCCATTCCAGGTCCACTTCGAGCTGTTCACTCTGGTAGCGCGCATAGAGCTTCTGGCGGATAGGCTCGATGGTCGAATAGGGCAGGCACAGGGTGATCTTGCCGATGAGATGGTCCAGTTCGAGATCGTAATGAATGGCGATCACCAGTTCGGTAGGCGGGACAATGGTGGCAAACTGAGGGTTGATCTCCGAACGAGCGGGCTGAAAGGTGATGGGTACCACCGGTTTCCAGGATAGCTCGAGATCTTTCAACACCATTTGGACCACTTTGTGAATGAGCCTTTGCTCGATGGCGGTGAAATCCCGCCCTTCAATCTTGATCGTCGCCTTGCCGGTCCCTCCGAAAAAGCAGTCCAGAAGATTGAAGATCAGCCGGCTCTCAACCACCAGCAGCGCGTGGCCCCGCAGCGGTTCCATTCTCAGGATATGCAGACTCGTGGGTACGGGAAGGGTGCGAATGAACTCACCAAACTTGACCATTTCCGTCTGGGTGACGGTCACGTCAATGATCTTCCGCAGCGACCCGGAGATGGTATTCCGGATGAGTTTGGCAAAGCGGTCGTTGATGATCTCCAGGGTGGGCATCCGCCCCCGAATGATCCGGTCCTGGTTGGTCAGATCATAGCCGCGGATGCCGTCCTGCTCCTCCGGCTTCTCCTGCTCTGCCTCGATCTTGCCATCCGACAACCCTCGCAGGAGGGCATCGACTTCGTCTTGAGAGAGGACTTTTTCCATCTTCCTGCACTCTCCCTGCGGGTTATTGCACCAGGAATTCCGTGAAGTAGATCTCCTTGACCTGCCCATCGCGCAGCATCTTGTTGAGCCGCGTCAGGAGCTCCCGCTTCAGGGTAAGCTTGCCGGAGGCATTGCCGATTTCACTGTACTCCTTGCTCGAAAGCAGCATGATGATCATATCCCGCACTTCCACATTCCGCCTGG
>CAZDKX010000210.1:0-5809 GCA_964505935.1 uncultured Syntrophobacteraceae bacterium
AGCCGATGATGCCGCTGACCGAGACCGCCGACCCCACCGCCAGGGACGCCGCCGCAATGAGCAAGATCCGGTCCCGCTCCACATTGATTCCCAAAGCACGAGCTTCCTCGTCACCCATGGAGAGGGCGTTGAGGCGCCAGCGGGCGAGGAGTAGCAGGAGCCCGCCGGCGCCGATGCCAAGGGATGCCGGAAGCACGGCATGCCAGTCGGCCAGGGAAAAGCTGCCCAGGAGCCAGTAGACGATGCTCGCCAGTTTGTGGGGATCGACAAGGAACTTGAGGATCGAGACCAGCGCTGTAAAGAAGGCGGAAACCACCACCCCCGAGAGCACCAGCGGCAGACGCGACACCTCACCCTGGTTTTTCGCCAGGCCGTAGGCGATGAACGAGGCGAGGATGCTGAAGAAAAAGGCGGAAGCCTGAATGGGGAGCGCCGGTAAGAAAGCCACCGAGAGGGCGCAGCCAAAAGCTGCCCCCGCCGACAGCCCGAGGATGAAAGGATCCACCAGGGGGTTGCGGAAGACCCCTTGGAGGGTGACGCCGGCCGCCGAGAGCGCCGCTCCGACCAGACCGGCCAGCAGGATGCGCGGCAGCCTGATGTTCCAGACGATGGCAAGCTCGGGCAGATCGCCGCCGACCACTGCCCCCCCGAGGACCTTGGACGCCATGATCTTGGCCACCAGCCAGGGCTGAACGCTGTAGGCTCCCCAAAAGAGCGCCACCGCCCCGACGCCCAGGGGCGACAGGGCGATCAGCAGGGGAATGGCCTTCCTGGTCAACATCTACTCACCGTCCATTTCCTTCCCACGAGGGACGCGAAGAAGATCCAAGGTGACAGCGCCATCCATTGCGGTGGCCATCATTCTCGGTCGTCATGCCCGCATGCTCTTTGCAGAAATGCTAATCAAAAATCCCCGCCGCCAGTGGTACGCCGAAGCAGTCCCAATGAAACTGCCGAGCCTCCGCACCCAGATCCAGGTCCTTGAACCGGTCAGGGTAGATCTTTTGGGCCATCCAGAGCGTCAGTATGCCCGTGGACGGCGACCAGGTGTCGGCCAGGGGCGCTTTGTGGACGCGTCCCGCCTTGACCGCGGCTACCGTCCGCCAGGAGGGGCTGTCGAGCAGCGTTTCCGGCCCGTAGGAGGCATGTCCCCAGATGAAGACCACCTCGGGATTCCACGCCAGGATCTGCTCGAGGGAAACCTCCGCGTGGGGCATATCCACGTGCTGAGCCGGGTTGACCGCGCCAACCATGGTAATGAGGTCCTGTTGCAGCCCGAAGCGGCCGGTGATCCGCGTGGGCTTCTGCCAGAGCCAGAGCACTCGGCAGCGCCGCTCGGGCGGAATGTCGGAAACTCTCGAGCGCACCAGCGCGAATAGTTCGTCCATGCGGGAGCGGATCGCCCTCGCCCGGGTTTCCTTTCCGAAGAGCTGTCCGCAAAGCTCCATCACTCCGTAGAGCTCATCCAAGCTTTCGGGATAGACGGCAATGACGCGCAGCCCTTTCCTTGTCAGGAATTCAACCACCTCCGGTCGAAAGCTCCAGGTGATCACCAGATCCGGATGCAGCGCCAACACCCTTTCGGCATTGACCTCGATGCCCGTGCCCACGGCGGGGATGGCTGTGAGTCGGGGATAGCGCTTGAGGACAGCGTTGTCGAAAGCCCACCGGTTGAGCCCGACAACGTTGTCCCAAAGGTCGAGGACGGGTGCCAGCTCGTAGAGCGAAAGCAGCACCGCCCTTTTGACCGGGACAGGGACCTCCAGCCGGTTTCCCAGCTTGTCGGTCACGGTTACCGTCGCCCCGCCGCCCGCATCGCACCACCCGGCAGGGGGGATGAAGCAGCTCAACCAGAGCAGTGCCAGGATTTTCCGAGCCCTCTTCCTCATGGTCCGCAGCTGCCGTCCTCCAATTTCCGGTCTCCAGCATCAAAACTTCAAAGTCAGGCTCCCGAAGAACTTTCTTCCCGGTGCCTGGTAGTAAGCGAAATAGTCCTCATCGAAGAGGTTGTCGACGGCGAATGCCAGGATGGCGTTTCTGGTCACGGCCCAACGGATGCTGAGATCGGCGACGAAGTAGGGATCGTAGCTGCCGTAGACGCCGTCCACCACATCGAGGTTTTCATCATCGGCATATTGCTTGCTCGCGTAGCGGCCGGTGAGTTGGAGGGACGCCGGGCCGAAGGTGATCTCCCCGCCTAGATTGAACATGTACTTCGGCACGCCGGTCAGCATCTTGCCGACGGTGGCCGGGTACCTCGGGTTGCTGAGCATCTTGCTGTGGGTGTAGGTGAAGTTGCCAAAATAGCGGAACCATTTGACGAGCCGGTGGTCCCATTCCACTTCCACGCCGTCGGTTTCGGCTTCGTCCACGTTGAAGTACTGCTTGGATTTCGGTGCCACATCGCTAACGTTCTGTAAATAGATCATGTCGTAAAGGCGGTTATAAAAGTAGGTCGCTCGGAAAACCGCCGAATCCCAGATCCTCTGCTCCACCCCGATGTCCCAGGATAGACTTGTTTCCGGATCCAGCAGGGGGTTGGAATTGTAGGTGGTAACGGTGCCGGCCGAGTACCAGGTGCGATAGAGTTCGTACACGGACGGGGGGCGAAAGGAACGGCCGATCGAGGTCCGCAGGGTGGTTTTTTCAAAGGGATTGTAAACCAGCGAACCCTTGGGGCTCAGCGAGAAGGCGTCACGGGAGTTGTAGACCTGGGGGAAGCCGACGGTCCCGATCTGATTGGCCATGCCGTCGTAGGTCTGCCACCAATCCCCCCGCAGCCCGATATAGGCCTTGAGGTCCTTGATGATCGCAATCTCGGCTTCGGTGAAGAGCGAGTAAATGTTGTCATAACCTTCCGATTCATAGGTCAGGCCGGTCTTGGAATTGAGGTCCTTCCAGTTCAAAAGGGCGTTTTCCTGGCTCTTCGCCCAGTCGTAGCGAAACCCGCCGCCAAAGGTCAGCAGGTGCTTCTCCAGGATAGGAAGAGAAAGCTGCAGGTCCGAATTGAACGCCAGCGAGGGAGTTTCACTGAGGGTGCCGGCACCACCGGTGCGCGTGGCGTAACCGGATTTGGGAGTGACATACCAGTTGCTTTCCTGTTCGTTAAGCCCGGCTGAGATCTTGAAGATGCCGTCGGTGAGCAGCGCCTTCCGGTAATCCAGATTGAAGATGTTCTCGGCCCGCTCCCCGCCGGCATTGACGAAATTGCTTTCCGACACACTGATGCGATTGTCGTTGATCAGCGCATTTCCCGACCAGAAAGAATTGCCCTTCAGGTCCTGGAGGTAGGTGTGAGAGTCGTCGTAGTCGTAGCCGTACCAGTTTCTCATGTAGGAAAAGGTTGCCCGGGAATCGTCCGTTAGATCATAGGCCAGCTTGAAATTGCCCGAAGTCCGCCACCAGCTGTTGTCGCCGGTATCCCCGATCACATACGTCGGGTTGCCCTTGGCATCGGTGCTTGCCTGCGCGCCGGTCACGGGCACCGGAGTCGTCTTGCCGGCTGTGTAAGGAGAGGTCTTCACAACCTTGGCAGACGGATAGCCGTTGCTGGCCTGATAGCCATAACTGGCGAAAAGGCTCAGATCTTTGGTGATTTTATCGCCGTAGGAACCGTAGACGTTCACGAAACCGTCGCTGCCGGCGCCGCCCTTGACGGTGATTTCCCGTTTTTCGGGCATCCTGGTGAGGATGTTGACCACCCCGCCCATGGCGTTACCGCCGTAGAGGGACGAGAAGGGGCCGCGGGCGACTTCGACCTTTTCAATATTTTCCGGCAGCATCCCGTTCCAGTTCACATTGCCGGTGTAGCCGTCATTCATGGGCTGGCCGTCGAGCAGCACAAGGGTTCGTTTCTGGTCGGGAATGCCCCGCAAGATCACCCGGGCGGTCGTATCCAACGGTTTGGCATGCTTGTCGAAAACCCCCGGCAGGAGGTCCATGACCGTATCCACCGCCTCAATGTTGCGCTTTTCGATGTCCTCCCTGGTAACCACCGAGACGGCCGCGGGGGACTGAGACAGCGGCGTCGCCGTGCGCGTTGCGGTTACCACCATTTCATCAAAAGTGTGATCCACCGAGGTCTTCCGGTCCGTTGCTTCCTGTGTCTGCTGCCCCGGCGCCGAGGATGCGGGCGCAGCTTCCTGAGAGTGTCCCGGGGCCGGCAGCCACAGGACCGCCATCAGTAACATCAAGCCAGCCATGATCAGTATGCGCTTCAGTGCTCCGCTGCTCAGGTCCGTTATCATGGTGCATTCCTTCTTTGTCGGATCCCCTCAATATGTTACAGAGGAGATGGGGATTTGGAATTTGTGCCGATTCCCTGGGGGCGGGTCTTTTTCCTTGGCCGGGGAAGACCTGCCCTTCGCTTTCCATCCAATTGCCTTATCCTTTCACCTCCCTTCAGTCTGAACCCCGCAACTCGAAGCGGATGGGCAGAATGGCCCGGCAAATGACCGGCCGGCCCTCCCTTTTCGCCGGGTGGAAAAGGGACTCCTTGACGGCTTTGATGGCTTCTTCATCGAAGCCGGCCCCGGCCGTCTTAACGGCTTCCACGGCAATAGGTCGCCCGCCTTCATCGATCGTCACCCGCAGCACCACCGTACCTTCCTTGCCCAGTTGCCGGGCCAGGCGCGGGTATCTGGGGAGGACCCGGTGAGCAAACCGGGGGCCGTTGGCCGCGCCGAATTCCGCATCGACCGGACCCCCGCCGTGGCCTCCGTGGTGCCCTTTGCCGTGAGCACCTCCGGCGGCGCCGGCCGTGCCTTCCCCAGACTCTCCCATAGCCTGAGCCGGAGCGGCACTGCCAGACGCACCCGGGTCGGCGGACGGGGAGGGGGCGGCGCGCGACGGTGCGACCTCGCGGATTTCCTTCCGGAGAGGAGGAGTTTTGGGAGGCTCTTTGGGCCTGCTGATTGGGCGTGAGCGGGCGGCAACCGGATTGACCGCCGGCTTGGGCGCTTCTTCCAGGGGTCCTTCGACAGTCGGAGGGGGCGGGATGGATGGCAAAAGCTCCATCACGGGTGAATGCTCCTCTGCAGAAGCCCCCGTGCCTGACCCTCCCGTGGCACCGCCAGCCCCCTCCGCTCCCGCCGCGACCCCTTCCGAACCCAGCGTCACGAGATTCACCTCGATCCAGGGGGGCGACACCCGGTCGGCATCTCTCGGGGTGGAGAAACAGAGAGCAACCACGGCAAGGTGCACGAAAAGCGAAAGCATGATATTCTGAAGAAGGGTGGACCGGCGCCACAAAGCCCTCCGGTCGAGCCAGGCGAAGCCATGCTCGTCTCCGAGATCGAGAACTTCGGCACAGCTCAGCCCTTCTTGCAGATATACTGAGAGCATCAAGCGAATCCTCTCCGCGATCGGGTCCCACCCAGCTCCCCAGGCGGCATGCACGGGTGGTTCACGGGTATGAGACGAAAAAAGGCCACGACACCTGTCCCCGTATCCGCACGGGCAACAAGGCATTCGTGGCCTCACTGTTCGTCTGAACGATTTAGAAGACTATGACAAGCGCGCTCCGCTTGTCGTTTGGTACACCTTCCTTATTAGGGCTTCACGGTACAACACATTCATTGTGTCATTATCCTGCCCTGAATACGATCAGTCTCTACCTTTATCGGCCGCCTTCCGTCAAGAGATTTCTATACCTGTGAAGGTTAAGTTCCATCGTTTCCGAGGACCTTCCTGACTCATTAGACGATGTGGGAGCGGGGTTGCAGCCCCCCAGGGGGGGCGTTTGCGGGGGGGCAGGCGCCCCCCCCCCAAATCCAAGGACCAAACAAAAACGGGTTTGGTGGTGTTAACG
>CAZDKX010000210.1:5819-8759 GCA_964505935.1 uncultured Syntrophobacteraceae bacterium
CCCGTTTCCCCCTCCACTCACTCCACACATTTCTCCTGGGGGGGGCGCCTCCCCCCCGGTTTGGCCCTGTTGGCGGGGCCCCAAACCCCGCTCCCACAGAAATGCAACTTCCCATCCTAAACGGGTATGGTTCTTCTTACCGTAAGGAGCAGGTCGGGAACGAACATCCCGGCAACAGTCGCTCGGACCGGTGCTTGGGCGTGACGAAGCTTCCAAACAAAAGCCCGCGGGAGCGCGAGACAAATTAGCATTGCGATTTTTTTCGAACGAGTGTTGAATCAGAGGCGCAGTCCTGACACGTGGAGCAAGTTTGTGGGAAACTCCATGCTTGTCGTAATGGGTTTGCCGGGAGCATTTTGTGATACAGCAAGACCTGACCCCAATTGAGGAAGATTGCCATGAACGGAAGAGATGTTTCACGGTGTATGGTGATGGGGCTTCTCTGCACCATGCTGGCGTTGCCCGCCTTGTCCCTTGCTCAGCAAGCCGGCGGCGGGACTCCCTTCAGCCAGCAGGAACTGGACCAGATGCTGGCCCCCGTTGCTCTTTACCCGGATTCTCTGCTGGCGCAGGTGCTGGTGGCTGCGACCTATCCCATTGAAGTGGTGCAGGCCGACCGGTGGGTCAAGCAGAACAAGAATCTCAAGGGCGATCAGCTCAACGCGGCCCTGGACAAACAGAACTGGGACCTGAGCGTGAAGGCGCTGGTACCCTTTCCACAGGTGCTTGCCATGATGAGCGACAAGCTGGATTGGACGCAGAAGCTCGGTGACGCTTTCCTGGCTCAGCAGGGTGATGTCATGAGCACCGTGCAGAAGCTGCGAAGCAAGGCCAGGAGCCAGGGCAGCCTGACGACAACGGGCCAGCAGAAGGTCCTCGTGCAGGATCAGATAGTCGTCATCGAGCCGGCCAATCCCCAAGTGGTCTATGTTCCCTATTATAATCCCGCGGTAGTCTACGGGACCTGGTGGTATCCCGCCTATCCGCCTTACCCCTATTACCCGGCGGGGGCGGTGATCACGGCGGGGGCCGTCGGCTTCGCGGCCGGCGTGGCGGTGGCTTCGGCCTGGAACTGGGGATGGGGACACTGGGACTGGAATCACAACAACGTCAACGTGAATGTCAACCGCAATGTCAACATCAACAATCAGGACCTCCAGCGCACCGACATCCATACGCAGCCCTATCAGCATGACCCGTCGCACCGGCAGGGAGCGCCTTATCGCGATGACGCCGCGCGCCAGAAATTCGGTCCCGGAGACAAAGGCCCCCCCGACAGCCGAGGTGATTTCCGGGGCTACGGTCGTGACGGCCAGGACGGCCGCCCTCAGGGTCTGGATCGGCCGGGAGGTCGCGGTCAGGATATGGCGGGCATGGGAAGCGGCGGTCGGCCAACCGCGGATGATGCAATGAGAGAACTGCAGCAGCGTGACGGGGGACACGCCTTCTCTGATTTTGGGCGGGGCAGTGATGCCAGAATGCAGTCGGATCGGGGCTTTTCGAGCCGCGAGGGGGGCTTCGGGGAGAGAGACTTTGGTGGGATGGGCGGTGATCGCGGTGGCGGCTTCCGTGACGGAGGTTTTGGAGGCGGGGGCTTTCGTGGTGCAGGCGGTTTCCGCGGAGGCGGACGGCGATAATCCGGATGAACCGCCAGAGAAGCGAACGCTCTCGCTCGGCAGCGCCGGCGACACCCTATAACCCTGCATTAACCAAGGAGAAAAGAACAATGCCTGCGATCAGAGTAGCCATTTTGACGCACACCCCAAGCCGCGTCCTGCTGGTCACCCTTGTGACCTTCATCCTGATGCTGGTTGGAGCTGCTGACCAGGTCGCCGCCAAGACCATCGGGAAGACGGCCGGGACGAAAGTGTTTCCATCGCCGGAAGCAGCCGTCCAGGCGCTGATGGAGGCGGTGCAGAACGGTGATGAAAAGGCGTTGCTGGCCATCTTCGGGAAGGAAGGGAAAGAACTCATCGCTTCCGGTGACACGATCGCGGACCGGAAAGGGCGCGAGCGTTTCCTCGAGCTGTATGGGGCCAAGCACCAGCTCTCCAGGGAAAGTGACCGGATGATGGCCCTCGAGGTGGGAGAGGAGCAATGGCCCTTTCCCATTCCGCTGGTGAAGGAAGGGGAGGGCTGGCGTTTTGATACCCGTTTCGGCAAGGAGGAGATCATCAATCGCCGTATCGGAAGGAACGAAATGAGTACCATTCAGACCTGCCTTGCCTACGTGGACGCGCAGCGCGAATATGCCGCCAAGGATCGGGACGGAGACGGGCTGCTGGAATACGCTCAGCAGCTGGTAAGCAGCAAGGGTCAGCAGGATGGCCTTTTCTGGCCGGTCGAGGAAGGCCGTGAAGCGAGCCCGCTGGGTCCGCTCTTTGCCCAGGCCCAGGAGGAAGGATACCGGCCCCGGCAGGGGAACGCCCCCCCGGTTCCTTACCACGGCTACTATTACAAGATGCTGAAAGCCCAGGGCAAGCATGCTCCGGGCGGGGCTCGCGATTATCTGGTCAAGGGCAACCTGCTTGGCGGCTTTGCCCTGGTGGCCTATCCGGCCCGCTATGGCACCTCCGGCATCATGACCTTCATGGTGAGCCATGATGGGGTGGTCTACCAGAAGAATCTCGGGCCCGGGACCCCGGCCGCCGTCCGCGCCCTGCAGCGCTTCGATCCCGATAAGACCTGGCGGAAGGCAAAATAGCACCGTCACTCCCGGCGCCAGGTTAAAGGTCATCCCGGAAGCCTTGTGGTGGTCCCACTCTGAGAACTGAACACGAAGTGACACGAAGCACTGCGAAGACACACGCAGAAATCATTCCGTGTACTTCGCGCGGTTCACCCGCAGCTTCGCAAGGCTTCGACCGCCTTCAGCAGGTCGTCTTTGGTATCGGCCCGGAAGGCATTGTTGCGCAAGGGTTTGGTCCCCCGGAGCCCCCT
>CAZDKX010000211.1:0-8687 GCA_964505935.1 uncultured Syntrophobacteraceae bacterium
AAGAAATCACTTCGTGTGCTTCGTGCTCTTCGTGGTAAAGAGATCACTTGTTTTTGGACGACTTCTAAGCACATCCCAACAGAAATGAGTGACCGCCTTCGGTTCGTCATACCGGCGAAGCTTGTCCCGGAAGGTTTCAAGCCGGGAGCGGGTATGCAGGCTCTTTTCTGGATTCCGGCTAAAAGCATGCCGGAATGACGTGCCGTGGTGATGGTCACTTCATTCCGTGGCGCTGTCCCAAGGATGATTTGACCCGCTAGAGCGTTTGCCAGTCTGGGCTTATCAGCTTTGGGACGGCTTTTCTCCTTGACAGATGATCCCTATTCCGGTAGGGAATTAAACCACAGTGGTCAGTTCTGGCTGGATCGGGGGGTGCCCGCGAGAGCAGGCGAGACAAGGAAGGGAAGGATGTTACGGACAACCTTGGTTTACGCTCTGGCAGTCGCGCTGGCGCTGTGCGGTTCGTACGCCCTCGTTTCCGCAGCCCAGAATGTGGCCAACGTCTCCCAGAAGGGGAGCCTGCTGGTTTTCCCCAGGATCGATACCAGCGCGACCGGTGCCATCCCCTCCGCCTTCCGTGATACCATCGTGACCATTGGCAACGACAACACTCAGGAAGTCTGGGTCAAGTGCTACTGGATCAATCGCGACCAGGAGACTTCCGGGTTCATGTTCCGCCTCACCGCCAACCAGCCTGTCTGGTTCCGGGCTTCCGACGGAGCGGGATCCGGCCTGTACGACAATCTCGCAGGCGTCTCTCCCATGAGCGCTTCGCCCTTTTTCCCCGGCGACAATACCACCGGTGAACTGAAATGCTGGGCCGTGGATGCGGGTGATACGACGCAAATTGTTTTCAATCACCTCTACGGCAGCGCGATGATCTTCGATCCCAGCTACAATAACGCTTTTCAGTATCCCGCCTGGAGCTTCACTGCCCGTAATGCGGGAACCGCCGGCTCCATGGTGCTTGACGGTGCCACCTGCTACGATGCCTGTCCGCAGTATCTGCTATTCAACTTCTTCGCCAGGGATGCTGCCATCGATCAGCCCGATGAGGGCTTTCATGCAACCTTTCTCAACAGCAGTCTTACGCTTGTGCCCTGCCACCAGGACCTGCGCCAGGACCGCTTTCCCACCTGTACCAAAGCCAAATTCGATATTTGGAACGAAAACGAGGTCAAATATACCGGCACTTACCAGTGCGTGAAATGCTGGTTTGAAGGCTATCTCGGTGATATTGGCAAGACCCGCGGCGGTTACGGCGGCAGCAAATTCACCTTCAAGAATCTCCATACCGTGGCTGGTCGTTTCCGCGTCCAGGGGATAGCCAGCAGTGCATGTCGCGACGTTTTCACGGCGACCGGAATGGATGGCAGCCAGGTCGACCCATGCTGGACGGACCCTGCGGACACCACCAACCGCGGGCAGGTGGCTACTCCCCTGCTGGGGATTATCAGTACCGAACTGGGATTCGACGGCGGCATTTATCCCGAGGCCGTGACCGGTACTGCCGCCAACACTGCCGGAGCGTGGGGACCGCCCCTGGACGCTGGAAAATATCCCGTTCCACGCATCCTATGGGACCATGATCAGCCCCCGCCCCAATCGTCCCGAAAGTGATCTCGCCACGATCGGGGGTTTCTCGCAGGAGCATTAGCGGTTGCTCCCCTTCCCGCCTGCCAGGGATTCCAAATCTGCTTCGGAAAGCTCGATGATCAGCTCCTCTCCTGCCGTCTGGTCCTTGATTGCCTCTGCCTCCGGGGGGGATGTTTCGACCCCGAGGGAGTGCTCCAAGGCCGGATCGGACAGCCTTTCGCCGGCTGACCCTTCCGGCTCCCTGCCAAATCTCACCAGAGAGGGATCCGTTTCACCGCCTCCTTTCAGCAGCGTTCCCAAGAGGAAGGGCACTTCCGATTTGAGAGCGGAGAATCCCAGGCGTTCTCTGATGGCCGAGAGATCGGCCCCACAGCGCCGGCACTCGGCAAGGTAGTCAAAACTGACGAAACCGCATTTATCACACTTCATTGCCCGTCCTTCTTCAACCAGACTGATCGGAACGTTCCTGATGAGGCCCTGCCCACCGTGCCGCCGGCTGAGCCTCATCGGGGACCCATGCCTCGCGGGAGCCAAAATCTCCCCAAAGCAGTTGCACCGCGGCAAGCAGGGCTACCGCCGCGGTTTCCAGGCGAAGGGTGCGGGGGCCAAGATGCACCGGCCAAAACCCGCCGTCCACGAAACGGTCCCCCTCACGCTGCGACCATCCACCTTCGGGGCCTATCACCGCAAGCACTTCCCGGCATGCCTGATGAGTTTCAAACAGAGTCTGAAGAGACCATCGCTCACCCTGCTCTCTCGCCAAAATCTTGAGCCCCTTCCGCTCGGTAGCCATGGTTACCCAGGGGCTCGAGATGAACTCGCCCAAGTCTGAGCACAACTCAATGGCGGGCAGGTGCATCCGGCCGCACTGGCACAGGGCCTCACCCGCAATGCGCTGCCATCGTTCCTTTCTTCTGGCCACCCCCGGCCCAGCCAACCGGTACTCGCTCCGTTCGGCAGGAAAGGCAATGAACCGATCCACTCCCATTTCGGTAGCCTGACGCAGCACCAACTCCATGCGATCGGCACGGGAGAAGGCCAGGGCCAGCGTCAGCAGCAGGGGAGACACGTACCGGGCGCTCTTCTTTCTGCTCACCGCGGCCCGCACCTCGCGCCCCGTCGTTTCCTCGAGGACGGCCTCCCAGGCATTGCCGCAGCCGTCCCGCAGCTCGATCCTGTCCCCCTGCCGCAAGCGAAGCACCGTTCGTACCTGATGGGCCAACTCAGGGCCAAGAGTCACCCATCCGGTTTCGACATCTTGCGGGTTAATGAGAAAGCGCTTGCGCGTCATGCAGGTCCTAGAGTCCCAGGATCTCGTTCACATACCAGTGGTAGAAGGCTTCGCCCCAGAACAGGTACAGGAGGGCGCCGGCGGCTAGAAAAGGCCCAAAAGGGAGCCTGGTATCCAGCCCTTTCCGGCTTTTCCACATGACCAGGCCACCCACCACCGTCCCGATCAGGGAGGCGGCCAGGACCGTCAAGACCACCCCCGTCCAGCCCAGAAAGGCCCCGATCAGGGCGAGCAGTTTGATATCTCCTCCTCCCAGACCGTCTTTGTGCCGCAAATACTGATAGCCGACCGCAATGAGCAAAAAGAAGCCGCCTCCCAGGACCAGCCCAAGCAGCGAGTCCACCCAGGTGAGGCGCGGTGTGAGGAAGGAGCACGCGAACCCCAGGACCATCCCGGAGAGCGACAGCACGTCGGGGATCAAATAGGTATCCAGGTCAATGAAGGTGATCACAATGAGCAAGGAAATCAGCAGGCATTCGATAAAGAACTGGGAAGTGAAGCCGTAGCGCTGGAACAGCAGCAGCACGAGACCGCCGGTAAGGAGCTCGACCAAAGGGTAACGCAGGGAAATGGGTTCGGCACAATAGCGGCATTTTCCCCAAAGGAGAAGATAACTCACCAGGGGGATGTTGTCATGGAAGGAAATGGGATGCCGGCACCGGGGGCAGTGGGAGCCGGGTCGAAGGATGGATTCATGCCGGGGCAGGCGGTAGATCATGACATTGTAGAAACTGCCAAGGCAGCAGCCGACAAAGAACACGAACATCTGCTGGAGGATGGAAGGAAGAGCGGGAACCATAGGCCTCAGACCTCCGCTCCCTGGGGCTTAACTGCCGACGCAGCCTTCTCCTGGTATTTGCAGGAAGGATTGATACAGACCAGTTTCTGCCCGCCCTTTCGGCCTGGCTTTTCGAGCATGACAGGCGCCCCGCATCCCGGACAGGGTTTAGCGACGACCTTGCCCCAGACCAGGGTCTTGCATTCAGGATACCGGTTACAGCCGTAAAAATGGCGACCGGTCTTGCTCACCCGTTCCACCAGTTGGCCGCCGCATCCCTCTCGAGGACAGGCCACCCCGGTGCTCAGGGACCGTGTGTTGCGGCATTCGGGATAGCCGCTACAGGCATGGAACACGCCGAACCGGCCGCGTTTCAGCACCATGGGGCGGCCGCACTTGTCACAGAGCTCGCCCGACACCTCATGCTCTTCCGCCGCCAAGTGGATCTTTCCCCGCTCATCACGCGCGTAATTGGAAGAAAACGAGCAGTCAGGGTAGCCACTGCACGCCAGGAACGGTCCGTTGCGGCTCCACTTGATTTGCAGGCCACGCTCACAGCGGGGGCATTTGAGCTCGGTCGGCCAGCCAACGCCCTTCATGTTCAGCATATTGCTCTGAGCACTCTGCAAAGCTCCCGAAAATTCCTCATAGAATTCATCCAGCAGCTTGAGGTATGGATAGTGCCCGCGCTCGATCTCATCCAGGCTTTTTTCCATTCTGGCGGTGAATTCGGTATCGACAATGTTGGGAAAGTTCTGCACCAGCAACTCATTAATGAACCACCCCAATTCCGTGGGGTAGAGTTTCTGCTTTGTCAAGGAGGCATACTCCCGCTCGACGATCGTGGAGAGAATCGTGGCGTAAGTACTGGGCCTCCCAATCCCGCGCTCTTCCAGTTCCTTGATAAGGCTGGCCTCGGAATAGCGAGGAGGCGGTTGCGTGAAATGTTGCCGGGCATGAAGGTCGTGGAGGGCAAGTGGCTGGCCTTCAGCCAGCTCCGGCAGCAGGGTTTCGCCGTTCTTGCCGGCCTCCGGATCTTCCTGGCTCTCTTCATAGAGCACCATGAAGCCGGGGAATTCCACCGTCGAGCCAGCAGCCCGAAACAGATAGTCGCCGGCGGCAATCTCGACGCTCTTTTGCGCAATCAGGGCCGGAGCCATCTGGGAAGCCACGAATCTTTTCCAGATCAGCGTATAGAGTCTCAGCTGTTCCTTGGTGAGGTAGGGGGTCATGTTCTCGGGAGTCCGCTTCACGTCCGTCGGTCGAATTGCCTCGTGAGCGTCCTGGGCCCCCGCCCTGGCTTTGTAGAATACCGGCTTGCCCGGAAGATAGGGTCCCGGCCACGTCTTCCCGATATACTCGCGCGCTGCCTGCACCGCGTCTTGAGATAACCGGGTGGAATCCGTCCTCATGTAGGTGATGAGGCCCACCGCACCCTCGGTCCCCAACTCGATACCTTCGTAGAGGCGCTGGGCGGTGCGCATGGTCTGCCTTGCGGAAAAATGCAGGCGTCGCGCGGCTTCCTGTTGCAGGGTGCTGGTAATGAAAGGGGGCGAGGGGCCCTTGCGCCGCTTCTTGAGCTCGACCTTGCTCACCCGATAGCTCAACGTCCGGAGGAGCTGCACCAGGTGATCGGCTTCCTCCGAGGAATTGATGACACATTTCTTCTTGCGACAGCGCCAAAGCTGGGCGGAAAAGGCTTTCTTCGGGTCGTTGGCGGGCGCTCCGTCTGTCGTCAGGGGCAACAAGTCAGCGTCGATAGTCCAGTATTCTTCCGTCGTGAATGCCTGGATTTCCTTTTCCCGTTCACACACCAGGCGCAACGCCACCGACTGCACGCGCCCGGCACTGAGGCCTTTCGTGACTTTCTGCCAGAGCAGGGGCGAGATCTGATAGCCCACCAGGCGATCCAGGATGCGCCGGGCCTGCTGGGCTTCATACCGCTCGCGGTTGAGACTGCTCGGGTGGGCCAGGGCTTCTTCAATGGCCTTTTGGGTAAGCTCATAAAAGAGCACCCGATGCAAGGGTTTTTCTCCCGCATGGATGGCCTCGGCGATATGCCAGGCAATGGCCTCGCCTTCCCGGTCCGGGTCCGGCCCCAGGTAGATGGCATCAGCTTTGGCAGCCGCAGCTGTCAATTCGTTGACAACCTTTTTCTTCTCCCTGATCACCTGGTAGTCGGCCGTAAAATTCCGGTCAACGTCAATCCCCAACCTGTTCTTCGGCAGGTCTTTGATATGACCCACGGAAGCCTTAACCACAAATTCCCTGCCAAGATAGCGTCCGAGGGTCCTCGCCTTGGCAGGCGACTCCACAATCAACAACGACCTGGGCATGCCGTCATCCTTTGCTCAAGAAATACTTACCGGGCAGTTGGCCCACCCTTCCTTTCAATTCCAGTGCCAAAAGGATAGCCATCACCTGGGACACCGGCCACCCCAGAGTGCGACAAATCTCATCGATATGTCTGGGGTACTGATCCAGCGCTTGAAGCAGCGTCGCTTCCTCCGCACTCACCTTCGGCTCACAGGAGGCGGCCGGGGCTGCTTCCTCGCTGCCCCCACGCCGCCGAAGGGCAGGCCGGATCTCCTCCAGCACATCCTCGGCGCTTTCCACCAGCTTGGCGCCCTGCTTCAGGAGTTGATGCGTCCCGGCACTCTGATAATGCTGCGCTATTCCCGGCACGGCAAAGACTTCCCGGCCCTGCTCCAGAGCCAGGCGCGCCGTGATCAGGGAACCACTGCGATGGGCAGCCTCAACCACCACTACCCCCAGGGATAAGCCGCTGATGATGCGGTTGCGCATGGGGAAATGGCCCGGAGCCGGCGGCGTGCCGAGGGGAAATTCCGTGAGGAGCGCTCCTGCCTGGACCATCTCCCGGCGCAGGCCGGCATTCCCACGGGGATAATCCACATCGAGCCCGCAGCCGAGAACGGCGAGGGTTCGGCCCTTCGCCTTGAGGGCGCCTCGATGCGCCGCGCTGTCGATCCCGGCGGCAAGGCCGCTTACAATAGTCACTCCGGCTCGCGCCAGCTCGCCCGAAAGTTGCTGGGTAAAAAGCATCCCCCTCGGGGAGGCCGCCCGGGAGCCGACCACGGCAATGGAGACTAAATCTCTCGGTTCGAGGAAACCTTTGACAAAAAGGGCCGCAGGAGGATCCGGAATTGCCGCCAGGTTCGCCGGGTAGTGCGGGTCACCCAGGCAGAGCAGGTGGATGCCCTCCTTTTGCAGCAGGGCCCATTCCGCCTCGGCCGGCCTGATCATGGCCTTCCTCACGAGCGCCCGGCGGCCGGCCTCGCGCAACCCCGGCACCGCCCCCAGATCACCCGCGCTCGCCCGGAGAATCGCCGACGGGCTCCCGAAGTGCTGCAGCAGACGCAACAGAGAGTGATTTCCCAGATCGGGAATCAGCTTAAGGCTCAGCCAGGCGATCCGCTCTTCATTCATGCGTCCCGATCCATCCCACATGGGCACTGCTGAATCCCCCCTTGCCGTAATCTCATGGTGGATGATAAGTACAGGCCCGGATTGGATTTGTCAAATCGATGCTGGCACGGGGGCAGGTTATGGCCTATCGAACGACGGGAGTTCATACCCTTGAAGACTGACCATGGGCGGATCAAGCCGGAGCTCCTGGCCCCGGCGGGAAGCCTGGAGAAATGTCGCCTCGCCTTCCTTTATGGGGCGGATGCGGTCTACGTGGGAGGAAAGGAGTACAGCCTCAGAAGCTACGCCAGGAACCTGCATGCCGAGGAACTGGCGGCGGCCTGTCATCTCGCCCATGGTCTGGGGAAGCGGCTGTATGTGACCGTGAATACCTTCATGCGGGAAGAGGACTTCAAGACCCTGCCCGCTTATCTGCAATACCTGCGGGACCTCCACGTTGACGGCATGATTGTGAGCGACCCGGCCATGCTGGTCCTGGCGAGGCGCTGGGCCCCCGAAGTACCTTTGCACCTCAGCACTCAGGCCAATACCACCAACTCCCTCAGCGTCTCGTTTTGGCAAACCCAGGGCATCCACCGGGTCAATCTGGCCCGGGAACTCCGTTTCGACGAGCTCAACGAAATCCGGCAAGCCGTCGGTTGCGAGCTCGAAGTTTTCGTTCATGGGGCGATGTGTCTATCCTATTCAGGGCGCTGCCTGCTCAGTGCCTTCCTCAACAACCGGAGCGCCAATCGCGGCCTTTGTACCCAGCCTTGCCGATGGTCCTACCGGCTGGTTGAGGCCAAACGCCCGGGTGAATACTTTCCCCTCGAGGAAGATGCCCGCGGCTCCTACCTCCTCAATTCGCGAGATCTCTGTCTCATCGATCATCTCGACAAGCTGATGGCCGTCGGCATCGACGCCTTCAAAATCGAAGGCCGCATGAAGGGGGCCTTCTACCTTGCCAGTGTCACCCGGACCTACCGGCAGGCTATCGACCGCTATTGGGAGGCCCCGGAAACCTACGCCGTGGACCCAACATGGCGGCAGGACCTCGAGGCGGTCAGCCACCGCCCCTACACCGCGGGCATGCTTTTCGATCCTGACGCCGACCGTGATGGCGGCGTCGAGGCGTCCTCCCGCATCATCCAGACCCACACGCTCGCAGGCATTGTCCGACCGCCGCCGGAGAGCCACTGGGAAAGGCCTGCCGTCTCACCTCCAGCAGGGCGGCGGCAGATTTGCATTGAAGTTCGAAGCCGCCTTGTGGCCGGTATGAAACTGGAGTTTCTCGATCAGGATGGCACCACCAGAGGATACGTGCTCGATGCTTTCGAGGATTTGTCAGGAAGCCGCCGGGCCATTGCCCACCCCAACACCTGGATTCGGGTGAAGGTACCTTTTGAGACCTTTCCCCATCAGGTGATCCGGACCATCAGGCAACCCCCTTCATGAAGAGAAGCAGGCGGACAACAGGAGTCGTATGGATGGCGCCGTTCAGCCCAGTTTGAAGGTCACTCGGTCAAAGAACACCAGCATGCCGGACCGGCACCTCATGCACTTGTAATACTTGGTGCTCGGCAGATAGCGCATCCA
>CAZDKX010000212.1:0-8658 GCA_964505935.1 uncultured Syntrophobacteraceae bacterium
TTCACGCGGAGGTTGACCTCATGAACACCCTTGGCGTTTACCTGATCGTGGCGGCCGCGCTGTTCAGCCTCGGCCTGCTCGGCGTCCTCCAGCGCCGCAATCTGATCGGTATGCTGATTTCCCTTGAGCTGATGCTGAACGGCGCGAACCTCAACTTTATGGCCTTCAATCGCTTCCTTGCCCCGGAACCCGCGGTGGGACAGATTGTGGCGCTGTTTGTCATGGGTCTGGCAGCAGCCGAAGCGGCCATTGGCCTCAGTATCATCCTGGCTCTGTTCCGGAAGCTCCATTCCATCAACGTGGAACGAGCACAACGTTTGCGAGGATAGGACTCCATGATTGCCTTCTTGAAGGATCCGGTTTTGCTGGCGGCATCTCTCGCCACGAGTCTGCCCTTTCTCTCCATGGCGGTGATTCTGGTTTTCACCCGCCATCACCGGCGACTTTCCGCCGCCCTGTCCATCGGCGCGATCACGACTTCGCTCCTCTGTGCCCTCTACCTGCTTGTGACGCTTTTTCATGCCGGAGCGCCGGTGCAGTACGAATTTCCCTGGCTTCTGGCCGACAAGCTTTTTATCCCCTTCGGCTATCTCCTGGACCCCCTCAGCCTCCTCATGCTCACCATCGTGACGGTCATCAGCTTCCTTGTGCAGGTTTACTCGGTGGGCTACATGGCCGGCGACCCCGGCTACAGCCGGTACTATGCCTTCCAGTCCCTTTTTGCCTGGGCGATGATGAGTATGGTCATCTCACCCAGTATGCTCCAGCTGTTCATTTTCTGGGAGCTGGTGGGGCTGGCATCTTATCTGCTGATCGGCTTCTATTACGAAAAGTGGAGCGCTTCCCAGGCGGGTAAAAAAGCCTTCGTCATGACCCGCCTCGGCGATATCGGCTTCTTTCTGGGGCTGATCATTCTCCTGCTCGGGTTCGGGAACCTCAGCATTCTCAAAATGAATGAAGCCGCTTCGGCGCATGCCATCTCCCCCCACCTGCTCACCCTCTCCGCCATGCTCATCTTTGGCGGCGTCATGGGCAAGAGCGCCCAGTTTCCGCTGCTCACCTGGCTGCCCGACGCCATGGAAGGCCCCACTCCGGTCAGCGCTTTGCTCCATTCGGCGACCATGGTGGCGGCCGGCGTCTACATGTTCAGCCGCATTTTCCCATTCTTCTCCGGATCGGCCGAGGCCATGACCATGGCGCTGGCCATCGGCACCATCACCATGCTGATCTCGTCCACCATGGCCATGGCCACCAACGACCTGAAGCAGGTTTGGGCCTATTCAACGGTCAGTCAGCTCGGCTTCATGGTGATGGCCCTGGCCGCCGGCGGCTACTTTGCCGGGGTCTTTCATCTGACCACCCACGCCGGTTTCAAGGCGCTGCTCTTTTTGTGCTCGGGGATTTTCATTCATGAATACCACACCAACGATTTCCGCGAAATCGGTCAGCAGGGAGGACGCAGGCTGGTCATTCCCATGACCTGCATGACCATCGGCGCGCTCGCCCTTTCGGGGATTTTCCCGCTTTCGGGCTTCTTCAGCAAGGAAGCCGTGCTGGGGGTGCTGGCCGGGCATAGCAACCGCATCTGGCTGCTGGCCGGGCTGCTGGGGGCTTTGATGACGGCGTACTACAGCTTCCGCCTCATCTTCTTCATGCTCTTTCCCAAACGTACCCTTGAGCCCCATGAAGGTCATGGGAATACCGGCCACGGAGGGCACACCGAGGGGCATGGGGCCTATATCTTCTGGAGCATGGCCGTCCCCGTGATGATTCTGGCGGGGGTAACGCTGGTGCTTGGCTTTTCCCAGGACACCCTCGAGCACTTCCTCCTTGGCAAGAACGCACCGGCAATCCATGGCGCCGCCGCGGAGAGTGCCCACGGGGCCTCGGAGGGCCACACGCCCGGCCATTATATGGTACTCGTCTCGGCGGTCAGCGTGGCCTTGGCCGGCATTGCCTGGGCGTGGCTCGAATTCGGCCGCCGAAAAGCCGCCCAGGTCGGATTCCTGCGTTCCTTCCCGACGGTCGAGCAACTTTTCGCCCACCGCTGGTACCTGGACGCCTTCCTGCGCAAGTTTCTCGATACGGTCATCTATCGAGGCGTAACCGGCCTTTTCTCCCTCAATGAGCGGCGCGTCATCGATGACGGCATCGACGGGCTCTGCAACGCTACCGTGGCGAGTGGCCGGCTGTTGAGTCTCCTCCAGTCGGGAATGCTCCAGCACAACCTGCTCATCATGATCGGGGCGGTGGCGCTGGTCGTGCTCTGTTTCTTGATATGAGGTGGGATTTCGAAGTTCGGATTCCGGATGTCGAATTTGGAGGTGAAGGTGATCGTACGAAGAGCTTTTGAAAGAAGTGTGAGCCAGATTGGCGAACGATACATCCGAAATCCGAAATGCGAAATCCGAAATTAGGGGGCTTTTCATGGAAATGGCTCAATTCCCCATCCTGTCGGCGATCCTGTTTTCCACCATTTTCGGCCTGGTGACCATCCTCTTCATCCCGGCCGACCGTCCCAAGCTGGTCAAGCAGGTGAGCCTGGGCTATGCCGCGGTGGGCCTGGCGCTCGCTCTCTGGGCCTACTGCAATTACGATACTCAGAAAGGCGGCCTGCAGTTCGTCGAACGCACCCTCTGGGTGAAAAGCCTGGGAATCTACTGGTTCAACGCCCTGGATGGGATCAACGCCCCCATGCTGCTCCTGACGGCGGTGGTGCTCTTTACCGGGATCCTCACCATGTGGGAGATGCAGCTCCGGGTGAAGGAATTCTTTGCCTTCATCTTTCTTCTGGTAGCCGGGGTTTACGGCGTTTTCATCGCCATGGATCTTTTCTGGATCTTCGTCTGGTATGACGTATCGCTCTTCCCCATGTACCCGCTCATCGCTATCTGGGGTTCGACCCGCAAGGAATACGGCGCCATGAAGCTCACCCTCTACCTGCTTGCGGGCAGTGCTCTGATCCTGCCGGCGATCCTCTATCTCTGGGTTCAGGGTGGTTCGACCACTTTCGACCTCTTCGAACTGGCCCGCATGGGATTGTCGCCCGAAGTGCAGCGGCTTGCTTTCATCATGCTCTACCTCGGCTTCGGCATCCTGGCCGGTGTCTGGCCCATGCACACCTGGTCGCCCGTCGGCCATGTGGCGGCGCCCACTGCGGTGAGCATGATCCACGCCGGCGTCTTGATGAAGCTGGGCGCCTACGGCATCCTGCGGCTGGGCATGACTATCTGCCCGGAAGGGCTCCAATATTGGGCGCAACTGATGGCGGTGCTGGCCACCATCGGGATCGTTTACGGGGCGTTTGTCGGGCTTGCCCAAACGGACCTGAAATTCGTCATCGGCTACTCCAGTGTCTCGCACATGGGCATTGTGGGCCTGGGGCTCTCCACCATGACCGTCAACGGCATCAATGGGGCCGTCTTCCAAATGTTTGCCCACGGGGTGATGACGGCGCTCCTCTTTTCGGCGGTCGGCTATATCTATGACAAGACCCACACCAAGATGATCCCGGACCTCGGCGGTCTGTCCAGGACCATGCCCGTGGCCTCGGCCTTTTTCATTGTGGCCGCTTTTGCCGGGATTGGAGTCCCGTTCATGGCCAGTTTCTGGGCCGAGCTGCTGGTCTTCATCTCGGCGGTGCAAACCTATCCGATGTGGGGCATTCTGGCGGTTATGGGCCTGGTGGTGAGCGCTCTCTTCATGCTGCGGGTAGTTCAGAGGACCTTCTACGGCGAGAAGAACGAGCGCTGGGAGCACATCCCGGATGTCCCCCTGGCGCTGGCCACTCCCCGCATCATTCTTGTGGGGGTGATTCTCTTCTTCGGGATGTTTCCGCGGGTCATCCTGGATGTGATTCAGAGCGCGGTGATCCCGTTCGTGGCCGGTTTGGCGGTTTGAGTTTATGTCAAATCCCCGAAGCACCCGAAGTGATTTCTTCGTGCTCTTCGCGTCCTTCGTGGTTGGAAAAAGACTGCAATAACCGCCACTTGATTTTGGACAGCCTCTAAGGAGATGAAGCAACGATGATGCCATGGGTCCTGTTCCTCCCCGAGCTCTTCTATATCTTGATGGCGTTGGTCTTTTTCGGCGCCTCCCTGCGGCGCCAAAACGATCCGAGCAGGCTCCAGGTCCTGGCCTTGGGCCTCGCCGGGGTTGGCCTGCTGGTCACGGTGCTTTGTGCCCGTCAAGAGGGCATGCTCTTCTTCGACGCCTACCGCGTGGACCTTTTCAGCCAGGTTTTCAAAGTCTTGCTGGCCCTGGGAACCTTCTGGGTCGTTTTTTCGTGCAGTGAACTGGCCGGCATTAACGAACGTCACCATGCCGAGTTCTATTTTTTCCTGTCGGTCTCCACCCTGGCGATGATGATGCTGGTCAGTGCGGTCGAGCTCCTGACCATTTACGTCGCCATCGAGCTTTCCTCCTACACCCTTTACCTGCTGGTGCCCATGCGGCAGCGGACGGATGAGTACGTGGAGACGGGCATCAAGTATTTCATGATCGGGGTTACCGCTTCCGCCTTCCTGGTCTTTGGCATCAGCCTGATCTTCGGGATGGTGAAGAGCACCTATGTGGTGGATGTGATCCGGGTGCTGCCCACGGTTATCACTCAGCCCGCCGCCATTGCCGGCTTGGTGCTGGCGCTTTCGGGTTTCTTCTTCAAGCAGGCGCTGTTCCCCTTTCACACCTGGGCTCCGGATGTCTATCAGGGCGCGGCCAATCAGGTGACCACCTTCATCGCCACTGTCTCCAAGATGGCTGCCGCGGCCATGGTGATCCGGTTTGTGGGCTTTGCCGGTAGCGGCAGTGACGTTCTCGTCAACCTCCTGATCGTCCTTTCCGTGCTCTCCATGACCTTCGGCAACCTGGTCGCCCTCATCCAGAAGGACCTCAAGCGGCTCCTCGCCTATTCGAGCATCGCGCACGCCGGCTACATGATGACCGGGATCTTGAGCATGACCGAGCGCGGTTTTGCCGGGGCCATTTATTATGCCATCGCCTACCTGGTGATGACCTACGCCTGTTTCATGGTCATCATGAAAATCGCCGAAGACGGCCGGAACCTCCAGATCGAAGAGCTTGCCGGCCTGCACAGACGCTCGCCGCTCCTGGCCATGACCCTCATGCTGGGCCTCTTCGGCCTTGCCGGAATCCCACCGACGGTGGGTTTCACCGGTAAGTTTCTGGTGTTCGCAGCCGCTCTGGAAAAGGGCTATCTGGCGCTGGTCGTGATCGGTATGATCAACGCCACCATCTCCCTCTACTACTATCTGATGGTCATCAAGGCGGCTTACCTCCTGGAACCGGACCGCCCCCAGCCCACGATTGTCGTCGATCCCTGGACGCGTTCGCTCAGCATCGTCCTTGTGCTCGTGATGGTTTACCTGGGCGTCTTCCCCGATCAGTTTGTGGCCTTGACCGAAGCAGCTGCCAGGAGTTTGCCGTAGAGCCTTCTGGGGATCGCTGATTCGTTATGAAAGTGGTTGAAAAGAGGACATTATGGGATTGCTGAAAACCCTGCTTCGCGAATTGCCGAGGAAACCCTGGATTCCTCTTGGAGAGGAGGTCCCCGAACCCGCAACCGCGGCTCGGGAACCGGAACTGCTCCCGAAGAAGCTGCCAAGCTTTTGCGACGCCGCCTCCAAGAAGCCCTGCATCACCGTCTGCCGACCCAGGGGTGAGTGCGCGTGCGACTGCCGATCGGTCCGGGAGGCGCTGATCGAGGGCATTGCCCGCCTGCAGCTTGACCTGGTGGTGGGGGATGCCAAGGCAGGCTGCCTCGGGAAATGCCAGGCTGGACCCTTCATCGGTTTTCCTCAGAAGGGGTTCTTCTACCTGAGAGTCCATGCCCGGGATGTTCCGGACATTCTCCATGAAACGCTCATTCGCGGGCGGATTCTGTTCGATCATCTCTCCATCAATGCGGAACGGGCCTACCGGGAGGACATCTACTACGAAAAAGAGACGGGGTTTCTCGCCGCCATCGATGATCAGATCTGTATGGTCCAGGTCGCCAAATCTTTCCTCGATTTCGAGAAGGGACTTTCCTGCGGCAAATGCGTACCCTGCCGCATCGGCATGCAGCAGATGGAGGAAAGGATGAACAGGATTGTCGACGGAGAAGGGACCATGGAGGACCTCGAACACATCCGCGCGCTATGCCATGCCATGATCGACCTACCCAACTGTGAGTTCGCCATGACCAGCTCCCGCCCGGTCCTCACCGCCATCACCTGTTTTGAAGACGAATTCCGCGCCCACATTGAAAGGCACGAATGCCCTGCAGGGGTCTGCAAAGCCCTCATCGAGTACCAACGCAGGCAGGCCGTGCGACAACGACGTAAACCATGAAGGGGAAATTCGGTATGGCAGACATCACGCTTAGGATCAACGGACAGGAAGTGACCGTCGACAAGGCCGCGACCATTCTGGAAGCAGCCGGGCAGGCGGGGATCTACATTCCTACGCTGTGCTATCATCCCTGGTTGCCCCTCGAAGAGGCATGCCGCATCTGTGTCGTGGAAGAAATCCGCGGCGACTGGTCCTCCCTGGTGGCGGCCTGCGTGTACCCCGTGCGCCACGGCATGGTGATCGAGACCGATTCGCCGAAGGTCATCGAAGCGCGCCGCATGATCATGGACCTGCTGCTTTCCGACCACCCCAACGATTGCATGACCTGCTACGCCGCCGGTGAGTGTGAACTCCAGGACCTGGCTCATTTGTACGGCGTCAAAGCCGCCAAGTACCATGGCCAGCGCCACCAATACGAGGTTGATTCCGATCCCAACCCCGGCCTGCACATCGATATGAACAAGTGTATCCTCTGCCGCCGCTGCATCAGAGCCTGTCACGATATCCAGGGGGCGGACATCTGGACCAAAGTGGGGCGCGGCTTCGATCAGCGCATCTCCACCGCCTTCGGGCTGCCTCTATTGGAGGCGGGCTGTGAACTGTGCGGCCATTGCGCCGATTTCTGTCCCGTGGATGCCATCGGCTTTCGCGGCGGACGCGGCGGCCGCCTCCGTTCCTGGAAACTCGAGAGAACCGCCTCCATCTGTCTGCAATGTACCTGCGGCTGCCGGGCCGACTACGACAGCTTTGAAGATAAGGTGGTGAGGGTCCGGGGGAATTTCCAGTCGCCAGCCAACCGGGGCGCGCTCTGCAAAATGGGTCGCTTCAATTTTGACTTTATCAACTCGCCCGATCGCCTCACCCAGGCGGCGGTTCGCAACGACCAGGGCGAACTGGAGCCGTGTTCCGTAGAGAGGGCTCTCGACACTGCCGTAGCCGCCCTGAAAAGGATCCTCGACCAGGCCGGCGGGAACGCCATTGCCGTGCTGTGCGGCGGCATGCTGACCAACGAGGAGTATTATCTGGCTCAGAAGTTAGCCCGAGGAGCGCTCGCGAGCAACCATGTCGACAACCTCGGCGGCCCCTGGCAGCAGGCAATGTACGAAGGACTGAACGGCAGCCTGGGATTTGGCGCCATGACCAACAGTCTCAGTGACATTGCTCAGGCCGGCGCCATCCTGGTCCTCGGCTCCAATACGCTTGAAAAACATGCCATTGCCGCCGTTCGTGCCCGGAAGGCCGCTCGCGAGGGCGCGCCGCTGATCGTTGCTCATGCCGATCGCGTCCCCCTGAGCAAGACCGCCAACCTCTATTTGGCGTTAAAGGCTGGAACAGAACATGCCCTGCTCCTCGGCCTGATCAAGGTCATCCTGGACGAGGGGCTTCAGGACGAGGAATTCCTGCAGCAACATACGCAGGATCTCGGTAAGCTTGAAAACAGCCTGCAAAAGGTCAAGATGGCCGATATCATGGCCAAGACTGGCCTTTCCGAAGAAGAAATCCGTTCGGCGGCCCGGCTCTATGCCTCCCGTCGACCGGCTTGCCTGGTCATTGGCGTCGATCCGGCCACGTCACCGGCCAAAGACAGTTTCTTCAAGCTCTGCGCAGCGCTCCAAATGCTGCTGGGCTCCGTCGGCGCCGCGGGCGGCGGCGTCAACGCCATGCCGGCGACGGGCAACGGCCAGGGAGCGGCGCTCTTTGGGGCCCTGCCCAAGTACCTTCCCGGTTTTCGCCCGGCCGGCACGGCCACTTCGCGAAAGCTCGCCATGAAAGTCTGGGGCACCGAGCTCCCCGACAAGGTGGGACTGGGCTGGCCCGATCTGCCGGAGGCCATCCAGCGGGGCTACATCAAAGGGCTGTATTTGATGGGGGCCAACCCTTACGAACTGGGCTGGCCCAAAGCCAAAGTGAACAGCCTGCTGGCCCGTCTCGAACTCTTGATCGTCCAGGATTGCACCCGGACCGCCGCCTGCAATTTCGCCCACGTGGTGCTCCCCGCTGCGACCTTTGTGGAAAAGGCCGGAACCGCCGTCAATTGCGAACGGCGGGTGCAGACGCTGAGCAAAGTCCTTACCGGGCCGGAAACGGTGCGATCCGATTTCGAGCTGGTGAACAGCCTGCTCGGCCATCTGCAGCCCGGGCTCCAGGTTGCCTCGCCGGAGGCCGCCTTCGTCGAGGCCGCCCGCTTAATCCCCGACTTGAACGGCGTTGCCCCGGACCGGATCCCGGTTGAAGGATTGCAGTGGCCGGTGGACAGCAGCGGCGAAGGCACGGAACGGCTGGAACTCCCGGAGGACCGCAAAGCCA
>CAZDKX010000213.1:0-8646 GCA_964505935.1 uncultured Syntrophobacteraceae bacterium
GAACCGGTGAATAACGGTTTTGCAGACCGCTCCCTTGCCACTTGGGTATGCCGCCGTTGCTTTGTGCCTCTTTATCTACTGAAATCGGGTAAGCCTGTCAAGGAGAAGTTCAAGGGGACTGATGCTGAAGCGACACGGGCATTTCTCCGTGCAGAGGGAGAAGTTCATCCAGAGTAAGGCCTTGCCGACCGCTAATTCTCAACTGAATCGTCTGCACTCGGTCTCCTTCGCGGCAACGTTGAGGCCTCTGTCATCCTTGAACTCACCTCTATTCAATGCCTCCTGAGTTCCAGCCACGGTGGTTGACACGGTTCCTCGCCTTGTGCTATGCACGGGGAACCCTTCAGCGAGTGCCCCCGTAGCTCAGGAGGATAGAGCTCGAGATTCCTAATCTCGGTGTCGCACGTTCGAATCGTGTCGGGGGCACCATTCTACGGACCTTTGCTTTGCGATTGTAACCATTTTTGTAACCGTTACCCCTCATTTTCCGATCTTTCCGCCAAATATCGAGCGTGACGTTGCGCTGCCTTCTTCAGGTCCTGTTCGTCCACGATATCATACCGCTGGAAAACACTTCTGGTTTTGTGCCCGCTGATCATCATCGCTACCCGCTCAGGGATACCGGCACGCACCATGTTACGGACTGCCGTTCTCCTTAGATCGTGAAACAGCCCTCCCGCAATGCCGGCCCTCTTGCAGGTGCTCATCCATGACCGTCTGAAGTAGTGGACTGGATCGATGCCCGACTTGCCCGGGAAGACAAAGGAGCCGCCTGGCACCCCGACATACCACGCGAGGAGATCCTCGACGTTCACGCCTGTGAAGTCTGGAAAAACGAACACTGGTTTCAGGTTCATGAAGGACATGTCTGTGGCATCTGCTCAGCGGTTTATCCCCATGGACTCAAAGTCCTGAGACGAATCCGGCAGGACGCCGTCTGACCGCAGCCTCATTGCCGCCGAACTTCGTCAGGGTCCTCACGATCAGAATTCCGCTGATATTCGGTCCATACGTTGACGACCGCCAGGCTGATCAGGTTGACGGTTGTCGCCGCATACCACAGATAACTCTCGCAAGGCTTCAGGCGGACAATCCAGCCCGACCAAAGCACAAAACAGATGATCACGAAGGACAGCAAGGTATCAAGGGCGAGGAACAGCGTCGGGCGCCTGAAGAGCGCGCCTGTCTGGGCAATCAGGCAGAATTGGATGGCGGTTTTTCGGCCCAGCAGGGTGAAGGCCGAGCGCAAGACGTTCAGGACCAGGTCGATTCCCGCCCACACCATGACCATCCCGCCGACGAGCGACAGCACGTGGTGCTGTCCGAGCTCTCCCTGGCGGAGCGTGAGGACCCCGAACAAATACTTGAATACGCAAAAGGGGGCGCCAATGGTGATCGACAGGAAAACCGGAGAAAGGAAGATGCTCTTCCTGGTAGTGGCGGGTTTCATCGCTAAAGGCCCGGGGTCGAGTCCTTACGCCCGCCCTCCTGGGGACCGCTTCCCGCCCCTCGGATCGCCGAGGCTGGACCCCAGCGTGATCTTTGATGAGGGGCCAGGGAGCGGTTGATCTCGGCGTTGAGGACCCGTTCTTCATACGTTTCGATGAGGATCTTGAGACGTCGCAGCATCTCGGTGGACATCACGTGGTCCATGAGGAGGCCGACGCGGAAGGCAAGCCGAGCGCGTCGATTTGTCTGCGGAAGCCCAAAGGAGATGCGGAAGTGGAGGCGAGTCGCGTGATCCGGCTCGGGATCCAGGCGAAAAGTCATGGCAAAGGGCGTTCTCATGCCGAAAAAGAGCGGCTCATCATACCAGACCAGCTCCCTCCCCGGTTCCACGCAGCAGATCCTGCCGATGTCCTGGTTCCAATCATCAAGGCTCGGTTCGGGAAGGTCGAGCAGGTAATCGGCATGTCGATGGCCGGGGTTGTCCAGAAAGTCCCAGGAGTAGTAGCCTGCACCTCTGCCGAACTGAGCAATCCAGGGCCAGACCTTTTCCGGCGGGCGGTCGATGGTGATGGCGCGGTGGGCGGCAATGGCATCCGCCACCAGCCGATCCCCCGTCATGGGGCGAGCCAGCTCATCGGGGCGGGTGTTCCAGGTCAGCCGTTTGCGGAACCACACCTCGGGAATGGCTCGCAGGACCTGACCGGTACAGACGAGGAGGTCCCCCAGAAAGGAAGGCTCCACCCCATGCTTCCAGCGGTGCAGCATGCGGCTTTGCGGGTGGCGGTGGCTCATGGTTCCCATAAGGACTTGCTCCTTTCAACCAAAGCAGCCTCCGGCTCTCACCTATTTGAATTCGATTTCGACCTTTTCCTCGGGTTCAAATTTCAGGCCCGGGATGTCCTTCAACTTCTCTCTCGCGGTGGCGATGTCTTCCACCTCTCCCATGGCGGTGAGTTTCCTGAACGAGGCTTCATCTTTGAAAAGCTTTCCCAGGTCCATCTCGATGAGGGTGACCCGCTGCTTCTTGCCGGTCTTCGCATCCTTTTCAACAAACGTGGCATTCGACCTGGTGATTTCGCCGTCAACCGCAACCACCAACTGCATGCGGAAACCATCGAACACCTGCTTGATCATCGCCATTTGTTCCTCAGCGGAGCCCTCTTCGGGAGCTGGTTGCTCCTCCGGCTTGGCCTCCTCCTTCTCCGTCCTGGCCATTGTGACCGTGAGCTTCGGCGTGGCACCCTTTTCAAAGGCAAACGTCACCGGGGTTTCCTTTTTGGGGGGAGGCCCCCCTTCGGGTGGCTTCGTATCGTCGAGACCGGCCGCCGGGCTCGCCGGCTCCGAGTTGACCTTGAGTTTATTGATGTCCTTATACGCGTAGGTCACCTGCACGCCGGTGGTGCCATCCGTCTTGCGCACTTCTTTCGAGGAGACGAAGGTGACCCCTTCACCCATCTCCGAGGCCTTCTTCTTGTAGGTTTCAGCGCTCTCGATGAAAGGGTTTTTCTGCTTGCCCTTGCCCTTGTCACCCATGGCCGCGGCCATCTCCTTGATCATCTCCTGCATGGCCCTGGTCATGTAGAGGGTTGAGACCACGGTACCACTGCCGTCCTTTTTGACCGAGATGACCGTGGACTCATCAATGCATCCCATAAGGGCCAGCAAGAACAGGATTACGCCAAAGCACAACACTTTTCGCAACATCGCGATACTCCTTCCCAGGCGAGAGATTTGATGAAGTTCACGGCGGTCAGCGGCCCTTACCGTAGACGCTTTCAAACACTTCCCGGGAAGCATCCACCGGGGTCATGGTTTCGTTGTACCTCGGATTACGGCCCTCGAAGTTGTAGTAGTTGTAAGGCTGGCCCTCGATCATCCGCTCCCCTTCGCGGCTCAGCCCCCAGTGGTCGGATTTGTAGAGCGCCCCACCCTCCACCTGGGAAACCCACTCCTGTTCCCCGCGGATCACGGAGGTGCGCTTGTAGTCCAGGTAGTCCTGGCTGCGCATCCGTTCCTGGAAAGCAGCCATGGAAGATTCCCGAACTGCGGAAGCGGTATCAGCCATCATGCGGGAGGTCTTGGCCATCTGGCGTTTGAGGTTTTCCACTCCTTGGCGAATGTAATTGGAAGCCCATTGTTCGTTGATTTTGAAACTTTCGGACACCTTGACCAAGGAGGGGAGATAGCTTTCGAACTGCGTCTCGGGTGCCCAGATGGCATAGAAAATGATCCCCCATTGGCCGGAAGGCATGGGCTGGAAGCCGAGCACCTCATAATAGCCCTTGCACCGCACCCCTTTGTCGTTGGTCGAGGTGAGGACCGCCGTTTCGGCATCGGTTCCGCGCTTGAGAACCGCCGCCGCCTCGGCCGCCCGCGTGGGATTCCGGGAGCGTTCGACCACCTGAACGCGGCTGGAACCGTATTTCTGCATAACGGTTATCATGGCATCGATCGGCGCCATGTAAGGATAGTGCAACCCTCCCGGGATCTTCGAACTGTCGAAGTAGGGCATCTTCGAAGGGCCCCAAAAGTCGGCCGAGGAAAAAGCAAAACCGGCGCCTTCCGGGCCGCTGCTCAATACCCTTCCCTGCTGGCCCATCAGTCCCCACCCGACCGGCACGAGCAGCGAAGCGGAGCCATCCGGCAGTGAGCGGGGGGTCAGGGAAAGATTCAAAGGAGGAGGGGCACTTCGCTTTGGCGCGTTCTTGAACTGTGCGGGGTCCAGGTGGGTGAAGTTCGAAAGGACCGAAACAAGCACCGGCAGCATCTGGTCGAATCTTGCGGCCTCCGTCTCGTAGCCGAAAACGCGGGCCTCCGGATAGTTCATGATGAAATACTGCCGCCCCCGGATACGCGTCTTGTCGGGTTGTTGGTATTCAAATTCCACGGCCGTCCGTTTACGGTCTTGCGTACTTCGGGCCGAGATGATTTTAAGTCCGGGTTTTTGCGGGCTCACGTTCTTCAACGTAAGCGACGCGAAGTTTACGGAGTTACTGGAACGGTCATTGGTCTTCAGGAAAAGCAATTGGGCGAAGTCAGGACCCTTGGGCGCGGTAACGGCAACCATCCGACCGTTTGGGTATTCGTGCGTGCGGACCTCCCAGCCCACCGGTTTGTAGAGAGCAAACGTCCGGTCGGGCGAGAGGTAAAGCTCCAGGTTGGGCGGGACTGCAGCTCCAACCACCATCCGGGGCAAAACAACGATGGCAATGATCACGACCGCGATGGTGACAATGCACCTTCGTTTCATGGGTAGCCTCCTTCCCGTTGAACGAAAAAGCTTTCTCGTGGGTCCCCTTGGACCTGTCCTCATGCCACCGGTTCGGATTCAACCAGGTCTATCCCCGGCAGGAAGCTCCACTTGACTCCTGCTCACGGCTTCCACGCCCTCATTTCAGGATCCTTTGGCCTCCTTTTTGGATCTCTTTTCAGCCTTCTTTTCCTTCTTACTCTTCACCGGTTTCTTCTTCTCATCTTTCTTGCTGTCCATAGCCTTGCTCATGATGGTCGCTCCTTTTGTTTCAGTTAAGCGTGGGACTCCCTTCTCAGGGCTCGCCGGCAGGCACCATAACTTCCGATTCACCTCTCATACCAGAAGAAGAACAACCGTGGCCCGGGCTCCCCGCCCAGCAGGGCGCACCAGACACGGTGTGTGATTAATTCTTACCGAAACTCAAACCGTTTCACAAGAGTCTTGACAAGTCAGGGCCGGGATTCGGAAAACCGCCGAAAAACAGAACCAAACGGGGAAGGCGTGAACGAGATCACTGGAGTCAGGTGAGGCTGACTTTGGGCCGATCGAAGAGGCTGATGACGAGGGTGTTCACGTAGCGCTCGATAAACCGGCAAGCGATGGCGATGATCCCCAGGATCAGGAAAGCGCAGGGAACGAAATAGAGCATGGGCTTGTCGCGCAGTCGCTCACCGATGTAGATGACGTAGGGCTGGTGCAGCAGATAGAGCCCGTACGAGTAGACCCCTACATTGACGAGGGCTGACCGCAGGAGGCTCAGGCGTTCGGCCCAGCGGGCGCAGTGCGCCAGCACGATGGTCAGGCCGGTACCGATCAAGCCGTCGGTAAAGGCATGAAAAAAGACCGGCTGGTAGCTGTAAGCTCCGAGCACATAAAGCCCCACACCCAGAAAGAACGTTTTTCCCGCAAAGAGCCGCTCTTCCACGAGGCCGGGATGCTCACTGTACCAGTAGGCGAGCGCCATTCCCGATGCAAATTCCCACAGCCTTCCCAGACACAGAGCGCCCTGCTCGTAGTTGCCGTTGGCGTGGAGCACATCGGCAAGAAGGGACCGGGTTGCCACCGTGATGAAAATGCTCAACCCGAGAAACCAGGCTGGCCCAAGCTTGAGCAGCAGGCGATAGAGCACCGGAAAGATCACATAGAGCTGGATCAGCAGTCCGAAATACCACCAGGCGGGAACCAAATAGTAGAACATGGTATCCGGGGGATAGAAGCGGTCGCCCAGAAAGCTCAGCAGGAATCGGTAGTCGATGGCTCCGGAAAGCGCAACGAAAGGCGAGACCAGGCAAATCAAGTGTGCCAGCCAATACAGGGGATATAACCTGACAAACCTTTTCCAGTACCAGCGCCTCCACCCGCCTGGCGGCAGGCCTTTCCTGACCAGGGAATAGGTCAGTCCGAACCCGCTGGCTACCACGAAAACGGCCACCCCCTGCGATCCTCTTTCAAAGATCGTGGCCAGCACGCCGTCAACAATACAGCCAAGAGTCTCCAGCAACGAAGCCGGCGCACAGGTCTCCATGAAGGCGCCAAAATTGGCAGGGCCGAGCATCCAGGGATGACGGCTGGCGTCATATGCCAGAAAGAAATGAAAAATCGCAATCCAGAGAATGGCAAGGCCTCTGACGCTGTCAAACCACGTCAACCTTCCCGCCTTACCCGGCACTGTGGACATCTTCCCCCTGAACCTCACCCCATAGTGGCATCAACAAGCTCAAAAATGCCGAAGACAAAGATCGCAGCGCACCCCCTGTCGCCAACGCTGACAACCCTGCCCCCAACCCCCATCACCCATTACCCATCTCTCCGCTACAACCCCGCCCTGGCCATCAGGCTCCCCAGGACCTTTTCCGCTGCAAAATATTCTTCCGCAATCTCCCGAGCCGCCCGGCAGCTTCCTTCATAATCGCTCTCGATGGTGTCTACCGCAGCCAGAATGTCCTCCATCGTCAGAAACCCGAAAAGACCCTTGCCGGTGGGCAGGAACTTGCCGAAACCGGTATCCTGCGTGATCACCGGACGCCCCGCCGCCAGATAGCTGCAGCTGCGATCGCTGAACCAGCCGGTCACCGGGCGCACCACCTGGTCTTTGGTCACCGTGAACTCGCCGCGCGACTGCTGGATGTAGCGGCGATAGCGACTCACGTCCCGCGAGATGGGCAGGGAATGCACAATATTCCAGCGGTGACGGCGCAGCAATTGCTCGGTGGGCTCATCCACCACCACTGCCAGTTCGAAGGGTACCGCGCGGCGCTCGGGAAGGTCGATGAACCTGAGAAATTCCCGATCCTTGGTCCAGTAATAAACCTCCCCCTGATAGGTGATGTCTTTGCCCTTGTTATGCCAGGTAGTAATAGTGCTGTAAGCCGAAGTGATAGATGGTGCGAACGGGTTCTCCCAGAGCTCGAGGGCCACCGGCTGGCGGGTCGGCAGCCAGGTGAACCGCTCCACCGGAACGGTGCAGTCGAGAGCTCCCAGGTTTTCGCCAAAGCTGAAGTGAATATCGTGGGCGGCCAGCGCCGCCAGGGTGGGTTCGTCATCCTGGGCCACCTTGATCTGCACGGCGAAGGGGTCGGTCTCCACATAGATCCGCCGGGGACAGGCAAGGTGCTCGTCCCGCAGTTCCTGGGACGCCGTGACATTGAGGAAGGCATCAGCCTCGCGGTAGAGTTCGAGCAGACGAGCCTCGGTCATGCCGTAGCACTGCCCGCCCGGGTAGTGGCCGCGAAAAGCCCACTTGCCTTCAAAGCCGCAGGCGTTGAGGATCGGGGCCACGGCGGCGATGTTGTCGCCGGCCTCCGGGGTGAACTCATAGCTGTCGGCGTGATAAACCCAGCGTCCGGAGTCTTCCACATAGTAGACGTCGTAGCCCAAGTTCCGCAAGCCGATCAGGTAATGCAGGAACTGATAGGTCACCCCCGCCAGGGGATACCAGAAAATGATGCCAAAAACGATTACCTTACCCTTCTTGCCGCTCTTTTCAGTCGTCATTGAGCTAATTCCCTCGTGTATAAGCTGTTGTATCCCACTTCCAGGCAGTCACCCAAAACAGCGTGAACCACGAAGACGAAGAATTCTTGCTTGCTTGTGCTTTGAGGTTTTTCTTCGTGTTCCTTCGTGTCCTTCGTGGTTAAGAAAAAGACGCTCAAAAAAGGATCACAAGTCTTCAATCATCTTGGTCAGGACCTTGCAGGCATCGAAATACTCTCTTGCGACAGCCAGGGCGGCTCCGGCGTGGCGCTGATAATCTCTTTCCACCTCCCTGATGGCTGCCACCGCCTCCTCTTCAGTAGCAAAAGGCAGAAGCCCCTCACCGCCCGGATAGATCGTGCTGAAGCCCGTATCCTGCACCACCACCGGACGGCCGGCGGCAAGGTAGCAGGCGGAGCGGCAACTGAACCAGCCGGTGCGCATGGCCACGTAAACGTGCTTGGCCGGCGAGATTTCCCCCCGGGACCGGCGGATGAACTCCTGATAAGAGGCGGGGGTCAGGGTCTCTTCCGGCCCATCCACTACTTCCCAGTCGTTTTCGGCAAGTCGCTCGAGCGGTGCCGTTTTGCCGCCCACCGCGACCTTGAGCGGCACCTGGAGACGCCGCGGCAGATCCATCAGTTTCTCGAATTCCGCCCCTTTGCTGCCATATTCGATACCCTGGTAAACCAACTTTCCCTTGAAAGCATTCCAGGTCATGATCGTTGACCAAGGCGCTTCATTGGGGGCCGGCCGATGCGACAGGGGTTCCCACAGCTCCAGCACCACGGGCATGCGGGTGGGCTTCCAGGAAAAAGCCATGTGCGGCACCAGGCAGTCGGTCCCGTAGATATTTTCCGCGTAGGTGAAATGTCGGTCATGGTCCTGAACGCTCCTGCACCATCGTTCCACATTCTCCGACCACGCCAGCCGCTCGCTGAGCATGATCTGGTTGTAGCCGGGATCCGTAT
>CAZDKX010000214.1:0-8604 GCA_964505935.1 uncultured Syntrophobacteraceae bacterium
CTGAAGGGCTTGGGGGGAGCGATGGCGGCACGGCTCGAGGAGTCGTTTCTGACAAGCGGCATCAACCCGAAGAGGCGCCCGGAAACCTTGAGTCCGCAAGAGTTCATCTGTCTGGCGAAAGCCCTGAGTGCAGGCCCACAGTAAAAATGTCCATTGTGCAGAAAGCATGCAGGATGGGTTAGGCGCGTGCTTTTGCGCCGTAACCCATCGAAGCGGTTGGGTTGGGTTTCGCTTCGCTCAACCCGACCCACAGCTACTCTTCAGAGCAAGCGGTCTTCGCCCGGAGATGTTTGAGGAAAGCGACACAGAGTGGTGAGGAGTGGCGGCTCTTCCGCTGCACGAGGTAGAAGGAGCGCTGCATCGAGACATCTTTGATCTCGACCTTGGCGAGGGTCCCCCGTTTGATATCTTCCGCGACGGCCAGGGAAGAAAGGATCGAGACGCCGATACCGGCCTTGATTCCCTGACGGATGGCTTCCGTACTGCCCATTTCAGCGACAACACGGATCAGGGAAGGGTTGAAGCCGCGGGCTTCGAGGGTCTGCACCATGACCCGCCGAGTTCCGGAGCCTCGCTCCCTCATGATAAACGGCTGGCTTGCCAGCTCTTCCAGGACAATCATTTTGTTAACGGCCCAGGGATGTTCCGGGCGCACCGCAAGGACGAGCTCGTCGGAGCAGATCTCTTCCAGGGCGATACGGCGGTCGTCCCAGCGCGCTCCGACCAGCCCGGCTTCCACGCTGCCATCAAGGACCCGCTCCACCACGTCGGCACTACCGGAGATGTGCAGGGTAATCTGGATGGCGCTGTGAAGAGACTTGAACGAGCCGATCAGGCCCGGCAGCAGGTATGTGCCGGGGATGGTGCTGGCCCCGATACTCAGATGGCCGGAGAGGGTGCCTCGGTAGCGGTCGATCGCTTGGACGGCCTCATTTCGCAGGCGGATGATGTCGCGGGCGTACTTGTAGAGAATTTTGCCGGCGGGCGTGGGGAGCACCTCCCGGCCGAGCCGATCCAGGAGTTTTTCCCCCAGCGTCTCTTCCAGTGCCCGAATGTGCTCGCTGACCGTGGGCTGGGTCAGGAAGACCGCATCGGCGGCCTTGGTGAAGCTCTGCATTTCTATCACACGACAAAACACTTCCAACCTATGAATATCCATCGCCATGGTCCTTCATTCTGCAATCCGCATTCAGTTCGATTCATCCGCAAAACGCTGTTCGAGTTCCTCCATGCGAGAAGCCTGATGCTCCCATTCCCGCGTGAGGTGCTGGATCTGCTGCTGGCTCTGCTGGTAAAGTTTCTGCAAATCCTGCACGGCACTTCCTTGCTGGTAGGTTGCGGGGTCGGCCATGCGATCCGTCAAGGCAGCCAGCAGTTGATGCGCGCTCTCGAGCTCATTTTCGAGGGCTTCGAGATGCTCTTGAATTGGCTTTTTCAGCCGGAACAGCTGGTTTCTGCGTTCTGCCTCCAGGCGTTTCTGGTTCTGGTCCTTGCGGGACGGAACCAACTCCGTTTTGGGTTTGTCCCTCTCGCCTTCCGAGCCCTCGGGTGATGGCAGCTCGAGGCGCTTCTGCCAGATCTCCTGATAGTCCGTGTAGTTTCCGGGAAAGAGATGGGTCCGGCCGGAAGCCACGATCAGGACCTTATTGGCAATACGATTGATGAAATGCCGGTCGTGGCTGATGAAACAGATGGTCCCGGGGTATTCCTCGAGCGCGGTTTCCAGCACTTCCCGGGAGGGAATATCCAGATGATTCGTGGGTTCGTCGAGGAGGAGCAGATTGGGGCGCTGGAGCAGCAGCTTACAGAGGATCAAGCGGGCCTTCTCGCCGCCGCTGAGCACCGAGACCTTCTTCTGAACATCTTCCCCGCGAAACAGAAACGCGCCCAGCAAGCCCCGCAGTTGCGTCTGAGTGATCTCTCCCGCCACCGATGAAGCCTCTTCCAGCACCGTCCAGGCCGGATGCAGCAGCTCCCATTGATACTGGGCGTAGTAGCCCGGAACCGTCTGGGGTCCTGACAGGAGTTCCCCTCCGGAAAGCGTCTCAACGCCGGCGAGCATTTTCAGCAGCGTGCTCTTCCCGGCGCCGTTCGGTCCCAGAAAGGCGATGCGGTCACCGCGCTCAATCACAAGATCAATGCCGGCGTAAACGACCTGTTCCCCGTAAGCCTTGCACACCTCCCGGAGCTCCATGGGGCGTCGTCCCGAACGGGGCGGCTCGGGAAAAACGAAATGGATGTTGGCTTCCTCAGTCGGGGCCTCCAGCCGCTCAATCTTTTCCAGCTGCTTCATGCGGCTCTGCGCTTGCCTGGCGCGGTCCTTGCGCACCCGGTTGCGCTCGATGAACCGCTCCATCTGGCGGATGCGCTCCTGCTGATTCTTGAAGGAGGCAAGCTGAATCTGGCGCCGCAGAGCCTTTTCCGCCACGTAGTCACGGTAGTCTCCGGGGTATTCGTGCAGCCGTCCCTGCTCGAGTTCCAGGATGCGGGTGACCACGCGGTCCAGAAAGGTCCGATCGTGGGAGACCAGGATCACGGCGGAGGACGTTCCGAGGAGGTAGTTTTCCAGCCATAGGAGGGATTCCAGGTCCAGATGATTCGTCGGTTCGTCGAGGAGCAGCAGGTCCGGTTCGGCAAGGAGGAGCCGGGCCAATTCAAGGCGCATCGCCCAGCCGCCGCTGAGGGTCGACGCCTGACGGTCCAACTGGATCTGGGCAAAACCCAGACCAGCCAGCACGCGGCAGGCGCGCGCCTCCAGATCGTAGCCCCCCAGATGCTCCATCCGTTCCAGAAGATGCGACTGACGCAGCGCCAGTTCTTCCAGGTGCTCGGGATCATGCGCCTGGTCAAGGGTCTCCTGCAGGAGCTTCAGTTCGGCCTCGACCCTTTGCCGGTCCTGATGGACGTCCATGACCGAGGCGAGAACGGTCTTGTCCCCGGGAGGGACCCATTCCTGGGGGAGGTATCCCATGCGGAGGGACTTGGGTCTGGTGACCGTGCCCGCATCCGGTTCCATGAGGCCGAGGATGATGTGAAACAGGGTGGTCTTACCAGCCCCGTTGGGTCCGATCAGGCCGCTTCGTTCTCCCTCCCGAAGGTGGAAGGAAACGTCACGAAACAGCTCCTTCTTCCCCAAGAGCTTGCTCACCCCCTGCAGCGATAGCACCTGAAATCTTCTCCTTCATCCCTCTGTGCCGCGAAAGACTTTTCCCGTCTGTTGCCGTGCTCCCCTTGGTGACTGCTGAAGGATACCAACGTCCCAAAATAGCCTGTATCGGGACCAAAAGCGAGCCTTGGAAATTGTTTTCGAAACGCGCGGAAACATGCTACACAAGAGCGCGAGGCAAGCGATGAAAAGACGGTGAACGCGAGGATAACCTTGACTCTGTGGTCCCCCTTGAAAGCGGTGATCTTTGACTGTGACGGCGTGCTGGTGGATACCGAGCCCCTTCATTACCAGGCTTTCCAGACAGTGTTGACGCCGCTCGACCTGGGTTTCAGCTACGCGCATTATCTCGAACGCTACATCGGTTTTGACGACCGGGATGCTTTTCTTGAAGCCTTCCGGGAGGATGGGCGTCTGCTTGATCAAAAGAATCTGATGCGGCTGATCCGGGCCAAGGAGCAGGTCCTGCAGGCCATCGTCGCAAAAGGGATTGCGAGTTTCCCCGGGGCGGTACCCCTGGTGCGGGCCCTGGCGGCCGACGGCATCCCCCTTGCGGTGGCCTCGGGCGCGCTTCGCCGGGAGGTGGACGGTTTCATGGCAGGGCTGGGGTTGTCGGGGCTCTTTTCCGTGATTGTGGCCGCCGACGACGTGAGAAAGAGCAAGCCGGATCCCGAAACCTATCTCAAGGCCCTTGAACGGTTGTCGGAGCTTCACCTGCTGGAGGTCTCGGAGGCTGGGCGCTGCGTTGCCATAGAAGACACGCCGGCCGGCATCCAGGCGGCAAAGGGAGCCGGACTTTATGTGGTGGGGGTGACCAACTCCTTCCCCGCGGTCCAGCTCGAGGCGGCGGATCAAGTGGTGGCAAGCCTTGAAGCAATCACGCCGGACACCTTAGTGCAAATGATGGAAAACTGATGCCTCCTGGTGATTGCCAAAACATTTCAGCCGATCATGAACATTTCGCACCGCTTCCCTCCTTTGCGGGTTGGTGCCGGACAGCTCCTGGGGCACGGATCAGGTGACATGGCTTTGCCTGCGACAAGGACTGCTGTTCTCGGTCTGCTGCTGATGTGGCTCTGGTGGGTCCCGGCCTGGGGGGGAGAGGCGCCTTCCGGTTCCCCACTCCAGCCACTCGGTCTCAAGGACGCCATCGCCTGGGGGTTGAGTCACAACCGGGGTTATCTTGCCGTCAAGCAGGAAGTCGAAGCCGTCAAGCAGCAGGTCAGGCAATCGCGGGCGGATTTCTTCCCCAAGGTGGATGCCAGCTATTCCTTCAAGAGCTGGAAAGATGTTCCCTATGCCGCCTTCAACGATCAGCGGTTTGAGGTTGGCCCCCAGGCGGTCAATCGCTGGGAGCTGCAGCTCACCCAGCCTATTTTCACCGGTTTTGCGTTGAGCTCGCAACTGAACATCGCGAAGATGAACCTCAAGATCGCGGAATACCGCCTGGATGAAAGCCGGCTCGATACCATCCGCGAGGTTGAACGTTCCTTCTGGAATGTCCTGCTTGGCCAGAAACTGCTGCAGGTGGCCAGAGACAATGTGAGCAGTCTGGAGATGCAGCGTCGCAACGCGCAGGCCAATTTTGACCAGGGACTGGTGGCCCAAAACGACGTCCTCAAGGCCGAGGTCGCCCTGGCCCAGGCCCGGCAACGGGAGAGAACGACCGAGAAACAGCTTGCCATCCTCAGATCGAGACTGAATCAGGTCCTTGACGTTGGCCTCCAAACGCCTCTCACCCTCCTTGAAGAGGAGGTTGCCGTGTCCGAAGCGCCATCACTCGAACACCTCTATGCTTTGGCCGAGGAACGGCGCCCGGAATATCTGTCGGTGGAGACCTCGATTCGCCAGGCCGGAGAGGGGATGGTCTCGGCTCGCAGCCGCTACTATCCGCGCCTTTCGGGCTTTGCCCAGTATTACCGGGAAGGTGAAGACTTTCTGGCCAACCATAATCCCTTTGCCAACAACGACAACGCGGCGGTCGGGGTGCGAATCGACTGGAACTGGTTTGAAGGAGGCAAGACCGATGCCACCGCCAAGGAGTACCTGTACCGGCAGAAAGCGCTGGAAGAAAAGCGTGGCGGGCTGCAGCAGCAGATTCATCTGCAGGTCGAGGATGCCTATGAGCAGCTGGCGGTAGCTCGGGAAAACCTCAACACAGCGCAGGCGGCCCTCAGGCAGGCTGAGGAAAATGACCGTATGACCACCATCCAGTACCGGGAGCAGCTGGTAATTTTCCTGGAAGTCTTGAACGCGCAGGTGCTGCTCTCCCAGTCCCGCGTGAATTACTATGACGCCCTTTACGGCTTCAAACTGGCGTGGGCGGAGCTGGAGAGGGCGATCGGCGGGCCGGTTCCCAAGGGCGTGGGGATGCCTCATGACCCGAAAAGGCGGCAGCCGTGATGGGTTTCCCCTGCCCTGAAAAGTTTTCTAAGCGGCTTTTTGAGAGGGCACCAAGTTAACCTCGTAGCCCAGGTTTTCCAGTCGTTTTACAAGGTAAGGTACCAGCCGCTTTGAGTTAAGTTTATCGAAATAGTCGGCACCAAGTTCTTTGTAGCCGGTCTTGTTCTTGAGCACATGGTAGATGACGACGAGAAGAGAATGACCAACAGCGATCAGTGCACGCTTTTTGCCCCTGCGACCAGCCAATCTGCGGTATTGGGCCTGGAAGTAGCATCCCTTCTTTCTCGAAGCGGCCCAAGCCGACTGGGCGAGAGTAGCGCGAAGCCATCTGCTCCCCTTGGTGGTCTTCCCGTTCTTCTTTTTGCCGGCACTTTCGTTACTCCCGGGGCACATTCCAGCCCAGGAGGAAAGGTGTTCTTCCGAGGGAAACCGTCCCATGTCGCATCCAATCTCAGCGATCACATTCTCGGCGGAACGCTTCTCGAAGCCCGGCAGGCGGGCCACCTCCTTGATTGCTTCCTCAAAAGGGCCGCTTACCTCGTTGATCCTTTGGCTGAACCGTTCGATCTGGCCTTCCAGATACTCGAGATGGTCCATCAACTCGCTCAAAACGAATCGATGGTGGTCCGTGACATACCCTTCCAGAGCAGAGCGAAGCTGCGGGATCTTTCCTCTGAGTTGTCTTCTGGCAAGCTCGGCGATTTCCCCAGGATCTTCTTCTCCTCGAATGAGAGCCCGGATCATGTCCCTGCCCGACTTGCCGAGGATGTCCGTTGCCACGACCCCAAGCTTTATGTTGGCGTCTTCCAGGATCTTGTGAATTCGATTCACTACAGCGCTTTTCTCATTCACAAGCTGGGCACGGTGACGAGTCAGATCTCGAAGCTCCCTCTGGGGTCTGTCGGGGACAAAACTCCCCCTCAGGAGACCGCACTGAAGGAGCTGGGCCAACCACTGGCAGTCCTTCACGTCCGTCTTTCTTCCAGGCACATTCTTGACATGCCTCGCGTTAACCAGGAGGATGGTGAACCTCCCTTCAAGAATGTTGTAGATGGGCTTCCAGTAGACACCGGTGGATTCCATGGCAACATGCGTCACTTCTTCACTGGAAAGCCAATCGGCAAGGGCCAGGATGTCTTGCGTCATCGTCCCGAAGCCGCGCACCTCCTGATGGATGCGCGCGTCTTTGCCAATGCGACGCACACAGGCCTGAATACTCTTGCTGTGCACGTCAAGGCCACAACAACTCGTGTAAATCGGCTCCATGGCATGCTCCTCCTCTCTGGGATTGCTCAACGGTGGAGGACATCGAAAAATAACCAGTCTGCCCTGCGTGCTCATCCCGCAAAGGGAGGCAACAGTCTTGGGTTCGCAGCGACATCCAGGCCATACTGCTTCTCGAGTTCTCAACATCACAGAGATACGGCCTTCTTCCATCGTTCAGCTGCCGGACACCGTAGCATACCTAGAGTGCCTTTTCATGTGTCTTCGGGTGTCCCGAGGGGTCATGAGCTACTGCCCTGAAAAGTTTTCTAAGCGGCTTTTTGAGAGGGCACCAAGTTAACCTCGTAGCCCAGGTTTTCCAGTCGTTTTACAAGGTAAGGTACCAGCCGCTTTGAGTTAAGTTTATCGAAATAGTCGGCACCAAGTTCTTTGTAGCCGGTCTTGTTCTTGAGCACATGGTAGATGACGACGAGAAGAGAATGACCAACAGCGATCAGTGCACGCTTTTTGCCCCTGCGACCAGCCAATCTGCGGTATTGGGCCTGGAAGTAGCATCCCTTCTTTCTCGAAGCGGCCCAAGCCGACTGGGCGAGAGTAGCGCGAAGCCATCTGCTCCCCTTGGTGGTCTTCCCGTTCTTCTTTTTGCCGGCACTTTCGTTACTCCCGGGGCACATTCCAGCCCAGGAGGAAAGGTGTTCTTCCGAGGGAAACCGTCCCATGTCGCATCCAATCTCAGCGATCACATTCTCGGCGGAACGCTTCTCGAAGCCCGGCAGGCGGGCCACCTCCTTGATTGCTTCCTCAAAAGGGCCGCTTACCTCGTTGATCCTTTGGCTGAACCGTTCGATCTGGCCTTCCAGATACTCGAGATGGTCCATCAACTCGCTCAAAACGAATCGATGGTGGTCCGTGACATACCCTTCCAGAGCAGAGCGAAGCTGCGGGATCTTTCCTCTGAGTTGTCTTCTGGCAAGCTCGGCGATTTCCCCAGGATCTTCTTCTCCTCGAATGAGAGCCCGGATCATGTCCCTGCCCGACTTGCCGAGGATGTCCGTTGCCACGACCCCAAGCTTTATGTTGGCGTCTTCCAGGATCTTGTGAATTCGATTCACTACAGCGCTTTTCTCATTCACAAGCTGGGCACGGTGACGAGTCAGATCTCGAAGCTCCCTCTGGGGTCTGTCGGGGACAAAACTCCCCCTCAGGAGACCGCACTGAAGGAGCTGGGCCAACCACTGGCAGTCCTTCACGTCCGTCTTTCTTCCAGGCACATTCTTGACATGCCTCGCGTTAACCAGGAGGATGGTGAACCTCCCTTCAAGAATGTTGTAGATGGGCTTCCAGTAGACACCGGTGGATTCCATGGCAACATGCGTCACTTCTTCACTGGAAAGCCAATCGGCAAGGGCCAGGATGTCTTGCGTCATCGTCCCGAAGCCGCGCACCTCCTGATGGATGCGCGCGTCTTTGCCAATGCGACGCACACAGGCCTGAATACTCTTGCTGTGCACGTCAAGGCCACAACAACTCGTGTAAATCGGCTCCATGGCATGCTCCTCCTCTCTGGGATTGCTCAACGGTGGAGGACATCGAAAAATAACCAGTCTGCCCTGCGTGCTCATCCCGCAAAGGGAGGCAACAGTCTTGGGTTCGCAGCGACATCCAGGCCATACTGCTTCTCGAGTTCTCAACATCACAGAGATACGGCCTTCTTCCATCGTTCAGCTGCCGGACACCGTAGCATACCTAGAGTGCCTTTTCATGTGTCTTCGGGTGTCCCGAGGGGTCATGAGCTACTGCTTCGAAAAGTT
>CAZDKX010000215.1:0-8591 GCA_964505935.1 uncultured Syntrophobacteraceae bacterium
AGTTGCTCCAATTCCTGTTCAAAGGATCTGACGGTATGTTCCGCAGTCATGGACTTCCCTCTGTACCCATTGATTATGAAATCCGCATCTGCCCCCCTTCGCCAAGGGGAGCGGGGGATTCCTTACGCTATGACCCTGCGGGTGATGGTGGAAAGGCTAAGCCAGCGCACACGCCTAACCAAAACGCCCAGTCACATACTCTGAGGTCATCTTTGCCCGGGGGCGGGTGAAGATCGTTTCGGTATCACCGTATTCAACGAGTCTTCCCATGTACATGAAGGCAGTGTTGTCCGACACTCTTGCCGCTTGCTGCATATTGTGTGTCACAATAATGATGGTGTACTGTCCCCGCAGGGCGTCGATCAGATCTTCGACTCTCGCTGTGGCCAGCGGATCGAGCGCCGAGCAGGGTTCGTCCATAAGCAGAACATCCGGCCTGCCGGCGATGGCTCGAGCAATGCAGAGCCTTTGCTGCTGCCCGCCGGACAGACCGAGGGCGGTCGCGTGAAGCCGGTCGTGAACTTCTTCCCACAGGGCCGCGCCTTTAAGGGCCTTTTCAACGGTGTCCTTCAGCAGGCCCTTGTCTCGAATCCCGTTCACCCGCAGCGAGTAGCAGACGTTCTCTTCGATGCTTTTGGGAAAGGGATTGGGCTTCTGAAAGACCATTCCCATTTGTCTTCGCAAGGTGATGACATCGACCCCGCGATCATAGATATTTCTCCCTTCAAAGTTGATCCGTCCTTTGGTGCGGATACCGTCGATGAGGTCGTTAATGCGGTTGAGTGAGCGAAGAAGGGTGGATTTTCCACAGCCGGAAGGACCGATGATGGCTGTAACCAGACCCCTTTCGATGATCATGTTGATGTCGAACAGCGCCTGCTTGTTGCCGTACCAGAGCGAAAAACCTTCGATGTTCACGGCCGTCCCGTGCTCACCTTGCTTTGGGTGACAGGCAGTTTCGAATGGGTGAGCCAGCATTCCCCTGAATGGTGTCACAACAACGCCCTCCTTTCCCGATTGTGGGACCGGAGTATAAAACGCACATGTTACGACCACGTTACAGGGAAGTTACATTTAGGGGCTATTCGGCTTCGGAATAGGCCAGGAGCAAGGTCGTCGTCATGGTGCCCACCACCGCCCGCCCCACCTTCATGCCTGAACCGATGTGCTCCCTCAAACCGATATCAGACCGCCTTTCGACGATTTCATCCATGGAGGCGGCAATGTCCATGGCCACATCCATGATGGCGCCGGAGGAGGCCAGGAAAATGCCCGAGATCAAAAGACGCGACAGGTTTATTTCGTAGAATCCCGAGTAGAGCAGGGTCTCGGCAAAGGGAGCCACGGCGCCGTGGATGGCAAAGCAGCGGGTGAAGAGCATAGCGAGACCGCAGGTGAGTAGGGTGCCCATCAGAGATCCCAGGAAGGCGGTCAGCCCCTTGCGGTTTAGCCCCCCCACAGGGAAGCAGGTGGCGCCGAGGAGTGCCCCTGTAACCCCGACGGTGAGCGGTATCGGGTCAATCCCTTTGAGATAGCAGGGGAACATGACCTTCCACAGCATGAGAACCGCCAAGGCAAAGGAAAGGAGCGCCTTGAGGCCGGTAGTGCCGGCCACGGCAACAAGCCCCAGGGCGAACAGGAGCATGAGCATCAAGGAAATGTCAAGGCGATAGCGGCCGCGGGCCACCGCCGCGGCAATCGTACCGTCAGGCTTCAGTGAGCATTCCACAAGAATCTCGTGGCCGGGAGCAAAGATTTCATCCACATCCATCTTTCCCATCACGTTATTGAGCACCGTCGCAATGGTTCCGGCGTGAGGACCTTCGAGGATTTCAACGCTCAACTGTTGGGAGCCGCTCTTGACGATGAGATTGGAGCACAGGTCAGAGTTGTCCACTGAGATCACGCGGGCCCTGCTGTGGAGCGAGTTGGTGGGTTGCCGCTCTTCGAATCCTGTGGGGAGATAGAGAAGCCCCACGCAAACGAGCACAAGGAACAGAACGAGAATCGAGTCCGTCCTGGACGACGAGGCAAAAGTCATAGTTTCTGTCATCCTCTTTGGTAGAATGAAAAGGGTGTCGAGAGCTTTCGATGCTTGCCGACACCCTTGACCCAGGCGGGAACCGTTCACGGTCCGGGAGCAGGACCGCACACGAACATCAATCGGGCAGGGTCAGAGGCATACTCTTTCTGGAAATCAAAGACAAGCGACAGGTGCACTATGCCCGCTTCCAGTGGCGGTTTGATGGCGATAGGGTGAAGAGTAAATGAATCGACATCAGGAAACTGAGGTCGGGGCCTCTCGGAGGAGATCAACAACTCGGGGCGATGATCGCGGAGGGCGAGATCGACATGGTGATCTTCTTCTGGGACCCGATGCAACCGCATCCCCATGACGTCGATGTCAAGGCCTTGCTGAGAATTGCGGTTGTCTACAACATCCCCATCGCGTGCAACCGCTCCACCGCCGATTTCATGATTTCCTCTCCGCTGATGAAGGAGGAATATCACGTTCAGCTTGAGGATTATTCCCGGCGCAACTTAGGCTGAAATTTGTGGAGTTTGGCGGAACTAGAGCGCTCTTGTGTGTTATCAAGGATCTGACCCAACAGAAGCAAATGGAAGAGGAGATCCTTCGGGTCCGAAAGCTGGAGTCGATCAATCTTCTCGCCGGGGGTATCGCTCACGATTTCAACATGATGATCAATGCCAAAAAAGCGATGGCTGACGGGGGAATCGTCGAGCTGGTTGCAGAGAACAAGCCGCTCGACAGCGCCGATAACATCCCCCTTCGCTCGGGCAGGTATGTCCTGATTGCCATTGGGGATCGCGGAACGGGTATTCCCCAAGAACACCTGAGCAACATATTCGACCCCTACTTCACGACCAAGACGACGGGCAACGGGCTCGGACTCGGACTCGCGACCTCCCACTCCATCATTAGAAAGCATGGCGGGCACATTATGGTTGAGTCCCAACCGGATGCTGGTACCATTTTCAAGATTTACCTCCCGGCTTCCAAGCGGGAACTCCCGAAGGCGGCCGATGCCAAGCCGGTGCCCGTTGCGGGCAGGGGTAAGGTCCTGATCAGGGATGATGAGGAAATGATCAGGGACATGGCAGGGGATATGCTCAGCCATCTCGAGTATGAGGTGCATCTGGCTAAAGATGGCCCCGAAGCCATTGCGGCCATCAAGCAGGCGACCCTATGCGGCAAACCTTTCGAAGCTGTGATCATGGACTTGACCATTCCTGGAGGCTGCGGAGGGAAAGAGGTCATCAAAGAAGTGCGGAAAATCGATCAGAAGGTGAAAGCAATCGTTTCGAGCGGTTATTCCAATGATCCCATCATGGTGGATTTTGCGCAACATGGCTTCGACGGGGTTGTCACCAAGCCCTATGGGATTGAAAAACTGAGCGAAGTGATCCGCAAGGTCATAGCAAGCCAGGCTCACGGCAGTAGCCGCGACATTGCGGTGGGGAGCTAATCCACAAGATCGGCTTCGCTGGCCTCGAATCTTCTGAGAGTATAGAACGACCGGCGATCCAAATGGATCATGGTCAAGGTTTCCCCGAATGCTCATTTCTCTTTCGCAGGAGGTCCAAGACACAACTCTCCATCCGTGTGGTTCATGGGTCTTTGGACTCGCGTGTCAAGGGCTGGCCATGCAATCGCCCCATATCAAGAGACCGCCGATGATTCTCAATTGGTCGTCGATTCAATTCAGGTCGCCATAGAGTGCTCCGGAGACGGTTCAACACCTGCGCTGTCTGCGGATGTGGCATTGACATTGCTAAGCACTATAAGCAAATCAAAACGGCCAACCGCTCGAAAGAGTTGGACGCCAAGGCGCTCACTCGGATGTTCGCAGGCAGATGAAGATCACGCTTCCCTTCGCCCTGGCGCGATGTGCTCGATGTGTTCGTCGGTCAGGAAGCTCTGGGCGCGCTCGCGGGTGACTTCATTGACGGCGTTGATGAAGAGAATTCTGCCTTTCCGCTGCTTCCGCTTGGCCGTATGGCAGATGACGATGCATGCTTCCATGGGCGAGTTGTAGAAGAGGTTCGGCCCGAGGCCAAGGACACACTCAATGAGGTCCGCTTCGATCAGCTTCCGTCGCATTTCAGCCTCCTCCTGGCGGAAGAATACGCCATGAGGAAAGAGAATGGCACATCGGCCGATCTTCGGCGCGAGGCTAAGCAAGATATGCTGCCAGAAGGCATAGTCGGCCCGTCCCTGGGGTGGGGTCCCGTAGAGGTTGCGCCCCCAGGGATCGGAGGCAAAGGCATTGCGGTCCCACTGTTTGATGGAATAGGGCGGGTTGGCCAGAACCCTGTCGAAGCGCATGAGGCGGTCGCCCTGAATGAACTTGGGCTCGCCAAGGGTGTCACCGCGCTCGATCCGGAAGTCCTCGATACCGTGGAGGAAGCAATTCATCCGCGCAATGGAAGAAGTCATGAGGTTGCGTTCCTGCCCTTAGAGACCGACGTTACGCCACTCCTGCTGCTTGCGGCGAAGATGCGCGATGCGGGAGAGGAGCATGCCGCCGGAGCCGCACGTGGGGTCATAGATGGATTCTCCCGGTTGCGGCTCCAGCATTTCGGTCATGAGGTGGACCACGGTGCGGTTGGTGTAAAACTCGGCTGCGGTGTGGCCCGAATCGTCGGCAAACTTCTTGATGAGGTATTCGTAGCCGTTTCCCAGTTCGTCTTCCGGCAGATTTTCGAGGGTGAGGTCAAGGGTGCTGAAATGCTCGATGAGGTCCCGGAGCATCGCATCCGAAAGCCGGTTCTTGTTGGTCCACTGGGCGTCACCGAAGATGCCCGTAAAGCTTGTCGGGGTTGGCGGTTTCGATAGCTCTCATGGCATTTTGAAGCGCTTGCCCCACATTGCTGGTGACTTGGCGGACTTCTCGCCAGTGAGCTTCGAGGGGCACCTGGAAACGACGGTTTTCCGGGAAGAGAGCAAACTCCTCGTCGAAAACGTCGCATAACCGCTTGAAGAAGAGCAGCGGGAAGATGAATTGCTTGTAGTCACCGGCGTCGATGGTGCCCCGCAGGAGGGTGGCCGCGCCCCAGAGGTAGTATTCAAGCTGTTGTTGGGATATGTGCGCGATCATGGCTTGCCCGATTTTCCGCCCGGTTTCGTCCGATTTGCGCCCGACGGTTTGGTCTTGCGTCCGATTTGCGCCTGATCGTCGGACGATTTCACCCGGTTTGCGCCTGATTTGCGCCTGATTTGCGCCTGATGCTCCTGTACCTCCTTGCCAGTCGGGCTGAGTGCGGGGATATAGCGTGTGGCACGCCCCGTTCCCGTTTTTTCCAGGTAGCCCCTCTCCTTCAAATCATCAAGCATCCGCCAGGCGGTGTCCCTGGATACTCCGAGGTTCTGAACGCACCATGCGGTGGAGATGTGGCCAGTCTCCAAAGCGGCCTTCAAAGCGGTATTCTGGCTTTCTGTCAGCTTCGGGTCAGGGAAGAATTGTTCAGCAGGCAAGGGTTCAACAGCCGCTCCCTGTGCTTCGACGAGCTCTGCTTGTGATGCGAGCGTCACCATGAACTCATCATCGACCAGGGCGAAGCGAGGCATCTCGAGGTCATGCCGCTGCATGACCTCCCGCATGCGGCGGATGCCGCTGCCGCGCTCATCCATCAATTCGAGCCAGGTCAACCCTTGGACTACAAGGGGGTTGCGCGCCTTGGACCGCCCTTCTCCGCGCCCGATGCGCTCGATTCTCTGATTGCCCGGCGGCAGACCGGGACTGGCGAAGAGCACGCGGTCGGTGAAAACCTCGACCGTGATCTTCACACCGGCATTCTCGTAGTCGCGATGGGCAACGGCATTGACGATGGCCTCCCGGAGAGCTTCCTGGGGGAAAGCCTCGGCATTCACGCGACGCAAACCTTCAACCTTCAGCGGTTGGGCCGTATTGCGCCGGATGAAGGCCACCGCCTGCTCAATGGCTGCGGGGAGCGGCTTATCCACGAGGATGCTGTCAAGGGGTCGGGCATCACGGGTTTCGCCCACATAGGCATCCAGCTGAACACGCGCCTGGGGAAACGCTTTGGATGGGGATTTTGCCATGAGCAACACGGCAGCTGCGGTCGGACGATACAGGTTGTCTCCTGGGTCAAACCAGAGGTAGCCGCGAGAAACCAGCGCCTGAGTGATCGCTTCGTCGGTGAGCTTTTCGGGAGGTCTGTCTTCGGCGGCAGCCACCAGTTCTCTGACCAGGTTGGGGTCGAGTTCAGCTAAAGAAACGCTGCGAACTCGCTGCCGTTCGAAATCCGACGCACACCGAATCGTCTCTCGCGCCTGCTCGTTTTGCTCTGGGGTAGGCGCGGCTTCAAAAGTCTTTTCAAGGTACTCGATCAGTCGCGAACGAGCCTTCCTTAGAAGCTCATCCACGGATGCAAAGCGGCTGTAGGTGTGGCCTTCATGCCGCACTTCCGCCAGGAAGGCTTTTTCCTTCTCTTCCCGCTCAAATCCGGCGTCGCCTTTTACGCAAACCAACGTCGGAAGTTTTTGCTGCTGGGCAAGACGATATTCCTGATGGGTGGCGGAAAGGCCGTCAGCCAATGGCTCACCGTACTCTTTCCCGATGATCAAAAGATAGACATGGCAGGTGCGCAGGAGGTCGAGATAGGCCTGTGTATTCGGGCGGAGCGGAGCGGGATACTCCTCGAACAGCCGGGGCACGATGCTGGATGCGAGAAAAGGGTCAGTCGCCAGCAAGCCCCCCAGCGCCGCCCGTTCCTCTTGCAGTTCCTTTTGGACGGAACTGATAAACACCTTGAGCCGGATCATGAAAGCAGCCCTTCCCGTTTGAGAATGGCGATCAGCCTCTCCTCGGCCGCAAAGGCGGAGAGAGCACTCACCTTCAATCGCTCCATGGCCTCATCGACGGTGAGAACTTCCTGCGTGACCTGCGGCTCGACATAACGCGGGATGTTCAGGTTGTGGCCGTTGGCGGCGATTTCTTCCAGCGTGACCACCCGGGCCACACCATCAACGTCTTTGAAGTCTTGATACCAGCCGTGGATCCGTTCCACGTGCTCCGAAAGCAGTTCGTTCTGGGCACGGCCGGTCTTGAACTCTCGGGAAGCATCGATAATGAGCACCTTGTTGCGGCGCTCCTTTGCCTTGCGCTGGCGGAAGACCAGGATGCAGGCGGCAAGGCCCGTACCATAGAAGAGATTCGGCCCGAGCCCGATCACGGCTTCGAGCAAATCCATGTTCAGGATCTTCTTCCTGATCTGGCCCTCCTTGGCCATGCGGAAGAGCACGCCGTGCGGCAGTACCACGGCCATCCGGCCCGTGGCCGGTGCCATGGACTTGATCATGTGCTGGACCCAGGCATAATCGCCGCCTTTGGCCGGCGGCATCCCGGCAAAGTTGCGGCCCCAGGGATCGCTTGACCAGACTTCCTCCCCCCATTTTTTGAGGGAGAAGGGCGGATTGGCAATGACGCAATCATAACGACGGAGCGAGGGGTGTAGAACTCTCCAGCTTTCTTGTTGGTGAGGTCGGCAAACTTCTTGATCAGGTATTCATAGGACTGGCCGAGGATGTCCGCCTGGGCCAGTTGGTTGCCAAGCGAGATGCGCGAGAAATGCTCGATCAGATCGCGGAGGAGGGCATCGGACAAGCGCTCTTTGTTCGTCCATTGGGCATCGCCGAAGATCCCGTAGAGGGTCTCGGGGTTGGCCCGTTCGATGCCGCGCATGGCCTTTTGCAGGGCCTGACCGACATTCGTCGTGACGGCGCGCACATCTCTCCAATGGCAATCCTCCGGCACCTGAAACCCGTAGTTCTGCGGAAAGCGGGCGTATTCCTCATCGCCACCGGACTCTTCCAGGGCGACCTGGTATTCCTCATCATGAACGTCTGAGATGCGTTTGAAGAACAGGAGCGGGAAGACGCAGGTCTTGAAGTCGGCGGCATCCACCGGGCCGCGGAGAATGTTGGCAGCCTCCCAGAGGTGCGATTCCAGATGACCAGGAGTGAGGGGTGCGTGGTTCATTGCTTGCTCAACGTGATGATAAGATGATTCTCCCGTAGACCTTGAAGCGACAGAAACCGGACCAATCGATGCGATTTGATGCCTGTCTCAGGCAGAGGACCGGGTATCTGCAGCAAAACGCTCTCCGGGGTTAATACTGTTGGCACAATTGCTGATCAAATGCAAGGACGGAACCGACAGCCTGTCCCAGTGGGATTACAACATCAATATTCCTCCAGAGATTGCAGAAATCGAAGCCGAATCGGTTGCCTGCCTGGTCTCGATGCTCCAGGGGCCTGAATCCAATTCAGAAAGACGTCTATCCAACTTCAGGATACCCGCTGATATCCACTTGCCCTCCTTTGGCCTCAACGGTGTTCTTCGGGCGACGGACTACATCGAGAAGATAGGCGAGCGGAAACGGGACCCTGCCTTTTATGTGCAGTTTTTCGAGGCAGAAATCAAATAGGTGGTACAGCGGTGGCACAAAAAGCGAAATCCATCAAAATAAAGAATATTCAATTCTTGTAGATTGGTGCCTGGGGCGGGAATCGAACCCGCACACCCACAAGGAGTAAGGGATTTTAA
>CAZDKX010000216.1:0-8569 GCA_964505935.1 uncultured Syntrophobacteraceae bacterium
GGCTTGCCTTCCAGGAATTCCATGGCAATGTAGACGGTGCCGTGATCCTCGCCGACGTCGTAGACGACCACCATGTTAGGGTGGGAAAGGCGGCCGATGGCCTTGGCCTCCTTCATGAACCGCTGCAGGAAGGCTTCCGTGGTCACCCGATCCGGTCGGAGCACCTTCAGGGCCACCAGGCGATCGATTTGCGGGTCATGGGCCTGGTAGACCACCCCCATGGCGCCCTTGCCCAATTCCTTCACAATGCGGTGACGTCCATAGTTCATGAAAAACCTATCTCCCGAGAAACTCGAGCACGATCGACACCGGGATCAGGAAGCCTATCGAGTCCGTTCCGCGATAGCGGCCCTTGATAACCCCGACCAGATTTCCCTGAGCATCGAAGACCGGGCTGCCGCTGCTCCCCGGCAATACCGTCATGCCCACCTGCCAGAGCGGCATGGCATTGGCCAGCCTGGGCGGGCTATTGACGGTGCCGACATAAACGGTGCCGAGGATGCCCTGGGGGCAACCCATGGTATAGATGGTCTCTCCGCGCTCAAGGGTCAGTCTGCCCCGGGCCGGAGAAATCGCGCGGCCGGGCCGGAACCCGGCCTGAACGACGGCCAGATCGCGAAGGTGGTCAACCTTGGCGGCACGCCCGCTGAACCGCCGGCCATCCCTGGTGATGACCGTCAAGGTTGTCTGCTCCCTCAGGTCGTGAGCAGTCGTCAGAATCAGCCCCGAGTCGTTGCAAACGAACCCGGAAAGTTGAATATGTCCCGTTCCGGGGCCATTTTCCAAACAGACGATCGCTTCGTGATGCTGAAGCACCACGCTGGGGGCGGTTGCTTCCTGGACCGCCGGTGCCACCTGGACCATCGGTGCCGGCTGCAACCCCCCCGTTACCGGCTGAGGATCCCCCGTCACCGGGCGGGCACCCCTCGCGTAGCGGTCGAGCATGGACCAGAGGGCGTCCAGCCTTGCGGCATCTCCGGCGCCGGTCCCCGCGGAGTGCGCCAGCACCTCGGTATTCAACGGCGAGGAGGGTCTCAGGACGAGTCGCCACTCTTCCGCGCCCTTCTGGGCCCTCACCTGTTTCTCCCCGGACCCCGCCTCCTCTACCAGGGTCCGGAAGCCCGAGTCGGTGAACCAACGGGTGATCATGCGTTCGGTCTCCACCAGCGGAAACGGGAATAATCGGGGATTAGTATCAGCGGCCCCGGCCATCACCGCCGTCAGCAACAGCAGCGAAGCAACAGCCCGAACCGCTCTGCCCTTAATCATCGGGTGACGACTTCACTCAAAATGACCGTAACATTGTCATGCCCACCGGCGGCTTTAGCGCTCTCGATCAGCCTGTCCACCCTCTCAGCGAGAGCCACCGGCTGTTCGAGAATGGTCTGGATCGCAGGATCATCGATCATGTCCGTGAGCCCGTCGGAACAAAGCAGAAAGAGATCTCCCGGGAAAGTGTTCCCACGCAAAAAATCCACGGCCAGGGCCTCAGCAGTGCCCACCGCCCGTAAAATGACATGGCGCAGGCGATGGGTGCGGGCTTCCTCCTGCGTGATGATGCCCTGGTCCACCTGATCCTGGACCAGGGAGTGGTCACGAGTCAGCTGTTTCAGCCGGCCCTTCCGGTAGAGATACGTCCGGCTGTCACCCACATGCCCGAGGACGAACTTGGAGTTCCAGAGGATGAGCAGTTCCGCGGTGCAACCCATCCCGCGGTGTTCCGGTTGCGCCGTCACGTGGCTCAGCATCCGGGCGTTGGCCTGCTCGTATGCCTGCTGCAGCAGGCGCAAGCGCTCTTCCTCCGTTGCCGGAGGGGTATGGCTGAGCAGTTCGTGAGCAGTCTCGGTAAAGATCTGACTGGCCAGTTCTCCGGCGGCGGCGCCACCCATCCCGTCCGCCAGGATATTGAGCCCCAGTTCGGGCTCAATCAGAAACGCATCCTCATTATTCGGTCGTTTCAAGCCGGGATCGGATTTTCCAAAGGAGATGATATGATCCATTCGTCCATCCAAAAGAAGGGGCCATGAGCCTTGCGCGAGGCTGCCAAGAAAGCGCTGATTTCGAAAGATGCATGGATTTGGCCCGGGTCCGTCCGTATTTCAATTGTAACCGACCTCCCGGTAACGCTATAATAAATGCGTCTCTCATCTTAATGCAACATTTTCGTCAGCCAAAATGATTTCAGCCTTCATGGTGACCCGCAAAGTCATGAGGATTGGAAAATATGAAAGGTCCGCCCGTGATTGTCGTGCAGCTTGTTCACCTCCACGGACCCCTCCGGGGCGAGATTCAGGAATTCACCGGAGAGGCCATAACCATTGGACGCCATCCGGAATCGCTGCTGCGCTTTCCCGCGGACCTCGGTATTGTGTCCCGCAAGCATGCGGAAATCATCCGGGAAGGCAACCGCTTCAAACTGGTCGATCACAGTGCCAACGGGACCTTCGTCAACGGCAAGAAAGTCAAGGAGGTCTTCCTCAAGGACGGTGATGTACTGACCTTCGCCGAGGGCGGCCCCAAGGTGAGCTTCCTCACTCAGATGAAGGAAGAAACGACGGCAGCCAAGCCGGTTGCAGTGCCGCCGCCGCTCCCGGAGCGCGAAGAGCCTCTTCGGCCGGTGGCCGGAGCAGCCCCAACCCCACCACCGAGACCGGTGATGGATGAACCAAAACCGGTGCCAGTGGAAGTGGTCAACATGCCGGTGGTTTTCCAGTACGGTCCCACCCTTCGTTCCTTCAAACAGTTGCCGATTACCCTCGGCAAACACCCCAACTGCCAGCTGACGCTCGATCATCCGGGCCTTCTGGATATGCACGCCCAGGTCTTCTTTGGTTTTGACCAATACTGGGTGAAAGACCTGACCGGTCAGGGCCTGGTGCGGGTCAACGGACAGCCGGTCAAGCTGCAAGCGGCCCTCAGTGCGAATGACCTGATCAGCTTGAGCCCGCAGGGGCCGGTGTTTCGATTCCTCGGGGAAGGCCGTTTTGCCGAGGCGGAAGAGGCGGCTCCGGAATCAGCGGACGCTCCGCTCAAAGACCGCCGGGAGATGGAACATCCAGACTCGGGGCAGGAAAGCGCCGCTCAGGAGGGAAGGACCGGACTCAGGCGCTTCTTTCGCTGAAGGCCGTCCGGGGAAGTCTTGCCTGCCTTGTTGTCATTTTCATCCACGAAGTCACACGAAGTCACACCAAGGGACCATGCCACACTGCTCAACGATCCCTGATGGTCCATGGGATCGTGACCACGAGTGGCAAGGGAGAATGCCCCTGGACGTCCACCAGGAGCTGGCCGCGATGATCCGAGACGAGCTTTGCGGCCAGATTCAGAAAGAGGCCGAGGCTCCAGGGCTTCTTCTCCAACTCCGGGCTGGCGAGATCGCGCCAGCGTTCCGATTCAACGACTTCCCCCACAGCAATGAGCACCCCGCTGGCGGCATCCGCCACGGTGATCTTCAGCTCCGCTCCTGAAAAGAGGCTGGGGAGAATCTCCCTAATGATGAGAGAAAGCGCCCTTCTGAAAAGCTCCGGGTCAACGGGAATCATCAGGTGATGGGCCGTGACGCTGAGTTCCGGGCGGATGCCCTTCGCTTGCCACAGGGAATCGTGCGCGGCGAGCTCTTCCTGGATGAGTTGATCGATTCTTGCCAACTTCCTGTCGGCAATGGGTAGCCTTACGAATTGGTCGACCTCTCGCAGCACGGATTCAATTCTCTCGACCGAGCTGACTACCGCCTGCACTTTGGCTGCTTCAGCACCTTGTGACTCCGGCTGAACCATCCTTCTGATCAAGCCCCCGATGGCCATGAGGGGGTTTCTGATCTCATGAGCCATCGCCTGAGCCAGGCGCACGTACGCCGCCGTTCGTTCCATATCGATCAAGCGGGCCTGAGTCTCCTTCAGGGTCTTCATGGTGTCGGCATCATGCTCCTTGAGTTCGGACAGGAGTCGGGCATTCTCGATCATGGGCGCCAGGATGGAAGCGATCGTCCGCAGGAATTCCAGGTCATCCTGAGTGTAGGCTCCGGGGATGTTGCGATCGAGGTAGATGAGCCCATAGATCTGATTTCGATAGGTGAGCGGAACACACAGGGCCGAACGGACATGCAGACCGAGGATGCTTTCCTGTTCCCTCAGGGATGCCTCACTCAGGGCGTCCTCCAGCAAAAAAGACTCGCCGTTCTGGAACAGCCGCCTGATGATGCTCCGACTCAACAAGATCGAATCGAGGGACATGTTGGATAACAGGGGTTTCAGGGTCCCATCTTCTTCGAACAGGGCGATGCAGCCGTGATCCTGTTTGAAGAGTTCGACGAAACGGGACAGGATTTCACCGTGCATGGCTGCCAGGTCGCGGTGCTCCGCAAGGTTGGTGGTCAGCTCAAAGATCAGCTTGAGTTTTTGATGGTCGAGATTGGCGGCCGTGGAAGGGTCAAGGCAACGCATGACGATGGTTTGCTCTGAAAGGTCCTCACCGGCGTTCACCATGAGAAACCGGGTCTGACCCAACTGGATGGCGTCCCCTGCCTTGATGGCCGTTTTCTCGGCGATCCGGCGCTGATTGACGTAGACACCGTTGGCGCTCTCCAGGTCCTGAATATAGACCTGTCCCCCGCTCTCGAAAATCAGGGCGTGTCGCTGTGAGATGGCGGGATCGATGAAGGCCAGGTCGGCGCCGGTTCCGCGTCCCAGCACACAGGGCGGGTTGATTTCATGCCGCTTCTGTGAAGATACTTCCTGAAGGACGATCCGTTTTTCCATAAGACCCAGCCCTTATCGGGTTGACGTTGACTCCCGGCAGTTGCTCATGTCCTCTGGAGACACCCAGAAACCCATGAAAAAGACCGCGGCCGACAGGCAACCCGCAACCCGCAACTCGCAACTCGCAGCCCGAAGCAGGTCCCGCCTTCAAATCCCTCAATCCTCGAACTGCTGGTGCTGCTTGGCGACCTCCCTCCCGGTGCTCGCCCTGGTGTGCCTTTCGCCACGCAGGCCGTAGACCTCCACCGGTCTCGCCTTGCCTTTGACTTGCACCGGCGTCAGTTTGTCGACTTCAAAATGCTTGCCTACCCGCACGAAGGTGTTCTCGGCGAGGAGAATGTCTCCCGCGCCTGCCGCCGCGCAGAGCCGCGAGGCGGTGTTGACTTCATCGCCGATCACCGAGTAGCTCATGGTTTGGGTGGACCCGATGTAGCCGGCCACGAGTTCGCCGGTATTGATCCCGATGCCGATCTTGATCTCCGGTTGTCCTGCACGGCTGCGTGCGGCGTTGTAGGCGGCGACGGCCTGCTGCATGGCGAGCGCCGCCCGTACTGCGCGGATGGGATCGTCGGGATGACTAACCGGTGCTCCCCAAACCACCATGATCTGGTCTCCCACGAACTTATCCACCGTTCCTTCGTAGCGAAACGCCGCGGCAACCAGCAATTCGAAGTACTCGTTAAGCATCTGCAGCACCTCGGCGGCGGGCATATGTTCACAGATGGTCGTGAAACCGCGGATATCGGCAAAGAGCACTGTGGCGATGCGATTCTGGCCGCCTTTCTCGACTTTGAGCTTCCCCGAAACGACCATCTCGGCAAGGGTAGGGGAAAGCAAGCGCTGGAAGCGTTCCCGGGTCCTGGCTTCACGCTCGATTTGCCTGGCCATCTGGGCAATCTTGATAAACTGGGCGGTCTGGTTGGCGATGTTGCCAAAGAGCAGCAGGTCCTTGTCGGTGTAGGCTTTGACTGTTGCCAGGGAGTCGATCATCATGATCCCGAGCAGCTCCTTTTTGTAGAGGATCGGCACGGTCATGGCGGAGCGGATGTTCTGAAGGATCACCGATTCCGCTCCGGCGAAGCGTTCGTCGGTCAGGGCATCCGAACTGATGATCGCGACCTTCTCCTCTTGCACATGCTTCAAAATGGTGGAGGAGACGATGAGCCGGTCGGTCTTGTTGCGGGTCCTGGACGCCCGGACGACCATGGTGCCGTAGTCATCAGGGGTCAGAATCACAGCACGATCGCAGTCGAGCAGTTCAAAGGTCCGGGCGAGGATATGCTGGAAAATTCGTTCGAGATCCAGTTCAAGGCCGAGCTCGCGCTGAAGCTCATGGGCGACTCGCAGCTTTTCATAGTCTGCGCGCAGGGCCTTTTCATCCCAGATGTCCCGTTCCGGCAGGAAGCGATCCTCCGGCATTTTCGAAGGGATCTGGCTTAGGATGTGGATTGTCCCCTGCGCCTCGAGCGACGAGAAGTCGGCAGGGGTCTCGCCGGCAGCATAGCGGCAGAGGGTGGCGCCAAGCGTGATGCGATCTCCGTCCCGCAGCAGCCAATCCCCATGAAGCTTTTGACTGTTCACAAACGTGCCGTTCTGGCTGCCCAGGTCGCGAATGAAGTAGGTGCCGCTCTGATCGCGGAAAATCAGGCAATGTTCTTTGGAAATAAGACGATCGGGAAGTGGGACCTGATTGTTTGGGTGACGCCCGACCGAGACCCGGTCGGTCAGGTCAAACTCGACGCTGCCTTCGGCTTGCTGGACGATCAACCTGGCCATTGCCAAACGCTTCCTTTCATGCGACCAGCAGCGCGGACCGGGCCACTCGGCCCAAAGAGTGTTCCAGGCCGTCAGCCAAGGTGTCTCGGATTTGGTTGGGGTCGGTCAAAGGGTCACCGTCAAGGCGTACCACGAAATCACCCTTTGTTACCAGTTCCAGCATGCGCGCGAGGATTGCCTCGCGGTTGCGGGTGCCGTTCAGAGCCAGGCAGAGCAGCTTTGTCGGGTCATCCAGCTCGATCAGCCGATGCCGGGGGCTTACCACGGGCTGCCTTTGCGCGAGCAGATACCCCGCAAGCTCACTGATCTTTGGCCGTTCACTCACGCTGGTCGTGAAATCCGCCTGCCAGGTGTGGAGTTCCAGATATCCCCTGAGAAGCCCTTGCAGGAGGTGATCTCCAAACGCCTCCAGACTCAGCTGAAGATCCGTTTCTGCAAGGAACTGGTGTTCACCCAGAAGCGTGAGGGCCTCTGCTACCAGAGTCTCCAGACCCATGGCTCTTGGCCAATGCCTGCTGAGAACCATCAACGCGGCTTTGGTGAGGGGGTGGTTCGTGGTCAGGGATGGCCCTTGGGGCCGGCGAAAGGTCTGTGAGGCTCCGGGCCGCAGGTTGACGGGCTCCTCCGTGGGGCTGGCGGCGGAAGCGACCAGCAACCCGGTCAGGTCTGCCGCTGACAGGCTCCGCTTGAGGGTGAGGTCGTCATGACAAAGCAGGGTCTGACGGAACATGCGGTTGCGCACGAAATCCATGTACTGTTCGGTACGGATCAGGTCCTGGCTGAGCTGATCGAGGGTTTCGGCAGTCTCTGCGGGAAAACTGCTGGAAAACATGGCGCTGAGCTCGGCATCGGCAAGATATTGCAGACCATGCTGCTGTGCCCTTTCGACAAATTGATGAAAGTAAACCGGGGCGTTCACCGGTTCGAGATATTCATGATAAAGGTAATAGTCGGCGCAGTGCTCGATCTGGGCGAGCCCTTCCTTAAGAAGGGAATCATAAGAATGGGTGCGACTTGCGGCTGCGGAATGTCCCAGGAAGTCCATCATAGCCCTGGCTTGCTCGATCCGCTTGGCAGGACCTGGAAAAGGGTCGGCATGAAAACGCATCATGTCGCGGAGCATTTCCCTCATGTGCCATCCGGGATAGGTGTTGTAGCTGATGTAGGCGATTCCCTGAGGAGCGAGATTGGCCGATGAGATCCGCAAGATTTGTTTCTGGACCTCATCCGATACCCAAGAATAAACACCGTGGGCTACGATATAGTCGAACTTCCCCCACGAACGGTCCACTTCGAGAATGTTAGCTTGAACCACCCGCACATTTGACAGGTTCAAATCCCCGATCGCTTTTCCAGCCATTTCCACCTGGCGTCCGGAGAGTTCAACGCCCAGGAATTCGCTGCCGGGTAGATGAAAAGCCATCGGGATCAGATTGCCGCCGCCGGCGCAGCCCAGTTCGAGGACGCGGCAGTGGGTTACGGGAGCGGGGGAGGACCCGAACAAACGTCCCAGGGTCGCAAGATGGTCCGCATGGCTATAGGGGTGAGGCATGTTCAAGTAGGGTATTTCATCGTAAGGATTTACGGCCATGGCGTTCTCGGTATCGGATGTCATCACAAGGGTCAGCGGAAGATCAGTGGCATCGGTGAAGAGTGATCACCTGTCGATCCACCACTTCACTTTAGCATAACTCGAAGCCTTTTGCAGTAGTGCATATCCTTCCTTCAGCGCGGGGCCGCCCCATGTTTATGCTTGACAATGACCGCCGGTTTTCGTACATAGAATTGAGACAGGAGATTCTTCATAGAGCTCGACTTTCTCCACCCTGAAAACTGAATCGCTGGCTTCTCGGCGTGCAATATCGTTTCACCATTTCTTCCTTAAAGCAGTTGCAGTCGTTGCGGGGTCTTGGCAGCAAGTTTTTTGCTTGGTGAGAGGACTGTAGGACAACGTCAGACAGCGAGCAGGCAGGCGGCAAATGGTTCGCCTGAGGCGGAATGGATCGAATATCTTTTGGACGGGAGGAACAACATGG
>CAZDKX010000217.1:0-8534 GCA_964505935.1 uncultured Syntrophobacteraceae bacterium
GCATTGATGAGCTGATGCGGGTCCTGGGCGTCAAGTTCCCCGTCTACGTCCTCGTCACCAAGTGCGACCTGGTTCAGGGCATGACCCAGTTTTGCGCGCAGCTGCCCGAGCCCTCTCTCGATCAGGCCATGGGCCGCATCAATACGGACCTCACCACCCATGTGACCACTTTTCTGGGAGAGGCGTTCGACCGGATCGGCGAACGGTTGCGCGACCTGCGCCTGCTGATTTTCCAGAAATCGGAAGCCAAGAAGATCGATCCCGCCTTTCTGCTCTTTCCCGAGGAATTCGAGAAACTGAAGGGCGGTCTGGAAGCCTTCATGAAAGGCGCCTTCCAGGAGAACCCCTATCAGGAAACGCCGATCCTGAGAGGCCTCTTCTTCAGCAGCGGCCGCCAGGAAGGCAGCCCGTACAGCCATTTTCTGCAGGCCCTGGGGCTCATCGAGGAACGGGAGGTCCTGCCCGGCACCAGCAAGGGGCTCTTTCTCCATGACGTCTTCGCCAAGATCCTGCCCAAGGACCGGACCCTTTTCGCCCCCACCCGCCGCTCGCTCGAATGGAACCGCATCACCAGGAACCTTGGTCTCACCTCCTGGATCGCCGTGGGTCTGGCCATTTGCGGGCTGCTGAGCTTTGCCTTCGTAAAGAACCTGCGGGTGCTGCGTCTGGTGACCAATGAAATCTCCGAGCGGGCTGAATTCCGGGGCGAAATTCTGACGGACATGGCCACGCTGGACCGCTTTCGCCAGGCGACTTTAAAGGTCGAGGAGGAGAATCGGCACTGGATCATCCCGAGGTTTGGCCTGAATCAGAGCCATGACGTCGAAATAGGGCTGAAGAAGTACTATTGCGATCAGTTTCAGAAGAGCTTTCTCACTTCCTTCGATGACCAGATGACCGCACGGATGGCCCGGTTCACCCCGGCGGTCCCGGACGACGTGCTCGGTTCACACGTGTCGCACGTGGTCCGGCGCATCAACCTCATCAAGGGGCGCCTCGAAGGGTTCGACCTCGAGACGCTGCAAAAGAAGCCGCAGCCGGCCTACGATCCGGCCCTGTCCTCGGCGGCGGCCGTTACCGGCACCGTCAATAAAGGGCTCTTCGGGCAGCTCTATCTTTACTACCTCATCTGGCGCTTCGAACCGGCCCAACTGCAGACCGAATTGACGACCCTGCAAAAGTGGCTGGAACACCTCCTCGCCCTGAAACCCGATTACCACTGGCTCGTGGGTTGGGCCAACGCCCAGCCGACACTTGCTCCCGTGGCCATCGAGGATTTCTGGAAGGGCAGCCTGGCAATGAAGACCGAAATCCGCGTCGCCCCTGCCTTCACTCAGAAGGGCAAGGGCGAGATCGAGGCTTTCCTTGCGGAAATCGAAGCGGCGCTGAGGCTGCCGCAGATGCATGCCGCGGCCAAGAGCGAGTTCGCCGGTTGGTATCCTCAGCAGTACCTGCAATCCTGGAACACCTTTCTAGCGCTTTTCCCGAAAGGTGTGGAGCGGCTCAAAGGCCGCGACGAATGGCAGCAGACGGCCGCCAGGATGGCCGCTGACGACGGTCCCTACTGGGCGGTTTTAGGCAGGGCGGCGTCGGAGCTCGATATCATGGCTTTTGATAAGGAGCTGCCGCCGTGGTTGAAGCTGGTATTGCAGCTGCAGCTCATCAAAGCTCAGATCGCCGCGGAAGCGGGAACGCAGGATAAGGGCCTGCTGACCAAGGCCGCCGAAACCGGCAAGAAGCTCATGGGCGACCTGGATAAGATGCTGAGCAAAGTCCCGGGGCTCTCCCTCGAGTCTCAGGCCAAAGCGGTGCCGGCGTTTCGCGAGTTGCAGAAGGGCCTCGAGAACATCACTCCCGTCTCCGCGTCCCGAAAGCTTGCCTTTGAAATGACCGGGCAGGTGTACGGTCAGGACGAAGTGACCGGCCAAGCCGCCTATTTTACCGCGACCAAAGCTGAAAAGGCCTTCAGGAATCTGCTCACCACCGGCAATCCGAATGAAGAGCCTTTTTGGCAACTGATCGACGGGCCCCTTGCATTTTTGTGGATTTACATGCGCAATGAAACCTCCTGCCACTTGCAGCGGCAGTGGGAAGAAGAAGTGCTTTCCGAAACTCAGGGCGTGGCCGACGGCCAGATCGTACAGCAGCGAATCCTCGGCGAAAACGGCTTCGCCTGGAAATTTGTGAAGGGAACCATCGCACCTTTCCTGAGCCGCAGCCCGCAGAAGGGTGGCTACTACGCCAAAGACTTTCATGGCGAAACGATAACGCTCGAGAATGCTTTGTTTGCCTGCCTCAATCGAGGCGTTTCCGTAGCGGCGTCGGCTCAGGCAGCCGCTGCAGCGGCTGCCGCCGCCGCGGCCGGCGGTGGGGAACCCGCAGCACCGCCGCCGAAAACCACTTTTTCCGTCACCCTTCAGGCCCTTCCCACGGATGCAAACCCTGATGCCAGGATGAAGCCGAGCGCCACCCATCTGGAACTCCGGTGCGACAGCGGAACCCAGAGACTGGACAATTTCAACTATCCCAGCGGCGCAACCTTCAAATGGTCGGCTGAAACCTGCGGGGATGTGTTTTTCACCATCAAGGTGGGTAATGTGGCGCTGACCAGAGTCTATGACGGCGAACTGGCCTTTCCCAAGTTCTTGCGAGACCTGCGCGGCGGAGAACGGACCTTCACCATGGACGACCGCACGCTCAGCGCCCATAGGAGCGAACTGGAACAAATGGGGATCAAGTATATCACCGTGCGATATCGGATGACCGGGCAGGGACCGGTGATTGCCCTGCTCACGCCGGCGCCCAAGCCCAAACCTCCGCCGTTGGTTCCCATCCCCAATCGTATTGCCCGCTGTTGGGATCAGTAGCGGCCATGAACAAGTGGCAATGGGTAATCTGTGGCAAGCATCCCGGGCTCAAGGACTATTTCCAGCTGGGACCGAACCTGCCCATGGTCGCCGCCCTTGCGGATTGGATTGAAAAGGGCTACCGCGGCGTGGCCGGAGCGAGGACTTTGGCATCAAACCTGCTTTCCTGGCGGTTCTGGGCGGCCGGCCCCGACCGGAATACGCTGCTCTGCGGCATTCTCCGGGACAGCAGCGACAGCGTCGGCCGCCCCTATCCGCTGCTGGTGGCCGGTTCGGGTCCGCTGCCGAATTGGGGCGCCAGGTGGGACTTGGTCCCACTGGCCTGCGAGCAATCCTGGAATCAGATGGAATCCCTTTCAGCCCGCATCTTTCGCCAGTTGAAACAGCTGGAAGAGGACCTGAGGAGGGTGAGAGAACCTGAACCCCGGTGGCAGGAATTCGCCCAAGGCAGCGTCCAGGCTGCCACCGAGGGCCCCTCTTCGAGTGGCACTTATCGTGAAGAACGCTCGAACCATATCGAAGAAGAGGCCATCGCCAGGGCTAACCATTCCGAAATCCTCATTCCCCTGGAAGAGCACCCTTCTCTGGACCCTTTCACGATCATTCATCGGTGGCACGCGTCTTTGAAAAGACACCAAGCCGAACCACCGAAAGCCGTTTTCATGGGCGGCAGCGCTGGAGCCAGCCGCCTGGCCTTCTTTCGCCGCCCGCTCACCACCCAGGACTTCGTGCGCCTCTGGTCCGTCTGAGCCTTCGTCCCTGTCCCACCTCCACGGCTCAGCACATCAGACCCATCCAAGAGTCCGCGCCGACGTCGGTTGCCAAGCTACAACTCGGCAACCCGTCCGAACGGGACCTGTGAGCCCATGTCTGCGCAAACCAGGCCGCGCGCATATATAACGAAGCGGGTAACTACTTCTTGCTCTGCCGGCCCTGCTGATAGCCCTGCTGATAAGCCCGCTCCTCAGCTTGTTTGTGCTGGTCCCAAATGAAACCGCCGGCCAACCCCGTAGCCCCACCGATCGCCGCTCCCATCCCTGCATTGCCCGCAATCGCCCCGATTATCGCTCCCCCCGCGGCACCCATGGCGCCGCCGCTCAGGGTTCGCTGTTGAGTCGGCGTCATGCCGGCGCAAGCAGTAAGCATCAGGCTGATGGTCAGAACCAATGCCAACAATATCTTCATCGCAAAACGCTCCTTGCCTTATCAATACACCTCAAGGCCGTTAATGACCCCCCAAGGCACTGGAGGGAGTCACCCCCAAAGAGCATGAGGAGCCTATTGACTCTGCTGCCGACCATGCGTGCAACCACGCTGGTAGACTTCATCCTGGTGTTTTTAGTGTTGCTCCTTTCGTCTTTGTCCTGTCAGGGTTTACAGGGCCATTTTTCCATGAGGAACCTGAATTCGGTGTCGACAGCCTCATCGCCCATGTATTGCGGATGGGTCTTCAGCCATTCGATGAATAGGCTAAAGGCCTCATTCCGCGACGGCGCCGGCTCGGGAAAGCAGACCAGACGCTTGCCGCCGGGACCGAGGGTCGAGGCCTTGTAATAGTCGTACGCACCTTCCAGGTAGCCGTGGCAGAAGTTGATGGCCTCTTTGTAGAGCGGATCGGAGGGAGCCACAGTACACAAATTGAACAGGTTCCGGGTCGTGTCAACCTCGAAATCCTTCTGTTCGACCCCCCGCGCCGCACCCGGTGTCATGAGAACGACCGCGATGCATAAGACAGCCAGCATTCGAGTCATGATGATCCTCCTCCTTTCATGGTTGCGGGTAGCCATCACGCCATGACACCCCGTCATGCCTCAGACGGCACACCCAGTTAGCCTGCCGCAGACTTGGCAGCCTCTTGCAGAAGCCTCAAATTCCACCACCCCGGTACGCTTCTGGCCGCGGTCCAAGGACCTTAAACCTTGGATTCCGGCCCAAAAACCCTGCCGGAATGACGCCCTGAGGGACTTCTGCAAGAGGTTCTTGGGGAACGATCAATCTTTTAATAAAATATCCTAACTGGCGCCGCGCTGCAAGACGGGCAAGGCATTTTCAGCAGGGGGTAGGGGCAAGACCGGCGCGAAGCTTGCGACACGTCCCAGGAAAATCTATGAAAAGGCTCAGGCTTCTCGACGAGACCAGCATGACCTCATAGCCCTTGCCATGAGGTCACGGAACCAATTGCGGCATGTGTTGTCCATATGATTGAAGAGACGAAACCACCGTCATCACCGGAAGCACCTGAAACCAGGTGGATTCGGGCGTTTTTGGGAGGCGATAGGGAGGCTTTTGACAGGCTGGTCCTGCACTTCAAAGACCGGGTCTTCAATTTATCTTATCGCATGCTGGGAGACTACGAGGAAGCCAACGACTGTGCCCAGGAGACCTTTGTGAAGGTCTATCGTTCGCTGAAGGACTTTCGGTTCGAAGCCAGTTTTGCCACCTGGCTGTACACGATTGCTGCCAACACCTGTCGCAACCGGCTAAAATCCCTGGATTTTCGAACCCGCAAGCAGATGCTGAGGATTGATCCAACGGAAACGTCAGACGGCGCGCATGCTTCTGTCGAACTCGCGGACCCGGCCCCCTCAGCCCTGGACAGGCTGACCCGGCACGAACAGGAAATCGCCGTCCAGCGAGCCATCGCCACGTTGACCGAGGACCACCGCACCGTGGTCATCCTCCGCGACATCGAAGGCCTTTCGTATGAGGAAATCGCCGCGATCACCGGTTATACTCTGGGAACGGTCAAATCAAAACTGTCCCGCGCCCGCCAGCGGCTCTGCGAAAAACTGAAGGGGGTGATCTGAGTGGACTGTCGGCAAGCAACCGAACTGCTATCCGCATATGTGGACGACGCCCTCGATCCCGTCACGAAGGCGGAGGTGGAGGAGCACCTGGCCGGCTGCCCGACGTGCGCGACCGAACTGGCTTCTCTCCGGACTTATCTCGAAGCCATGAGCTCACTGTCCCCCGTACGGGCTCCGGCAGACTTCCTGACAAGCGTCCACGAGCGCCTGGAGCAGCCCGGGTGGTTCAAGCGCCTTATGGCCTGGCTCTTCTTCCCCGTCAAGACCAAGCTTCCCTTCGAGATGGCCGGGCTGGTGGCGGCCTCGCTCCTGGTGGTCCTCCTCCACCACGGTACGGGACCAGAAAAAGCCCAAATTACCCCAGTGTCTCCACCACCGTCATATCAGGCACCCGCCGCTCCGGCACCTTCCACGCCCACTTCCCCGGCAGCCATCCCCGCGACTCCGGCCCGCCCATCGGCTGAAAGGTCCATGGAAGCTTCGCGCCCGCCGGCCGGCCCTCGTCTGGGAGTCGAGGAGTCGAAGAAGGACGATATCCGCACTCTCCCGTCTGGCCCCCCTCCCCAATCGGCGCAGACGGGACCCGCTGAGGATTCGGCCAAAGCCGCGCCGGTCCCGCTGCGAGAAAGGGCGGAACCCCCTCACGCCTCACGCCTCGCACCTCACCCGCAAGCTCCCGCCCCGGCACCTTCGCAGGAACGCTCGAAAACACCGGTTATCGAACCGCTTTCGGCAACGCCCTCGGTAACAGCCTCTGCGGCAGCTTCAACACCCGTCGAGCTGGTGCTCCGCCTGCGCCCACCCGCCGACCTGCCAGCCGCGCCAAGAGACGTCTCGCGCGAGCAGCCATTGGCAGGAGCGTCGTCCACGACCACTGCGCCTCACGCTCAAGAACCGGCCCTTACCCGGAAAGCCGCTCCTGCGCCCATGCGCGCCGCCGAAAAAGCCGAATCCACCGCGCCGGCAAGCCCGGCCACAACGCTCGCCCGGATCAAAGAGCTGGTAGAGCAGGCCAAGGGGTCGATCGTGTCGGTCGAGCACGAGCAAACCCCCTCATCACTCCAGGTGGTTGCCGCCCAAGTCCCGGCCCGAAACCTCCCGGCGTTCCTGAAAGAGCTCCGCCGCCTTGGCCAACTGGAGGAACCTGACGTCCCACCCAAGCTTGCGAACCGGGATGCCATGATCCAGCTCCGCATAAGGCTCATGCCGCCCGGCTAGTGCTTGCTTGCATTAGTCCCTGAGATTATGCCGCTCGCTCCCCTCCTCGTCATTCCCGCATGCTTTCAGGCGGGAATCCAGGTTCTAAGACTCCTCTAGCCCCCCGCCTGCGGGGGTGACGACTGGACACCTATTTTATGAGGAGTGGTACTCAGTATCTACCCTTTTCTGGTTCCCAAGCTGGAGCTTGGGTACCAGCAACCACACTCACAAAGGAACACCATCATGGCCAACATAGGGGCGCGGCATCATCAGGCCTTGCACCTGACAGTCGTCGAGGAACGGGGACGTTTCATCAGTATTAGGGCTGCTCAATCGAGAGAGAGTCGGAAGGTCGTGGTGCCGGTTTGGACACCATTTCAAAAAGGAACCTGTCCGGATCCAGCTTCGGGGTACGTCTGGAGAGGTAGCGCTTTTCGATGCCAAGGACGTTGTTGTCGGCATCATCGTCCACGATGATCCCGGGTAAAACCTTTTCGGATTCCACGGCCGCTGAATCGTCGAGGGTCAGGCTAAGGGCATTGGCTTCCCGATCAATTCTCAGCTTCATAGCCTCCCTTTCATCTTGCGGTCCCAATACACGCTCATCACCCGAATAGGGCTGGACTCATGGTATGCTGCGATGGTTACGGACTCACGCCCCATTATGGTTTGGCACCAGTCGATGTCAAGCGCTCTGACACCACGCTGCGGAAGTCGCGAATGATTCGTTGAGTTTCCTTCACGCCATGGTTTATGGTCAGAAGCGGATTGACCCGGGAGAGCCAAGCTGACGAACTGGGCCGTCTGATGAAGAAGGCAGGGACTCAATTCCCGGATATGAGAGGATTAATCATAGGAACGATCGATGAAATACCAAGCCGTGCTCTTCGACCTCGACGGCACTCTGCTCGATACCCTTCAAGATCTGGCAGATGCCATGAACAGCGTGCTGCGACGCTTCGGGTTTGCTTCTCATCCCCTGGAGGCCTACCAGCATTTCGTCGGTGACGGCATGGCCGCTCTCGTCCGTCGAACCCTGCCCGCGCCCCAACGAGATCAGGCAGCGACGGTCGCCGCCTGCCTGGCTTCCATGAAAGAGGCCTACCGCGCCAACTGGCGCGACCAGACCCGCCCTTATCCAGGCATCCCCGAGTTGCTCGACCAGTTGAGCGCCAGGAAGATTAAGCTTTCCGTCCTTTCCAACAAACCCGATGACTTTACGCGGCTGATGGTCAAGGAACTCTTGCCCCGGTGGCATTTCGAGCGGGTTTTTGGCGAACGCCCGGGCGTTCCCAGAAAGCCGGACCCGAGTGCCGCCCTGGAAATTGCCGAGCGCTGCCGGGTTTCGCCGGAAACTTTCGCCTATCTGGGGGACACCGCTACGGACATGATCACCGCCAAGGCCGCAGGGATGTTCGCCGTTGGGGTCCTCTGGGGCTTTCGTTCGGCGGAAGAACTGACGGCGAACGGTGCGGATGCCTTGATCAGCAGACCTGCGGACTTTCTGGAATTGCTCTGAGCGTTCCATTTGGGGCCGCGCATCCACCAAGACCCATGCGACCGGGGCCGTTCCGACAGTTCGGGGCAACGGGCAGCAATGCTTTCTTGATCCAGTAGAGTAGAGAGGAAGGCATAAGATGTTTAGGCCACAGGCTTCCGT
>CAZDKX010000218.1:0-8530 GCA_964505935.1 uncultured Syntrophobacteraceae bacterium
ACGAAGACCACGAAGAAATTACTTCGTGTCCTTCGTGCTCTTCGTGTTAAAGGAATTGTTTGTTTTTGGACAACTCCTTACGGGCGTGCTACACGCAGAATACGTGGGACGCCTTCTTAGAAGGAGACCTTGATGAAGCAGAACCTCACCATCAGCCTGGAAAGGGAACTGATTCTGAAGGCCGGGGGTGATCTCGGCCAAAAGGCGGACTTCCGTCAGCAGGATGCTGGCCGATCAGCTTTCATGGGCCTCGGCGGGTTGCCGGCAGGTGAGCGCTGCTTCGCGATGGGCTTTGATCCTGGCCATGAGCGCCGGCACGAAGTCCTTCAGATCTTCGACGATGCCCAGATCGACCTGCTGGAAGATGTTGGCTTTGGGATCGCTATTGATCGCCACCATGAGCTTGGCCCCGGTGATGCCCACCATATGCTGCTGCTCTCCCGAAAGGCCGATGCCGACGTAGACTTCTGGGCTCACCATCTTGCCGCTCTGGCCGATCATGCTGTCCAGGGGAGCCCAGCCTTCATCCACCACCGGGCGCGTGCACCCCAGGGCGGCCCCGAGACTTTCCGCCAAACCGCGAACGGCTTTCCAGCCTTCCCGGCCGCCGACGCCGGCGCCGCCCGACACGATCACGCGGGCATCTTCCAGCGCCAGTCCGGAGGTGGCCTCCCTGACAATCTCCAGGGTCTTGACCGGCAAGTCCGGGGGTTCCGGCACCGGCACGGCAACAATCCTGCCCTCACGTCCAGGGTCCGCCTGCGGCGCTTTGAAAACACCCCTGGCCACCGTTGCCATCTGCGGACGTTTTTCCGGACAAACAATCGACATCAACCCCCCGTAGGCAGGAATCTGCTGCTCCAGGTTCCGATCCTGGTCGTGGCACAGACCGGTACAATGGGCCGCGAGGCCGGTCTCCAGCCGACCCGCCACGAGTGGTGCCAGCTCCCGCCCCATGAAGGTCGAGCCGATCAACATGATCTCCGGCTGATATTCCTGGGCCAGCGAGACGATGATGTCCCGGTACAGCGTGGGCTGATACCATTCAAGCGCGAGGGCTTCCGCCACCAACACCCGCTGGGCGCCGGCAGCAACGAGTTCCCGGGCGGCATTACCGAGGTTGTGTCCCAGCAATACCGCCTCACAGGCCACCCCCAAGTCCTCCGCCAACTGCCTGGCCTTCCCGAGGAGTTGCAGGGATACTGCCTCGACCACACAGTCGCTTTGCTCGGCGATTACCCAGACGGGACCAAAACTTTCTTTCATCACGACCACCTTATTCCCTTATAGGATGCCAAGTTCCGCGAGGCGCGAGACGAGCTGATCGGCTTTCTCTTCCATCGTCCCCTGCAGCAGTTCCACTTCCCGCCGGTTCTCAACCGCGGACATGGCCGAGACAGTCGTTGGCGAGCCCTTCGCCCCCACAGCCTCCGCCGGGACGCCCAGCGCCTCGATGTCCCACTCTTCAATGGTTTTCTTGCGCGCCTTGAGAATGCCCGAGAAGCTCAAAGCCCGGGGTTGGTTGAGCTCCCTGGTGACCGTGAGCACGGCCGGCAGGCGGATTTCCACTCGCCGGTAGCCGTTCTGCCAATCCGCCAGGAGCGTCCACCCGTCGCGGTTTTGCGTTTCGAATTTTCGGACCATGGTCACCACGGGAAGGCTCAAGAAATTGGCAATCAGGGGGCCTACCCACTCGGTAGCGCCGTCGCTGCTCGCCATCCCGCAGAGAATCAGGTCGAAAGCACCTGCCTTCAAGATCCCCCTGCTGAGCGTGAAGGCGGTGGCGAAGGCATCTGCACCCCCAAAAGCGCGGTCGGAAAGGAGAATGCCCCGGTCGGCCCCGAGGGCCATGCATTCCTTGACGATGCTGCCGGCAGGAGGCGGTCCCATGCTGAGGACCGTTACGGCAGCCCGCGCTGTTTCCTTGAGCTGGAGGGCGGCTTCCAAGGCATGCTTGTCCAGGGGATTGATGACCAGGGGGACGTCACACCGCATCAGGGTCTTGGTGGCCGGATCGATGCGGATTTTGCAGATCTCCCTGGGGTCCGGAACGGCCTTCACACACACGACGATGTTCATTGCAGCCTCTGGCTAGACAAGTTGCGGGTTGCGCGTTGCGGGTTGCGAGTTGCCGGTTGCCGGTTGCGGGTTGCGAGTTGCCTGTCAACCGCGGTGCTTTTCATAGGTTTTCGGGTCTCCCCAAGGGTCGTGAGCAGTTGCTTCCCTTCCCGCCGGCGACCTCGCCTGCGCGGACGCCGGCGGGAAAAGCCGGATCAACTGAGCGCCCACCGGGCAATGATGACCTTCATGATATCGCTGGTGCCGGCGGAGGGTCCCAGAATGAAGGCATCGCGCAGATAGCGCGTCACTGCGTATTCTTCCATGCAGCCATAGCCGCCGTGGATATCAACCGCCATCTTGGCGGCCTTCTGGGCGGTCTCGGTGGTGAAATATTTGGCCACGGCATACTCGTTGCTGCTCATCTCGCCGCGGTCCTGCATGGCTGCGGCCCGGTAGGCAAGCAGGCGCCCCGCTTCCAGGTCGATTTTCATCTCGGCCAGCTTCATCTGAATGGCCTGAAGGTTGCTGATCGGTTTGCCGTAGAGCACCCGCTCGTTGGCAAACTTGATCGAGGCTTCCAGACAGGCGGTGTGAAGGCCGATGGCACAGCCCACCATGCCGCCGCGGCCCACATCCCCGATGGCCGCCATGGTGACGCGCAGCCCCTTTCCTTCCGGGCCCAGCAGCTGCTGAGCAGGCACCCGGCACTTCTCCAGGCTGAGCTCACCGGTGTTGCACCCTTTCATCCCCACCTTGTGCTCTTCATGGGTCGCCTTGAACCCCTCGGTCCCCTTTTCGACAATCAGGGCCGAAAAGGCCTTGGGATCGGTTTCGCTCTTGGCAAGCACGGTGATGGTGTTGGCGATGTGCGCATTGGTAATAAAACACTTGCGACCGGTAACAATGAAGTCGCTCCCGTCCTTGACATAAGTCGTCCGCCCGCCCGTCGGGTCCGACCCGCCGGTTGGTTCCGTGACGGCCACGGAAGCCAGTCGCTCCCCGGTTGCCAGTTGGGGAAGGTATTTTCGCTTCTGCTCCTCAGTGCCGAAGCGAACAATGGGATCGATCCCCAGGGCGAACACCTGGAGCATCATGGCGGTGGCCGTGGATATCCGGCTGATCTCCTCCAGGGCAATCATCCTGGCCACAAAGCCAAGCCCCAGCCCGCCGTATTCCTCGGGAATGGTGATAGCCATCATTTCCGCTTCGGCCAGGGCTTTGACCAGGTCCGGCGGGACCTTGCCGGTCTTTTCCATTTCCGGAATGAAGGGGGCGACACGATTCTCTGCAAATTCGCGAGCCGCTTTTCTGAACATTTCCTGCTCATCGGTGAAGGTAAAATCAATCATTGCGTCCTCCTCCTGCACTTTGGGGTAAGATTTTCAGATGATGAAGCATCCATCAGTCCAACGAACCGCGAGAAACACCTTTCACCTTCCGGATCCGCCATCAGCGACTGAGTCTTTTGCTATCCATGGCAACCCTTGCGTTCAGATTCATGCTCATCCGGACGGTGATAGACGGGGAAATTCCTTACCGGGCTTTCCACGCTTAGCAGGAGCTCTGAAGAGGGTCAAGAACATTTTCTTGGCCGCTCCAGGGGGTAGCTGTGCGAAGGGGGTTCAGGACAGAAACGGAAGGGTCCCGAGCCATTGAACCGCAGGGACCGTATCGGCCATTTTCCTCGCGAGTCTTTCATCGGCGGTCACAAAAGGGACTTCGAGCTGCCGGCTCAGCGCCACATAGCAGGCGTCATACGCCGTCACGTCGTAAGCTACGGCAATCGTCAGGGCATCCGCCATGAGCTCACCGGTGGTGCAGCTTGCCAGCGACAGGGCTTTTAAGGCCGCAAGGTCCTCACATGCCTTCTCTTCCGGATAGCCAAACCTTTTGATGTGTTTCCACAAAACGTTGGCGCACTCGATAAAGAAGAGGTCCGGCACATAGAATTCCGACCCCTCGTCACCTGTAAGCATCGAGAAAAGAACGTCAGCCTGTTCTGAAAGCGGTTCGTCGATGAAGAGCTTGATCGCGACACTCGCATCGACCACATAGCGCCCCTCTTTCATCGCGCGCGGTCCTCCCGCAAAAGGGTCGTGCTGTCAGGGACTTTCCGACTATAGCTGAAGCGCCGGCGCCGTACTGCTGCCAGGATTCGAGATCGCGACTCTCTGAGCTCCTCTTCCTCGGCAGCTCTGCTGAGCATGCTGATCACCTGGGCACTCATGGATCGGTTGTTCGCCTGGGCAATCGCCTGAAGGCGTCCGTGCAGCTCTTCGGGCACGTTCCGCACATGCAGTGTCGCCATAGCGTGTTCCTCCTCTTCTGCAACCCCTTCTCCAGCCTTTGGTTGCATAATGCTAGCATATCTTCGGACCACTGTCATCAACCTCTTGCGAGCTCGCGCTAGGGGTCCACGGCCGGTGGCGGCTCGGCGTGCTTTCTGCTGAGCTTGCGCCATATTCCGCCCTGGCTGAAGCAATGCCAGCCCCAGGAGAGCCAGCGGAGGAGGGCCTGGGCGAGCCACAGGGCCCAGAGGAGCATGAGGGTACGGTAGACGAACATGGGAAGCGACAGCATCCAAGGCTGAGGCATGGCGGCGCCGATACGATCCTCGGTCCAGCGCAGCAGGTAATCCGACGAACCGTTGCCGGCGATCTGCATGTCGGGAATGCCGAGCAGGCCTCTTTCGATGGCCAAATAGAGACCGCCCAGGGCGGCCAGGGTCCAGACCACCAGCAGGACCTGGACCAGGTCGTAGGTGAACGGCGCCTCGGGGAGGGCGTGTTTTTCCCGCAGCCCGAGGGCCAGCAGCCAGCCCACGATCAGAAGCGCCACAATCGGTTCAGTCTGGGTCAACCCGAGTCCGAGCAGCAGCCAGTGGCGGGTCTTGAGCGGGGTCCAGGGGACCCTGCCCAGCCCCCAGGCCGCGAGCACAACCACCAAGAAATAGCTCCAGAAGAGCACCGCCGGTCCCAGCCGGGGGCCCCGGGCCCATAGCAGCCAGCGGCTGCGCTCCATGCGGAAGCTCACCGTGGCATTGACCGCCCGCTGGTCGGGGCCGCCTATCGTCACTTCGGGGGCCCTGGTCAGCACCCCTTCCTTCCGATCCTGGTGCCAGCCCAGCGACACCGTCTGCATCCCCGGCTGGAGGGGAATCACCACCGCCCTGCCCTCCTGTCGAATGGGCTGGTCCTTGCCGTTGATCTGGACCTGCTGCAGGCCGGCCTCCGGAGGAAGGGTCAGGGTGTGCTGTCCTCCCTGGCTGGTGCGGATGGCGAGGGCCAAGTCGGCCTTGTTGAATCGTTCCCCGGGAGTCAGCTCGAGCCTTGCTTCATCAATGGTAACCAGCTGTCCCGGAATGGCTTCCGGCCGCGTTACCCGGATGGTCACGCTCTCCCCCGGCCAGGGCTGCCATTGCGGTTTCCAGAAGCCGGCGCCGTCCTGATGGTGGATCACGGGAATCCCCACCAGGTCGCAATGCCAGATGGGGCTGGCATCCAGGATCCAAGTCTCGCTCCAGGCAACTCCCCCCTCCCCACCCGCAGCCTCGAGCCGAATCTCGGGGCGCCGCTCCAGGACTGAGCTCCAGGCCACGGCGCTCGAAGCGGGTTCCATGTTGACGAGCGCCTTTCCGTCAGCCACTCGGATGCCCGGCGTGGTGACGGACTCCCCGGCCAGCAGCGGCACCGCCACCACCACGGCGCTGCCCGGCGGGGTCAGCCGACGCACTTTGGTGGCAACCTGCCAGTTCAAGCCCAATGACAGTTCCCGCTCGATCTGGAGGAAAGGCGGCAGGGTGATCCCTGCCGGCTCTCCCGGTCGCATTCCTTCCTTCGCCTGACGTGTCAACTGGAGGCTGGCCTCGACCTGCCCGTCGGCGTGGACCCCCTGAACGTCCCAGCCGGTGCTGAGGATTCTCACTTGATGGGGTCGCAGGGGCAGGGAGAGCTGGAAGTCGTCCCCTGCGGGCACCTTGCCCTGAAGGGTGACGGTGTGCAGGCCGGCGGGAACCAGGAGCCAGAGCACGCCGTCCTTATCCCGGAAGAGTCCCTCGGCGGGCCGGGCATTGACCAGCACCTTCTCCGGCAGCCAGGTGCGCATGTTTCCCGGCAGCGGGACGGCCGTATCCACAGCGGCATGGATCTGCAAAAGCAGTTGCAGGCTCTCGGTTGTCACCTGGAGCTCCAGGTGGGGGCTTTGAGCGCAGGTGGGCAGACATTCCGGCGGTTTCAGCAGGCGGGTTTCGAGCTGCTTCAGCAGGTCCGCTGGGGGAAAGACGGCTTCGGCTGGGGCGGCAACCGCCGGCTGGGGCAGGAAGAGCAGCCCGCAGAGGAGCACCGCCACGGCGCCCGCCAGGCCGCGTTCCTTCCACCGGCGCAGGTCCAGCAGCAGCAGGACCAGGAGGGCCAGCAGCAGCACGCGCACGAAAGCCAGCACCAGATTGACCGCCGGCGACAACAACCAGAGGCGAATTTCCTGGTTCCGCGCCACAGGACCGTTCCATTTCATGGTAATGGTGCGCCACGTCCAGGCGGGCAGGCCCGGACCGGTCTGGATCAGGGCTTTGGGGTCCTGAGCGAGGGCGGCCTTTCGCTTTACCGCATCAGCCTGGTCTCGAGAGGATTCCGAGATACTGATGGAAGGTGCCGGTGAGGTGCGTTTGCGGGCCGCCGGTGCCGGGGTCGGCGGTTCCTCTTCTTCCCTCGGAGGTTCCGGGAGCGATGCCACATCCGCATCCCAAACCATCCCCCTTGCCTCCCGCAAGACTTCCAGCTGAGGATAAATCCCCCAGCGAACCTGCTGGACCATGAAGGGAATGGCCAGCACAAGGAGATACACCAGCGCCACCAGGCGCAAGGCACTGACCCAGCGGCGCCCCCAGCCTGCCGGGAGATAGCGCAGCAGGGCCACCGTGGCCAGCAGGCCGAGCCAGATGAGGCGGGGCGCTCCCGGTTCATGGTAGGTGAGACCCAGGGTAACCAGGGCCAGCAGACCCCAGCGCCAGTGCCACAGCTTGAGTACCGCCAAGGAGATGATCAGCACCACGAAGAGGTCGAGCAGCGTCCAGCGTTCGAACCAGGTGCCCGGAATGACATCCACGCCGGCGGCACTCAGGAGGCGCCAACCCGGCGGCAGGTTGAGCACCCCCGAAACCGATTCAAAGTCATGGTCCCACCCGACTGCGGGGACCACCCACGGTGACGTTTCATAGCGGGATTCCGCCACCAAGTTCAGGTGACCCTTGCGCAACTCGACACCCGCCTTTTTTTCCGGCCCCTGGCTGGTGATGAGCTGATCGGCGCCATCGACCGACACCCGTCCGAGCAGCGCCGGCGGGTTCATGGCCAGGTACCACTGGCGGCTCATGGTCCCCCCGATCCGGTCCTGGATGGTGAAGCCGGTGCCGGCAAAATCCAGCCACCAGGTGCGTTTGAGGTTCAGCCGGTCCGGAGCCGGGTCCGGGTCGCCGCGCCGGATTTCTTCAAAGGTCATCACCGCCCCAGGTGGCACAAGGTAGGCGGGAAACTTCTCCCATTCCCGGGGGGCGTCGGTCTGTTTGGGATCCACCCCGGAAATCCCTTCGATCTGGACCATCCGCAAAGCGTTCCGGGCCTGGAACGACCACACTTCCTGCCCGTAGGCGCCGCTCACCGGCCCAAGCTGGTGGACCGGTCCGTCAAAGCGGCTGACAATACGGAGCTCCCAGCGCCCGGGACGCACCTGCAGGAGCAATTCGCCCGTCGGCCCAAGCCTCGCCGGCAGCGGACTCTGCAGGCTCATCGGCACCGCCTTGTCCAACAGCACCCCATCCAGCTTGACTTCGCGGGCCTGCCCCGAGACATTGAGCTTTAGCAGATTGGTGGTCTGCATGGGAATGGTGTCGTCGAGCAGGCGATAGATCCTGACCTCGACGCGATCTTCCTGACTGCCCGCCGCCGCCCGCTGCCGCAGCCACAAGCGCCCGGCTTCGTCCAGGTGCGGCACCTCGATCCGCCGCCCGTCGATGCTGAGCGAGACCAGGCCGCTGGCCGCCGGCACGTTCATCATCTCCGGCATGGCATCCCAGAAAAAGGAGCCCTCCACGACGTGTTTTCCGGGCGTGAGATGCACGGCGGGGGACTCCCCACGCACGATCACCGCAGCGGGTTTCCCGTCCACCTTGACGTCTCGCGGCCAGAGATTGGCGCCGCCGGGCAAGGGCACCCAGTCTTTCACGAAGATATGCCATTCCTGGGAAAAGCGGCCCCCTTTCGCTTCCAGCGAGAGCTGGAGTCGGGACGGCCAGAGGCAATGAAAGGCCTCGCCGTTGTTATAGGTTACGGGACAGAAGCGCGCCTCCCGGCCGTGCAGGACCCAGGGTGTCCAACGTTCGAGCTCGGGCGGGATGGTCCCCGTATCCGGGACCGCGGCCCACGCCAGGCTGGTGACCAGAAGCATCCAGACGAACGCTGACAGCAAGGGCATT
>CAZDKX010000219.1:0-8523 GCA_964505935.1 uncultured Syntrophobacteraceae bacterium
CCTTATCCTACAGGTGGAGCGGGATGCTTTTTTGTTCGCAAATCTTCTGCAATGAAGCGGGGTGATCGAGTCGTTGCAGATCTCGGGGCGGAGTATGAGTTCTGACAAGATTCAAGTGACGTTCGCAGATGGCACACAGGGTGTCTTCCCGAGGGGGATCTCCCTGGGTGAGGCCCTGAAGGCGTGGGGCGGGAACGGGGATAGCTGGGTGGCGGCGCGGGTGAACGACCGGCTGGTGGATCTCACTACCACTCTGGAAGAAGACGCCACGATCGAGGGTCTGACCGGAGACTCCGGCAAGGGCCTCGAGATCCTGCGCCACAGTGCCTCGCATATCATGGCCCAGGCCGTCACGTCTTTGTTCCCGAAAGCCCGGGTGGCCATCGGGCCGGCCATCGAAAATGGCTTCTACTATGACTTCGATGTGGAGAAACCGTTTACCGAAGAAGATCTCGCGCGGATCGAAAAGCGAATTGCCAAGATCGTTTCGCAGCGGCTGCCCTTTCATCGGCGGGAAATGACCCGGGATGAAGCGATCAGCTTCTTCGAAAAGCGTGGCGAAACTTACAAGGTGGAGTTGCTCCGCGAAATCCCGGAAACGACCGTTTCGCTCTACGAGCAGGGTGATTTTGTTGATCTCTGTCGCGGCCCCCATCTTCCGCATACGGGCTGTCTCAAAGCCTTTAAGTTGACCAGTGTGGCCGGTGCCTACTGGCGGGGAGACGAACGCAACCGGATGCTCCAGCGCATCTATGGGACGGCTTTCAGCAATACGGAGGCCCTGCAGAAGTATCTTCACTTCCTGGAAGAAGCGCGCCGGCGGGATCACCGCCGTCTGGGCAAGGAACTGGATCTATTCAGTTTCACGGACGAAGTGGGGGCCGGCATGGTGATCTACCACCCCAAAGGCGCCATCCTTCGCCAGATTCTGGAATCCTTCGAGAAGCGCGAGCACCTGCGACGCGGCTATCAGATTGTGATGGGGCCGACCCTGCTCAAGACCGAGCTGTGGAAGCGTTCCGGCCACTTCGACCATTATCGCGAGAATATGTATTTCACCGAAATCGAGGAGCAGTCGTACGGCATCAAGCCCATGAACTGCCTGGCTCATATGATCATCTACAAGTCCAGGCTCAGGAGCTACCGCGACCTTCCGCTGCGCTTGTTCGAGCTCGGCACGGTGCATCGGCACGAGAAATCAGGAGTGCTGCACGGCCTCCTGCGGGTGCGGCAGTTCACCCAGGACGATGCGCATATTATTTGCATGCCCGAACAGCTGAACAAGGAAATTCAAGATATCATCGATTTTGTCATTGAGGTGATGGGGATTTTTGGCTTTGCCTACGACATGGAAATCAGCACGCGCCCGGAAAAATCTATCGGCACCGATGAGGATTGGGAGCGGGCGACGCGGGCGCTGATCAGCGCCATTGAAGGGAAGGGGATTCCCTACACCATTGGGGAGGGAGAAGGGGCGTTCTATGGCCCCAAAATCGATGTGAAGCTCCGGGATGCGCTGGATCGCCGGTGGCAGTGCGCCACCATTCAGTGCGATTTCACGCTCCCCGAACGTTTTGATTTGACCTACGTGGGGGTCGACGGCGAGCGCCATCGACCGGTCATGGTGCATCGGGTGATTCTTGGGGCCATGGAGCGCTTCCTGGGAGTGCTCATCGAACATTTTGCCGGTGCTTTTCCTGCCTGGCTGGCGCCCGTCCAGGCGGTGGTCGTAACCGTCTCGGATGGGCAGCTGGATTTTGCTCGACGAATCTATGACCACCTGCGGGACCTCGGTGTGCGAGTGGAACTGGATGACCGCAATGAAAAGCTGGGTTACAAGATTCGCGAAGCGCAAGTTCAGAAGGTCCCCTACATGCTGGTCATCGGCGACCGTGAAGTGGCGGCCGATCAGATCAGTCCGCGGCGGCGCGATGGGGTCCAATTGGAGACGATGACTCCGAAAGCGTTTGCGGCGCTTATCGAAAAGGAATGCCTCGAGGCAACACGAGGAAAAGTGGGGTTGGGGATCATTTAGTAGACCTGAGGAGAGGACCTTAACACTCGGAAAGGAGGTACCAGTCCTGGAGAAACAGATCAACATCAACGAGAAAATTCGCGCATCGGAAGTTCGCGTCATCGGCCAGGAAGGTCAGCAATTGGGGGTTTTGTCGTTGAAGAAGGCCCTGGAATTGGCCGTCCAAGAAGAGTTGGATCTCGTCGAAGTGGCTCCCAATGCCGATCCTCCGGTCTGCAAGATCATGGATTTTGGCAAATTTAAGTACCAGCAGAACAAGCGTACCCAAGAGGCCAAGAAGAAGCAAACCGTCATTCAGGTGAAGGAAGTCAAAGTCCGGCCGAAGACCGACGAACACGACCTGCAGGTGAAGATTCGCCATATCAAGCGCTTTCTTGGGCAAAAAGACAAGGCCAAGGTGACGATTCTGTTCCGAGGGCGGGAGATTGCCTACACCGATCAGGGAACGAAGGTCCTGGACCGGATCAGGGAAGAGCTCAGGGAAGACTGTGTGGTGGAACAAACGCCCAGGATGGAAGGCCGCAACATGGTCATGATTCTGGCCCCCAGGTAGTCGTACCTCAAGAAAAAAAGCTTGACACATCGCGCCGGTGGCAATAAGTACCAGCATTTCAGGTTTGCGGCCGAACCTTGCCGGGATCATGTCTCTCGTGAGCCCTGCTAGCCGGAGAAGAGAGCTCATGGGGGCCGCAGTTGCCGCCACAGGCCTGAAAGGGAGAGGGTGCGGAGGTAACAGCCCTGCGGGAAGCGGTATTTTTGGGATGGAAGTTTTGGCTTTGTGCCTGGGGTGATGGAGAATGCAATGCCCAAAATGAAGACCAACCGAGCTGCGGCGAAGCGGTTCAAAGTGACGGGGACGGGCAAAATTGCGCGAGCAAGGGCCTACAAGAGCCACATTTTGACCAAGAAGAGTCCTCAGCGGAAACGTCGCCTGCGGCAAACGACCTTGGCGGATGCCATCAATGTCAAAGCGCTGAGGAAGATGCTGCCTTATCTATAGCAGTTCGTCTCCGAACAGTGGTCGGATTGCGGATTGCGGACCGGGAGCAAGGGATTTCGGCACCAGGGAGCGCCGGCTCCAACCGGAATGACCTTTCCCCTTTGATCAAGTCAGGAGTGGAGATTCATGGCGAGGGTAAAGAAGGCGGTAAAATCACGCCAGCGTCGAAAGAAGATCTTGAGTATGGCCAAGGGCTTCCGGGGTGGGCGTGGAAAGCTCTTCCGAAGCGCCACCGAGACGGTGGATCGGGCGCTCAAATTTGCCTACCGGGACCGAAAGGTGCGGAAACGGACGTTTCGCAGTCTGTGGATCATGCGCATCAATGCCGCGGCTCGGCTTCACGGCTTGAGCTACTCCCGGTTTATGAACGGGTTGAAGAAAGCGAATATTACCCTGGATCGCAAGGCCCTGGCTTTCCTGGCCATGACCGATCCGCCAACCTTTGCCAAGCTGGCGCAAAAGGCCCAGGAAGCGGCATAACGATGAAAGACGCGGTGGGTAGCCTCCTGGCTGCCACGATCAGCGAAATCAACGCAGCCCAGGGCGATCTTCAGGAGCTGGACCAGATTCGCATCCGCTGCCTGGGGAGGAAAGGTCAGCTGACTCAGCTCTTCAAAGGGCTGGGAAAGGTCTCCGAGCAAGACCGTCCCGAAGTCGGGCGGCTCCTCAACGAAGCCCGGCTCGAAATCGAGAACCGGCTGGCCGAGGCGGTTGAGCGAACTAAAGAGGCCCTGCTCGAACGCCGGGAACAATTTGATGTGACCATCCCCGGGCGTCGGCCGCTGCGCGGCAGGCTCCACCCGATCACCCAGATTTCCCTGGAGATTTCTCGGATTTTCAGCACGCTGGGCTTTGCCACGGTCGAAGGGCCCGAAATCGAGCTGGACTATTACAATTTCGAAGCGCTCAATATCCCCAAGGACCACCCGGCTCGGGACATGCAAGATACCTTTTACATTACCGAGGATGTGGTCCTGCGCACCCACACCTCGCCCCTTCAGGTCCGGACCATGGAAAAGCGCCGACCGCCCCTGCGCATCATTGCCCCCGGCCGAACCTACCGCTGTGATTTGGACGCCACTCACACCCCCATGTTTCACCAGGTGGAAGGCCTGATGGTTGGGGAAGGGGTCTCTTTTGGGGACCTCAAGGGGATCCTGACGATTTTTGTCCATCAGATGTTCGACGCCGACGTCGCCTTGCGCTTTCGACCCAGTTTTTTTCCATTTACCGAACCCAGTGCGGAAGTGGATATCGGTTGTGTGATGTGTCGAGGACGGGGCTGCCGCGTTTGTTCTCAGACCGGGTGGCTCGAGATTCTAGGCTCCGGCATGGTTGATCCGGAAGTGTTCAAAATGGTCGGCTACGATCCCGACAAGGTGACCGGTTTTGCCTTTGGAATGGGGATTGAGCGCATTGCCATGCTGAAGTTTGGCATTGATGATCTGCGGCTGTTCTATGAAAACGATTTTCGTTTCCTGCGCCAGTTCTGAGGTGTGGCAAGCGGGTGATGACCAGGCCGACGCGGTTTTGAAACCAGGTCGGTCTTCGAAAATGGTCTTAGGAATCGGTAAGGAATGTCGACGGTAATCCCCCTTCCCTGAGACGATTGCAGCAGGCGCCGAACGGCAATTCCCCCCCACGCTTCGCCATCCTCCAATCATGGCCGGAAAATTCAGAGCAACCAGGAAGAGCATGAGGTGACATAAGATGATTGTCAGTCTTGAGTGGCTCCGAAACTATGTCGAGGTCACGCTGTCGAGCGAGGAGCTGGCTCATCGCCTGACGATGGTTGGGCTTGAGGTGGAGGCTGTCCACCGTTCCAATGCCTTTCTGGAGAGGGTGGTGACGGCAAGGATTGAAGGCGTTCGCCCCCATCCCGGGGCTGAGCGCCTGCAACTCTGTGAGGCCTCCGCTGGCCGGAGCCATTTCTCTGTTGTCTGTGGTGCCCCCAATGTGGCGGATGGCATCATCGTTCCCCTGGCGCTGCCTGGGGCGAAGCTGGCAAGCGGCCTTCTGATTCAGGAGGCGGAAATTCGCGGACAGCTCTCCCAGGGGATGCTCTGCTCACAGATGGAATTGGGGCTGGGCGAGGATGCCGGCGGCCTTTGGGTGCTTCCTCCCGAAACGCCCGTTGGCGTTTCCCTCCGCGAGGCCCTCGGTATTGACGATGAAATCCTCGATATCGCGGTGACTCCCAACCGCAGCGACTGCCTCTCCATGATCGGCGTGGCGAGAGAGGTGGCGGCGATTTGCCGGCAGCCGCTCCGCTACCCGACGGTGGCCGTCAGGGAGGCGGAACCTGCCGTTTCGGCCCTCAGTTCCATTACTATTGAGGATCCGGAAGGATGTCCCCGCTATGCTGCCAGAGTCGTTCGAAACGTCAAGGTCGGCCCTTCTCCCGCATGGCTGCGGGCGCGCCTGGAAGCCGTCGGGCTGCGCTCCATCAACAATCTGGTGGATGTCACCAACTATATTCTCATGGAACTGGGGCAACCGCTGCACGCGTTTGATTTTGACCGCCTGCGGGAGCGCCGGATCGTGGTCCGCCGGGCGGCGGCAGGCGAGCGGTTCTCAACGCTGGACGGGGTGGAACGAACCCTTTTCGCCGACACCCTGCTGATCTGCGACGGCCAGGGACCGGTAGCCATCGCCGGCATCATGGGCGGCTTGGACTCGGAGATCACCCCGGAGACGACGGCCGTTCTCATTGAGAGCGCCTACTTCGAGCCTCGGGGTGTTCGCCGCAGCAGCAAGAAACTGAACCTCCGAACCGAATCCAGTTATCGGTTCGAACGCGGCATCGATCCGGAAGGGGTCATCCGGGCGTTGGATCGAGCCGCGCAATTGATGCAGGAGCTGGCTGGCGGAGAGGTTGCCGCGGGGCGCCTTGACGTTTACCCGAGGCCGATCGAAGCCCCGGTGCTGACCCTCGAAGTCGACCGGACCAACCGCTTCCTCGGGCTGAACCTCGATGCTGCCGAGATGGCAGCCGGGCTGCGCGGGATCGAACTGCCGGTGACCGCCCTGGATGCCAATCGGCTGCAAGTGTCGGTGCCTTCGTTTCGCCCCGACCTGACCCGGCAAGTCGATCTGACCGAGGAAGTGGCGCGGCTCATCGGCTATGACCGGATCCCCGTTACCTACCCCGCAGCCTCTCTCATCGCGGAACCGGTTGATCCTCATCTTGCCTTGCGGCAGGAAATGAAGGAAGTCCTTCAGGGGGCCGGCTTCTATGAAGTCCTGAACTATTCCTTCATCGCTCATGAAGCGTTGCTCAAATTGGGTTTTGCCCCGGAGGATCCGAGGGTCAAGCCGGTCCCGGTCCTCAACCCGCTCAGTGAAGAGCAGGGGGTGATGCGGACCACGCTGGTGCCGAGTCTGCTCCAGACGGCTTCCCAGAATTTCGACCACGGCAACGAAGACCTGCGGATCTTCGAGTTGAGTAAGGTCTTTCTCCCCAAACCAGGGGAGCCGCTGCCGGAAGAACCTCACCACCTGGTGGGACTCATGGTGGGGAAGTGGTCTCCTCAAACGCTATATGGTGAGTTGGGCGAGATCGGCTATGCTGATCTGAAGGGGGTGGTGGAGGAGCTCCTGGAGCTGTGCCATTTCCAGGCGGTCAGCTTTGTCGCCGGAGAAGTGCCCCCCTACCTGGATCCGGTGCATGCGGCGGCGCTGGTCTGTGACGGGGAGGTGATCGGGGCCCTGGGGAAACTCCACCCCAAAATGGAAGAGGCCTTTACCTTGAAGAAGGGCGTCTACCTTTTCGAAATTGACTTCGAAAAGGCTTTCCGGTTGCGGGGTCAGCGCTCACGCTATCAGAGTCTGCCCCGCTTTCCTGCCGTGTCTCGTGATATGGCGCTGATAGTGAGTGAATCCGTGCCGGTGCGGAAGGTGATGGACTACATCGACGAACTACGGGAACCGATGCTCGAACAGGTGGAAATTTTCGACATCTATCGACACCCCCAGCTTGGCACGGAAAAGAAGAGTATTGGCTATCGCCTGGTTTACCGGTCGTCGGAGCGGAGCCTGACCGATGTGGAAGTCAACGCTTTGCACGGTCGCCTGGTCGAGCGGGTACTGACACGTTTTGATGCCACTTTGCGGGCCTGAAAATGGTTGCAACCAGCAGCGAGCATGATCCGGTGCGGGAGAAAGGAGCGGGCAAACCGCCCCCCTGCCAGGTCTCCTTTATGGTGGGGGACCAGGTTTTCAATGGCACCTCAGTGCACTTCAACGAAGGGGGCATGCTGATTCTCTGCCATCAACCGGCGCCGCTTTATGCCAAACTGGTACTGGCGTTGAAATGCCCGGGCTTCAAGCACGCCCTCAAACTCACGGGAGAGGTCGTCTGGACCAATGTGCATGGCCCCGCGGATTCCTTGTCCCCCAGAGGCATGGGAGTCAAGTTTGTGAACCTGGATCAGGACACGGAGAAGGTGCTTCAGGAACAGGCCAGCCATTATGAGTCGCTCGGCGACGTGTACAGTTGCTACTATACATAGTGGTGAGTGTTGAGTGATGGGTGATGAGGCAATGGCGGAAGGCTGTCGAGAGGGTGAACTTCCATTGGTGGTGGTGGCAGGCTTTCTTTGCGGGATGCTCGTGTTGACTTCAGTCCCGTCGATTGACCAGTAACCATTCTCGGGCCAAGAGCGCTTGCAGACACTCGAAACCTTTCTAATCGCCGTAGCGCTCGGTTGCGACGCTTCAGCTGTCGGCCTGGGGGTTGGCACGCGGTTTTGTGGGCCCCGGCAAGTCTTTCGGCTCTCCTTCCACTTCGGCCTCTTCCAGTTCCTGATGCCGCTGCTGGGCTCCTTCATTGGTCAAAACGTGGTGGGACTGGCTCGTGAATGGGCGCCGTGGGTGGCTTTCGGCTTGCTGTCCGTGATCGGGGCGAAGATGATCCATGAGAGTTTTCGCCCACTGGAAGCATCCAACGAAACCAATGGTTGTGCGGACCCTACCCGGGGCCTCAGCCTCATTGCCCTCTCCCTCGCTACGAGCATGGATGCTCTGGGCGTCGGTTTCAGCCTCGGCATCCTGGAACAGGCCATTCTTGAGGCCGCCTTGATCATCGGCGTCGTGGCCTGCGCCATGACCTGGACGGCCATGAAGCTCGGAAACCGCCTGTCGGGTAAATTCGGGCGTCGCATGGAAGTTGTGGGCGGCCTGATCCTCCTGGCCATTGCCGTTAAGCTGCTGGTTTCTTAGCGCAGTGCTGAGTGATGAGTGATGAGTGCTGAGTGATGAGTGATGAGTGCTGAGTGGGGAGTGTGATGGGTTTGGGGGCGGTGGTCAGGGTGAGGGGTAACGCTCACGCGGCCGAAGGGTCCCCAAGCCGAAATTCGAAATCCGCAATCCGCAATCCGAAATGGAACCCCTATGGCTGTCAGATTGGAAATAGCCCTCAAGAGTCATTTGTTTGATGCAGAAGGGGCGAGTCTTTGCCGCAAGATCCAGGACTATTTTGGCTGGAGGG
>CAZDKX010000220.1:0-8338 GCA_964505935.1 uncultured Syntrophobacteraceae bacterium
ATCTGGCCCCCGGCCAGACCCGTCGGCAGGAGCCAGTCATTGGCCACATGCTGAACCGGCACGCGCTCCGTCAGCGCTTCGTAGAGCGCCGGCATCTGAATGATGGCAATACCCGCGGACTGGCAACTGAGCAGGACCTTGAAAACCTCAGCCCGCAATTGAAACGTGATGGAGTAGACGATGGTGTTGACGCGGTGTTGTTGGGCGATTGCGAGCGTTTTGCTGACTGGCCCCAGGACCGGAAAACCCAGCACCTCCGGCTTCTGCCGAAAAAGGTCATCGTCCACAAAACCGACAATCTCGTAATCCGCCAGCTTCCGATCCAGCACTGCCTGGGCCAGAGCCCGACCGCCCCACCCTCCCCCGATGATCAGGAGCCGTTGTTGAAAAGCGTTGCCCAGGATGGAAGCCGCCCACTTGGATCGCCAAATCACGCCGGCGCCGAAGGCGATCACCACGAAATAGAGCACCGGCAAGCGGGGCAGAACGTTCCGCGGGGCCACAAAGAAGAGCAGCACATAGACGGTCAGACTGACCAGCGAAATACCAAGAAAGCGCCGCATCACCTGCTGGGTCCTGGTGGTCAACCCCGGCGTGTAGAGGTCGAAGACCCACATCAACAGGATCCACAGGGTGGATGTCAACGGGATGCAATGCCAGAAGGCCTCCAAATCGTCAAGGAAAGGCTCCGGCCTGGTCAGGCTCCAGAACCACAGCGCAAGGAAACCCGCCAGGCAGATGACAAGAAAATCCCCCAGCCAGAGAATGATCTTCCGTTCGGTGATGGTGAGGTTAATACTTCGCAAAGCCAAAAGCCTATCATCAGCTTTTCGACAGCCCCTGGGATCAACTCACTGCTGCTTCTGCTTCACTTCATCTTCGATCCGTCTAGCATGCCCGCAGTCCAAGGCCCTTGACCTCCCAGCCGAGTTCGAATAGCGGTGGATCGCGCTATCGTCAGACATCCCGAAGCAGTCCACAACGGGGAGCAGCTTACCGACCATCCGCACCAGTGCAAGATGTAGGGATCGTACACCCCCACCTCGACTCCAATCTCGGTCAGCTTGCCCACAATCAGTTCCGAGTCGATGTACCGTGTATTTCCCACATCCTTGCGATAGGAAGCTCCAAGGAGAGCGACCTCCAAGGCAGCGATAATTCTTACCGTGTTTCGCCGGGCGTTGCGAACCGACCGGGCGGAATGGAGCGCCGGGGTATCACTGATATCGATGGCCAGCGAGGAATATGTCGATTGTTGGCGCTAGAGATTCGAGATTGACATAGCCAACTCCTCAGCATCATTTATCTTAGAGGGATGCGATGCATGGTGACAGAGTCTTCGCGGGAGGAAGAGCCTAAACAATCATTACTCAAGCAGTCATCGAAATACGCTTGTATAGCCTTTTTCTGGAACACAAATACTTATGTTTCAGGAAAAAGTATAACAATGCCGCGGTGTGCTTCCATGTCAAGGCCGATAGCAACCTCGATTTGGTCACCCTTTGCAGGTAATGGACTACGGTTGCAGCCGGCACATACACCACACGCCACCCTTTCAGGTGCATTCTAATGCATAGATCCACATCTTCGGGACCGTAGAATATCCTTTCGTCCAAGCACCCAACCCGGTCAAGAGCAGACCTCCTTATCACCTGACAGGCCCCTATAACATAGTCAACATCCAGCAGGCCATTGTGATCACTCGTGATGTCATAAGATTCCTCGGTCAGCTTGCCGTCGTCCCCTCTTCCCTTCACTCTTCTCAGGATTTTGGTCTGCACGAGCGGAAATTTCCGACAGCTGTCCTGAAGCGAGCCATCTGGGAACAAGAGCTTCGGGCCGCAAATGCCGACATCAGGGTTATTGATCATTACGGTAATGAGTTGATCGATTGAACCTTCGGAAACGACGGTATCGATGTCCAACAGTATGACGAATTCCCCTTTTGCCTCATAGATCCCTTGATTTCTTGCTCTCGCGACTCCCCTGTTCCGGAGGTTCTTGATCACCTGCAATTCGGGGAAATTCCGGCTGAGTATTCCCAGGGTGCAATCTCTCGAGCCGTTATCGACAACAATGATCTCGGCATCGCCGCTACGAAAACCTCTGCGAATCGATGTGATGCATTCCGCCACAAAACGTTCGGAATTCCAGGTCAGCAGGACCACCGATACCGTCATCATTCACCCTCGGGAACCTGAAAGCCCTCTCCATAAAGCAACGCATTCATAACCCTTTGCCTATGCTTTTGCAACTTCTTTCCAGAACTCCGCATCAAAGCCCGCCCGCCAATCCTGTGGATTGAGTCGCACTTTATGATGGGCTTCACCACGACCATCAGCAGTTTCTGTTCAAGATAGACTTCGGCCTGGAGGCCACTGTCCTTGGTCACACGATCAACCGTGCTTTCACTGAGCCTGAAACCATAGTGTTCTCTGAACCGCTTGCTGGCTTGAGCAAAAGAGTCTTCGATGCCAAAATCCGTCAAGGCGCGGTTGACGGTCTTTGTTCGCCAATATTCATGCGATGCCCCGTCCTTTTTGAGCAGCGATGAAAAATCTGTCCGGTGGTAAATGATGGGCATAAGCTATGAGATCTTGACTTATGGCGAAACCTTGATAAGGAAAGTGCCGTCACCGGGTTGCCAACCCTGTGCTGACATGCCGTAAGGGTGGGACCATGCAAGGCCGGACGGCGTTTGATACGAACCATTCCAGACACGACGGGAAGGACTCTTGAGGAAACCAACCGACCATCCGCAAATCTCTGTCATCATCCCATGCTACAATCTGGGAGAGTACCTCGATGAGGCGATAACCAGCATCCTGGCCTCAACTTTTCAGGATTTTGAAATCATCGTCGTCAATGACGGCTCGGATGATCCCCGGACGACCCGCATCTTGCATGCACTGAGCCACCCAAAGACGCGCGTCGTCCACCAGCTCAATCAGGGGCTTGCCATGGCGCGAAATAATGGGATAGGTGAAGGGAAAGGGGTCTATTTTCTGCCCCTGGATGCGGACGACACGATCGAGCCGGACTTTCTCGAAAAGGCCTATTGGGTTCTCCAGGCAAACCCTGACCTTGGGTTTGTGTACGCGTATGCCCAGCTCTTTGGAGACGAAAACTATATTTGGGAAACCTTGGAATATAATCTCTATGAACTCATGTGGGATAACACTATATCCGTTTGTTCGCTGGTTCGAAAGAAGGCCTGGGAGCAGGTCGGGGGATACAACCCCAACATGGTTTACGGTTATGAAGACTGGGATTTTTGGATCAATCTGGGGAAAAACGGGTGGTATGGGTATCTGATCACAGAGCCGCTCTTTAACCATCGCAAGCATGGGATCACGATGACCAAGACGGCCTTGGACAAGAGCCGGGTGCTTTTGGAGATCATGAAGAGTAATCACAAGGAACTATTCTATAACAAGAAATACTTGAAGGAGCTCAAGAAACGATGGCCCAGCGGCAGATTCTTCCAGAGGCTCTTGGGAAGAATAAAATCTCGACTGTTGAGTTCACGCCTGATGTTTTTTATCAGAATGGATTTTTTCAAATGCTTATATCAAAAGGGCAAGGCGTACTTGAGAAGTATTGACGTTTTCCGCTACTGCGATACCTATTTGAACAAGTTCAATTCTGGTTTGGACGGCATTCAGGATTATACTAAGACCGTTGATGCAAGGAAGCAGATCATTCTCTGCGTTGTTCCATGGCTTTCGGTCGGCGGTTCTGAGCGTGTATTATATAATTTTATAAATACGCTAGATAAGTCAATATACCATTCTATCATTGTTACCACATGTAAGAATGAGCATAAATGGAATAAAGCATTCAAAGAGATTACACCCAACATTTATCATTACGCCAACTTTCCCGGCCATTGGCCGTTTGATCTTTTCATCAAGAAGATAATCGCTTTGTATCGCCCGGATGTAGTCTATCTCTCCAACTCTGACTTAGGATATAGCAGCCTCGCTTCCATCAAGGCCTTTCACCCGGACCTGAGAATCTTTGACGTTGTTCACAATCATGGCCCTCAGGGACATCTCTCCGCCAGTCTCGAAAACGACCTTTATCTTGATAAGCATGTCGTTATCAGCCGGGACCTGGAGACTTTTGTCTCCCGCCGACTGGAAAACCGCGGCAAGCTGGTCTGTGTGCCCAATGGGGTGGACACCGACTTCTTTGACCCTGTCAAGGCCGATGCGGAAGGTTTTATTCGCCGTGTGAAACTCCCCGGAAAAACGAAGCTGGCAGTATTCATCGGCCGCTTTCACATGGAAAAGCATCCCCTGGTCTTCATCGAGATTGCCCGGAAAATGAAGGACCATCGGGGTACCCTTTTCGTTATGGCCGGCGATGGCGTGCAAATGGAGCTGGTTCGATCACGAATTGGAAAGTACGGTCTAAATGCTAAAGTCATGCTTCTCGGCGAAACCGATCAGATTCGCGATCTGCTTGCCTGTACGACGGTTCTGGTCAATTCCTCGGATATGGAGGGGCTCTCCATTACTATTCTGGAGGCAATGGCAATGACGGTGCCGGTGGTGGCGGGCAACGTCGGGGGCAACAAGGAACTTGTGGAGGACGGCATCACCGGGTTTCTGATTGACCGGTTTGGGGATGTCGACGCCTTTGCCGACAGAATCGGAAGGATTTTGGATGATCCGGAACTTCAGGCAAGCATGGGACAAAAATCGCGCGCGAAGATTTTGGCTCATTACTCATTGAGAGAAACCGGCAACCGCTATGAGCAACTGCTACGAGAGCTGGCCTGACCCTTTGCGGGGTATGGGAGTCGCTTGCAGGCAGTCCCCCTTCAGACTCCTTTTCTTCCGGCCGGCCGCACGATTGTTCTCCTTGACGGAGGCAACCGTGGGCATTATCACGGTTCCGGTTTGCCTGGCCTCGATACGCCGGGATCGCATCGAAGCCGGGTGTCGGGAGCAACACTGATGAACCATCATCGAAATAGGATTCTTCATGACCCTTGCCATTGACCCAAAGTCCGCCGAAGCCCCCCCTTCCCCCGACCGCCTCTCCCCACGCAAACAGGCGATTCGCGAACTCTTCGATCGCCTAGCCCCTGAACGTGACCATTGGATCCGCCGGAACCGCTACTTTTACGAGCAGGATCGGGCCTACATGCGCTTCCTCGTGCCGAAAGGGCTGCGCATTCTGGAGGTTGGTTGCGGCACCGGGGAACTCCTCGCCGCCCTCGAACCTTCATACGGCCTCGGCCTCGAGCTGAGCTCTGAAATGGTCCGCCAGGCCTGGTCGACCCACCGCCACCTGGAATTCCGCGAGGGTGACATCGAGGATCCGGCGGTAGCCCAATCACTTGACCGGACCTTCGATGTGATCGTGTTGTCCGACACCATTGGGCTTCTGGATGACTGCCAACAGGCCCTCGAGAATCTGCATTGCCTGTGCACGCCCCAAACCCGAGTGGTCCTACTATTCGCACGCCTGGGAGCCCCTTTTGCGGGTGGCGGAAAAGCTCGGCCGGAAGATGCCGCAGGTTGACCAGAACTGGCTTTCCACCGAAGACATCATGGCCCTCCTGCAACTCGCCGACTTCGAGCCCATCAAGCGCGAGTGGCGTACTCTAACACCTATGCGGACGCTCGGCGTCGGGACGATCATCAACCGCTTTGCCGCTCCTCTTCCCCTGTTGCGACGGCTCTGCCTCCGCAACTATGTGGTCGCGCGGCCGTGCCGCAAACCTGCATCGGAGCGGCCTTCCGCCACGGTGCTGATCCCCTGCCGCAACGAACGCGACAATGTCGAGGCGGCGGTGCACCGCCTTCCCAGTTTCTGTCCGGACCTTGAGGTTCTCTTCGTTGAAGGCCATAGCCGCGACGGCACGCTGGATGAGATCCACCGGGTGATTCAGGCCCATCCCGAGCGCCATATCCGGGTCCTCCAGCAGCCGGGAAAGGGAAAAGGAGACGCGGTCCGCTTCGGTTTCGCCAACGCCCGCGGCGAGGTCCTCATGATTCTGGACGGCGATCTCACCGTGCCCCCGGAAGCGCTCCCCAAATTTTATCAAGCCCTGGTCAACGGCAAGGGCGAATTCATCAACGGCACGCGCCTGGTATACCCCACGGAAGACGAGGCCATGAGGTTTTTGAACCAGGTTGCCAATCACACCTTCTCCCACCTCTTCACCTGGCTCCTGAATCAGCGGATCACGGACACCCTGTGCGGCACCAAGGTGCTCACCAAGTCGGCCTACGCTCAGATTGCGGCCAATCGGGACTATTTTGGCGACTTCGATCCGTTCGGCGACTTCGACCTGATCCTTGGGGCGGCAAAGCTCAACCTCAAGATCCTCGAAATGCCGGTCCGCTACGCAGCCCGCACCTACGGCACCACCCAGATTTCCCGCTTCCGCCACGGGTGGCTCCTGTTGCGGATGGTCGTCTTCGCCTTCCGCAAACTCAAAGCGCTGTAAGGAATCGATCACAGCGATACGGCGCGTGCCGCCCATCCCCTCACGCAGCCGCAAAGGAATCGCTGGCTGTTGGAGCGAGCGGGTTGCCGCATGATGGAGTCTGCGGAACCCCTCAAGTTCACGGACAGCTTTCGTGAATGGTGCAGTAGAGGAGAATGGAAAAGCGGGAGTCAAATGCCTGGCGCTCGAATCGAGGATCTTTTTCGATGCGCTCCAGAATCGGCAGGGAGACCTTGTTGACGAAATCCGGAGAGCCTGACTGCGACGGCTTAGCCACCGAAATAAAATAGGGTATTCTCAAACGCTCCAGCCTTTCCCAGGCGCGATCGACATTCCCTGCCGCGTAGCCGAGAGAAGTGAAATAGCAGCGGTGTTTGGTTCGAAACATTGCCTTGACGGCATAGAAAGCCAGCGAATTGCCGTTCAACCAAGGATACTCGACGCCACAAATGATGGTTCGGTCTTTCATGGCGGCGGGACAGGTCTCCTCCACCAGGCGGGAAAGCTCATCTATCTTAGGACCATCTGCATTGGGGGGCATCAGCCAGTGAGAGACGGCAGGATTCTCTGGAATCAGGCTTAGCAATTGGGCCTGGACCAATGAGAATTGGACCGCCGCCAAAATGATCGCAGCGACGGCAAATCGGCGTTGCGGTGCCCAAAACAAGGGCCCCATGCACAGAATCATTACCGAGGGCAGTAACGGCAGGAGATACCGTTGCTCTTCATTGATATTCAGCGAGAACACGATGAGCACCGCCATCACCTGAGCCAAGGCCGCCGAGAGAACGATTGCGGCCCCGTTTTGCAGACGGTGGTTTGGCGGCTTGCAGCAAAACCTCCACAGGAGGATCGCGACGTTCAAAAGGAGGAATCCCACCATGACCTGTGGGACAAAGAAATTGGCCTGCGCTGCGGAAAGCCAGAACAGGGCCTTATTGAAAAAGACATCTTCCCTGCCGTAGGCAAGGGCGACTTCACCGGAAGACGACTGCCTCACAAAGTCGAATATGCCGCGGAAGTTCTTCACGTACCAGGCGATGACCAACGCCAGCAAGACCACCGCCGCGACGAGACCCGGCCTGCGCCAGGCAGCGGCCGAACAGGCTCGCAGGCTCACCGGGCGGGGAGCGCGCCTGAAGCAGCGAAGGCCGATCATTCCCGGGAAGACACAATACAAAGGCGAACTCGCTTTGGCCGCCATGGCAAGAGCCGCGCCCAGGAGCAGGTGCGTCGCTATCGTCGGCCGGTCCCAGCGGGGGGCCATAACGGCCACCCGGAAGAAATAAGTTACGGCAAACAGCTGCAGCGGTTCAACCAGGTATTGATTGGATAGCGCCGCAAACAGGGGAGCCGACGCCATGAAGCCGCACGCCGCGATTCCCACCAGCCGGTCGCCTCCGGACAATTCCCTGGCGATGCCGTACGACAAGAAGAGGGTTCCGGCCTGGACCGCCACAACCGATAGGAGCAGCCCGGCTTCGATGGAGCCGACCACCAGGCCGAGAGGCACAAACAACTGACCGAACCAGGCGATACCCGGCGCTTTGGAGCCGAAGGCCTGCAGCATGAGTCGCGGCCAGCGAAGAGGATCATGAAGGAGGGTATACCAGAGTTCCGCCGTCACTTCAGCATACCACGCCGGGTCCCAGGGCCATACCGATTGGTCTTCGGCGATCCAGACGAGATGAGGCAGGATCAGCCCGGCGATGACCAGAGCCGGCAGGTTGGTGATCCAGCTTGATCGAGCCCGCTGCGGCGAGGACTTTTCGGTGGGCTGCATGTCAACTCACAATCAAACATCCTTTGGGAAACACTGTTCCATTTATCCCAAGGGCAGTTGCTCATGTCTCCGTGGGACACCCGAAGACA
>CAZDKX010000221.1:0-8322 GCA_964505935.1 uncultured Syntrophobacteraceae bacterium
ATACTTTGGCTTGGTTGCTTCCGGCGGTGGCGGAGCGGTGAAGACCTGTCCGCACTGCGACCCCAAAAGCAGCCTCGGTCCCCTGGTCTATCTCAAGGCCAGTCTTGACCCCAGACTCTATCCGCCTATTCCCCGCGACAGCGAGCGTTTTAAGCTGATCATGAAAGAACGCACTGCCACCGAACGCTGTAACGCCCTCAATGACACCTACAACCTGGATCGATCCTGCAGAAATGCAAGCTACGGACTCATTCGCCTGACTTTGGCCAATATCGTGGAACACGCCGTGGTGCGCTACCTGGATGCCCTGAAGCGATCCCCCAGGGAAGAGCTCTTTGAGCAGACCCTGGGTAAAGTGGGCACCGTTTATCGCGAAGAGTTTCTGGATACCGGATGAGCAAAGGAGAAACGATGTAAACTTGCCTGCCCGAACCTAAAGCGCAATCCCTTCACCGGGCCGAAAGAGCCATTCGGACCCCACGCTGGTCCTTTTTCCTCTTCCTGGTGCTATCCCCAAACAAACCGTCCCGCCCACCATTTTCACCGCTGACCCGGGGCTGCCACGCCCAAATTGCACGCCCCACCCCCAGCCGGGCAACCCCTTATGCCCACATTCCCCCCCTCATCGTCGGCTTCATTGGCTCTCGGCTTATAATCCCGAGAAACCTCAAAAAAGATCAACAAGCCGGCAACCGGACAATCGGGATTGTAAAGAATATCCTCACATCTTCAGCTTTCCATCCTCACGGCATCAAAGTGCGACTGGAAGACGGCCAGATCGGTCGGGTGCAGGAGATACTGCCGGACGAGCAATAATTGCAGTGCGGTCAAATTCTTTATATTTGCAAAATCATACGGCAATGTAGCGACTTTGCCAGGTCCAATTTGTTCAAGGAGGGGAGGTATGAGAAGTCTATTTTTCCAGCCAACATTAGGCTAAGCGGCCCGGCCAAACTGCGAGGGAGCATCCAGTAACACGACCGGTCTACGAAGCGCCCACAAATTGCCGGGTCCGCTTGAGCCTTTCGTTAGTTGCCCTGTGCCTGCGAGAAAGCTCTCACGCGGATTCAGCCATCTTCTCAGTCCGCTGATCCAGAGAGCACAGGACTTCTTGAATGCTGTCCACTTGGGGCTCATCAAAATAGACTTCACCACACTGGGTGCATACCCAAGCAGGGATTCTATCTAGAGTGAGGTGATAACCTTTCCGATCGATATGGAAGGGAGCAATCCCTCGTTCCATCTTCCCTTGGCAGTAGAGGCAGTTCATCGCTTCTTCCTTTGTCTGTAGCCGTATTCCCACTCTTCTGAGTTGGGAATATACGTAGTGACGATAGCGAGATAATCACCTTTGGGTGAGCAAACAACGTGTATTGGAGTACCGCCAGTGCCATAGCCCAGAATCAGGCAACTGTGACCACGCCTATCCCCAGGACAGTCCTCGACCAATTCCCCTCGTTCAACTACATTTCTGACCTCTGCTGTAGTGATCATCCTATCTGGCCGGGACATTTGCCGCGCTGCATGAGGGAGATAAATGATTCTTGCCGCAGCACTCCTCCGAACAGCACTCATGATATCTGGATCATCGTTCATGGGATACTCTTAAAACAGTGTATGTCTCAGGTTGCGGGTTCGGACTCCCGTTTTGCGGGACGAATTTGAAAAGAACACGTGGTTGCACCGTCTGGTTTGATTGGCCGGGTTAGTTGTTGACACATACGTTCTTTGCTTTAAACGGCCTATTTTAACCCTGAAAATACACGATTAAGGTCCATATGGGAATCGTCCTATGAGCCTTTCATCAGGATATCGCTATGTTCGCTTGGTCCGACCCCGTTCGGGTTTGACCCCGTTCGTTGCGTTGACTCCAACAGCAGTGCCCAGCTCAGGTTTCTGCAACCATCCGCTGTAGTAACAAATCACATTTCGCCCCTTATATGCTGCCGGCTCGTTAATGTATTTACGGCGAAGAATGTCAAAAGGACTGCCGAGTTGCCCTATTTCTTTAACCAACTGCGACCAGTTAGGCATCCTGTTCCTCCTTGTTCATAACCTTCGTTTCGCCGTCCTGCGTAATGAGCGTTTCTACAAGCACCCGTGCGGATGGCTTTTGTAGAGGGAATCTCGAATCCGATAGACGAAGCAAATGCTGTCGCAAATCATCAGTCAGTTGAAAGAGCTTGTATGTCTTCCAATGAGTTTCCTCCTTTTGCAGGCTAACGAGTGCTTGAGCGGCAGGTAACCACGCGGCAAGTGTCCTTGCGGCAACATCACCAAATGTGCTCCGCGTGGTTGCCTGTCCGACTCCAAGCGAAGGTTGGGCGGTTCTTTTCGTAACATTTCAACATTTCAAGAGCGTGTCCCCTTGGTCCCCCTTCTGCCTTTTTCCCCGGGAGACACTGCTCCAGAAGCCGTAGTATCTGAGAAGTTCGCCATGGGACTGCTTCATTTCCAGTAGGCCCTGTGGGGAGCGAGCAGTTCGTTTTCCAGTTCCGGAACGGGGCCCACTACCTTGATGGGCTTCTGTCCTGCCTTAAAGACTGTGCGACACGGCAGCTTCATCGTGGGGTTTCTCTTGTCGGCGCCGGTCAGTTCCTTCACTGTGATTTCCTCAACGCCATAGACCACGTTTCCGATGTTGGCCCAATAGATGTTTCCGGCGCACATGGCGCATGGTTCGACCGTCGTCACAAGGGTACATTTCCACAAGTAGTCGGGGTCGTACTTAACAAATGCCTGCCGTGCGATCACTGTTTCGGCATGGTCCATCAAACTCACGTTCCCCTGTTTCATCAGCACCTTCTCGCCATCCGGTGCCACAAGCATTGCGCCAAAGGGCGGGTGACCAGATTCCACCGCTTCCTTGGCGGCCTCATTGGCAGTCCTCAGATGTTTGAGGACCTGCTGATGATTGAGGGGAAACCCCTCCAGGTCCGAAGAGGGTTTCCGGTCCCAGGATCCGTTCCCAACGCAGGCGCCCAAGGTCAAAAGCAGGAATGCGAGCGAAACTCTCATTGCGATATTCTTCATTTTAGTTCTCTCCTCTCGGTTATTGCTTCATGAGGGCACGTGGACCTAACCGTCTACCCCAATTGACATTTGACATCTTCTCCCATGATGCTGCGTAACACCGGGCATCAGCGGCACCGAACCACACGGCCAAGGAGCCACACGGGAAGCTACCGTATATGTGCCGCCTATGTCGAGGTCAGTGTGCATGCCCTCGTTGGGCGCTATGCGTCTATGCCTTCCTTGATCGCTTTCTTCAGTCGGTCCTGCCACTCTACAGTCTGTCTTCCCGGGTGGGCGCACTCGATTATGATTTTCGTTCCACGACGCCGGGCGGGAAACTCCGCGTCCCGAGAGATGATCTCGGTTTCGGAGTCGAACAGCCTGTCCATTATTGGATGGCTCTTTGTGAACAGCACGCTAACCTTGGCCCCGATTGTGGCGATTTCCTGTGACAAATATCGATGTTTTAGGCAGTTCTCGTGGAGGTTCCACTGATATGTAGGGTTATATGAAAGGCACTTGCAGGCATTGGAGAAAGCTACTTGCTGAAGTTTATCGTCCCAAGTGTACTCTTTCTGGTCGAACAGGTAGTTCATAATGTCCTGGATCTTCGCCCAGTATGAACCCATCGATTCAACCGTGTAGAACGAGAACTGCAATGGGCTGTAACAAATGGTCTCTGTGTCATCTGGCCACGCGGCTTCGCCGTACCATCCGAAATGCTCTCTGCCAACAAACAAGACCTGGGGGTTCCAACCAATCCAATAAATTCCCTGCGGCCCTTCCCTGTCCGGCACTTCGGGATAATTCTTCTTGGCCTCCGAGCATTCCTTGATGCAGATTGGCATGTGTTCACGATAGAAGTTCCAAATCTCAACATACTGATTTCTGGAGGAGTTGAAGTGCTGGATGAGTCTATCGGTCTCACTATCGAGGTGTTTCTTCAGACTAGCTTCCCACATGAATGGCTCTCCTTCTTGACGCCCAACGTGAAAATCAGCGGCGGCGGCCAGGGGGCAAGGAAAAGAAAAAAAGGCTCTCCCTGCCGTCCGCTGCATTTTTTTGTTGGCTGCTTTGTTCATTCATCGGCATCTTCGTCATCCGCTTCCTCGTAGTTGAACTCGACTTTGCTCTGGTGAACAATTTCGTTCATGATTACATGGAGATAGCCTTGTGCAATAGAGGATCGAAACCGCTCCTGAAGAACAGGGATATTCACGACTTCTTCAATGCACCCCATGTACTTGTCCACAATGGCCTTGATGGCATACTGACGCTCCGCCCCTTCCCGCAGTTTGCTCATCAGTTCTTCGATGGACTCCATCGATTTAATGACGAATGTAAAAGGTTGAACGCCTTTCGCCCAATGGACTCGGTTATCAGCTTCTCGTTGATCCAGTACCGCTTAGTCTCAACCACGTGCAGGATCGGCTGGGCATCCACCTGCGGAAAGAATTTCCGGAACTCCTCGTTCATCCGGTGATTCAGAGCATGGTTCTGGAGTTTGCGCCCAAAAGGCAACTGGCGTCGTCGCTTGAATAGTACTGAAAATTGAGCACCTTCGTACTTCGAATATCCGCCCTTGCAGTCGAATCCATGCTGAACGTAATCCTCCACAAGAACATAGATGGCATACAGGTTGGCAAAACTACTTCTAGCCTTTGACCCTCGTGTCGCGGAAACAGTCTTGAGATTGATGTACTGAATAAGCGGGCTTTTCTCGAAAAGATCTTCCGCGGCGTCTCGGAAATGATCGCTAAGAACCTTCTTGATTACTGGTGTGAAGTCGTGTTCCATTGTGCACGCTTTTCAAAGAGTGTCAGTTGTTGAGCAGGGGATTGCTGCTGTTCATAGGTCTTGGGTTCGCGCCGAAGGATTTCGCCGTTGTAAGTCTCCTGAATGGTCAAGCGGCGAAGACCGATCTTTACGTACTCCTCCTCGATTTCAATTCCGATGGAATTCCGCCCTAGCATCTGCGCAACGTATGAGGTTGTGAATGTACCTGAAAAAGGATCAAGCACAACGTCATCGAGATTTGAGCTTGCTCTGACGATCCTGTCCAATAGAGCTGTCGGTTTTTGTGTGGGATGGTTTTCGTATTCCTCCATCCGATACCTAACTCGCGGCATGTTCCAGACGTTTCCGGGAACCTTCTTGCTATTGTACAAAGTCGGAACCGGCTTTCGATAGTCAATTAGTTTTCGCGCTGCACCAGTGCGAGCTTCAACGAGAATATCATCAGCATTGAAAGTATAATTCTCCTTATCCATAGCGCAAAACAAGATCGGTTCGTACAGGGAACCGAAGTACTTTTTGGCCTGCACTCCTGAACTATCGTAAGCCCAAACGATGCGCGACATAATCGTCATGTGTTCGCGGAGGAAGAGATCAAGAAACGGCATGTTCTGCGTCGCGGTCATAACATAGAGACTGCCAGTAGACTTTAGTTTCGAGATACAGAGTTCGAGCCAATGGTAACACCAAAAGAGGTATGCATCGTCAGAAGCCCAACGGTCTTTTCGTCTGTTGAAATTCTTGCCGATGTTGTAAGGAGGATCGGCGAAGATAAGGTCAACCGATTTATCAGGAATCTTGTTGGTCAACGCCTCTATCGCGTCTCCCCAAATCACCGCATGCCCTTTTTTTTCGAAAATCTTCATAAGCACATCATATCAGATTGATTGGTTGTCTGCTATCTATTCGTCCCGGCCAACAATTCATTGAGTAGTTTCCTGTCAATGCCAGGAAATCTTGAGATTGTCAACGTGATAATAGAATTAAATTGACAAATCTATCGGAATTTATTAGTTAAGTCGCGTTGTTCAATATCCTATTATTCCTACAAAGGAGGTTTCTGCTCAATGCAGCCTGTTCCGATTTCAATTGTTAGGGGCTTTGAGACAATTCTTGAAAAACGACGCATTCCGGTGACTCAACGGGCAAATTACAAGAAGTGGCTCAGGTATTTTTGGGACTTTTGCGCCAAGTATCCTGTCCCGGAAGCCCGATCTGACCAAATGCGTTTGTTCATCGATAAGTTGCGGGAAAAGGAACAGCCCCCGTTTCAGCAAAATCAGGCAGCCCATGCTATTTCCCTTTATTTTCAGATGCGGCACAGAGGCGAAATACAGGATGCGGATCGCCACACCAGTCCGGGATCGGAGGCCGAAGCAGACCCCAGTGTACCATTCTATACGGAGCTTCCACAAGTCCAGGAGGAGTCTCTCCCTTTGCCCGAAGCTATTCTCCTCCCGGATCAGGGACCGGAGCAGGCACAGGGCACTTCCGTTGTTGCGCAGGCCCAACGGCAGGCCTGGCGCCGCTGGGAAGATGGCTATGCCGTCAGCTCAGCCTCGCCCGAATGGGATAAACTGATAGCCGAGCTTGCCTCCGAGATCAAGACCCGGCATTACTCCAGAAAGACGCTTAAGACCTATGCTCATTGGTCACGCCAGTTCCAGGGTTTTCTGAAGAACAAACCGCCGGGATCGGTATCATCCAAAGATGTAAAAAAATATCTGACCTATCTGGCGGTTCAATGCCGTGTCTCAGCCTCCACTCAGAACCAGGCGTTCAATGCGCTGCTTTTTCTTTTCAGGCACGCTTTGAAGCGGGATTTCGGGGATTTCAAAGACGTTCCTCGAGCCAAGAAATCGAAATATGTTCCGGTAGTCCTTTCCCGAAAAGAAATAGATACCGTCCTGAAGCACCTCCAATACCCTTATGATCTCGTGGTCAAATTGCTTTATGGCTGCGGACTCAGGCTGTTCGAATGTCTGCAGCTTCAGGTTAAGGATTTCAACCTCGAGGTCCGAATCCTCACGGTCCATGGGAAAGGGAAAAAGGACCGCACGGTTCCCCTGCCGGAGACGATTGTACCAGAACTGACTGCCCAAATTGAGCTGGTGAAGAAGGTCCATGATGAAGATCTCAGGGCGGGATATGCCGGGGTCTTTCTCGATGACCGGCTTGAGAAGAAATATCCCTCGGCAGCTAAAGATTTTGTATGGCAGTGGTTTTTTCCGCGGAAGACACTGACGCAGGTTTCCTCGACACAAGAACTGCGGCGATATCATCTGCACGAGACGCATGTTCAGGGCGCACTCTACGAGGCTGTGCGCAGGGCCAGGCTCACGAAACGCGTCACTTCCCACACCTTTCGTCACAGTTTTGCCACCCACCTTTTGCAGGCGAATTACGACATTCGAACCATCCAGGAGCTCCTCGGCCACAGTGATGTGAAGACCACGATGATCTACACTCATTGCATACCAAGCAAGACCGCGAAAGAGGCGAAGAGCCCTCTCGATTTTTGAGAGAATGGGGATGTGCCTGGCAAGTCAGTCTGTCGTGAGTAAGCCATCACCCGGTGGGTACCCTGGCCGCCAGAAGGTGTTGGTCAGGTCCGCAATCCTGACTTTGGTGCATACCGCCTTCATCCCTTGATATGCCATCAAGTCAGATACTTCACTTCATGCAACCTATACGACTCCCGAGAATCCTGCCTTTTCTCAGCTATGAGGAGGCCCTGGAGAGCTAAAAAACTCTTCAGCGCCGCGGGGTTGCTGACAACCAGCCCCTTATGGTCCAGCGGCCGTTTCGGTCGCCACATCACACCTTTACCGATGCCGGACTGATCGGCGGCGGTCACATTCCGCGCTCGGGGCAGGTGAGCCTGGCCGACAACTCGGTGCCGGCAACCCTGCAGCCAAGGCATCATCTCTTGCCGCCACTTTCAGAACTTCCCTCCCTCGAGTGGGGAGTTTGGAGATGGGGGACGCCTGCCATAGTATCAGCAACGGTTCTTCTGTTCTCCGGGGACCGCCTCGCCGAGGCCGACAGGCGGCTGTCAGCAGCCAGGCTCGCCGGGATGGCCGCAGCAATCCTGGAGGGTCCTCAACTTCTTCCAGTTGTTGCGGAGCAGCAACAGGATCTTTTGGTTCCAGGGCTGCGGCCCTTGCAGGTTGCGCACGAAAGCCCGGGGACTGGGGCGGGTTTTGTGTTCCTGACACATGGACGTTTATCTCCTCCGAAATTCCGCGAGGTAATCCGCGATGCGTTCCCGATCCGGCCAGGGCAGAGATGCCAGAGGTTTGTTGCTGACCTCCCGGCGAAACCGTTCGGCATAAAGCGGCCGCCCCGAATAACGATAAAAGACCCCGGTGGACAGCCGTTCCCCGGGTTCGAGGGCCCTTTCGAGCGCGGCCCGGCGGTCGGTTGGATCATGATCGGAGGAAAGCCGGTCAATCTTCTCCCGGTACCAGCTCAGGGGCCGCTTGCCCCAGGTGATGCAGGGCTGGATGACAT
>CAZDKX010000222.1:0-8316 GCA_964505935.1 uncultured Syntrophobacteraceae bacterium
CGCATCCTCAAGGCCCTGGCCGCCAAGCCGGCCATGACCCCGGAGGAGCTCTCCAAAACCATCGTCACCCAGTATCTCGCCTCCTACAAAACCAGCGACAACGTCACCCAGTCGGCCGTGAAACTCGAGGCCCTCAAGCCCCTGGCAAAGGCCGTCGACAGCCTGGCCAAGGCGCTCACCAAGGCCCTGGCCGACGCCGCCTCCCGCTCGGCCCTCATCACCGCCCGGGCCCAGACCCAGGAGTACAGCCGCCCTTACGACGACTACTGCGATCTCCTCGACCTCTGCGCCCTCCTGGAAGCCAAGCTTGCCGACCCCGCGGTACGCGCCGCCTGCACCGCCGTTAAGCAGGCCGCCGCGACGGCCATTGTCGCCACCGGCTATAAGGGGTCCGCCGTCGACAATTCACGAGGCCTCTCCATCTACTTCCCCAAGCGCAAGCTCTCGCCCCTCTATAAGAAACTGGACTTCACCAAGCAGAGCGCCTGGGACGAGTTCCTGAAAGCCTATCTGGCGGGGCTGGGAAGGTAGGAGTAAGGTCACGCCGGTGCAGCCGCCGCATCCGGTGGAAATCGGATACCCACCTGTGTGGAGCTTTACTCAGAGAGCAAGAGTGATAGACAACCCACGGAAGGAACAGAGCCATGGCTCCGAAACTGAAAATCCCCGGGACCCCCGCTAACGTCAGCGCCAAGGAAGACGAGCTGACGAAAGAGAACCTTTCCCTCCCCCTCACCATCACGGTGCAGGAGGTGGTGGACGTCATGGCCGTCCGGGAGGCGGGAGGACCAGTGACGGTGGAACTGGCGCCGCCGCCACCGAAGGGAGAAAAGCGCCACGGCGGGCAGGTTTGTGAGGTGGAACTGGAGGGGGGGATCACCCTCTGGCTGCGGCCAGACTCCCTCTACCGCGATTTTGGCGCGCCGCGGGCACGAGGGGCGGCCCCGCTGGGGGGCGAGGATGTCTGGGAAATTGCCCCGATGATTTCCCGCCGCGGCGCGGCCCGGGGCGGCGAGACGGAACAGAAGATCCGGAGGATGACGGTCTACCGGTGGCAACGCTCTGCGGAACCTCCACCGGTTGCACCCACTGCCGGCAAGACACGAGGTGCCCTGGAAGTGGTAGTGGATACGGTGGCTGGGGCTATCGGCGATAAGGCGGCCGACAAGATTGTCGACCTTGCTGCCGGCTCCGTGGGGCGAATGGTGGAACAGCATCAGCTCAAGGGGAACGACCCCGGGCTGTACCGGGTGGAACTGGGCAACGACTTCGCCATGAGCCGAGCCGACGGCGTTGCGGCCGAGGGACCAGTCCTCCTCTTCCTCCACGGCACCATGTCGAGCTGCGAAGGAAGCTTCAGCGGAGTCTGGGACCCGAAAAACAGTGCCGCCGCCGAGGTCCGCGCCCAGCTTGCCCGCCGCTACCGTCATGCCTACGCCTGGGAGCACCACACCCTCACCGAAAGCCCCATCAAGAATGCCCTGGACTTGGTGAAAGAACTGGAAAAGGCCCTGCCCGACGGGGCGCGGCTCCACCTGGTGAGCCACTCCCGCGGAGGACTGGTGGGCGATCTCCTCTGCCTGGGAAACCGGGCCACGAGGGACGATCTCCTCCCGCCCACCAGGATCAGACAGATCTTCGAGCAGGCCGCCGGGGTGAAGGACGAGACAGCGACGGACGATCCGCGCAGGCATCAGGCGACGCAGCTCTGCGAGCTCATCGAAAAGCTGGAGAAGAAGCGATTCATCGTGGAGCGGTTCGTGCGGGTCGCCTGCCCGGCCAGGGGTACCACCCTCGCCTCCGGGAAGCTCGATCGTTGGCTCTCCGTGATGAAGATGCTAAGCGACCTGGTCCTCCCGTACACCTTCCCGCTCCAGCTCCTCATCGCCCTCATTGCCGAACACGAGGACCCAAAAACGCTGCCCGGACTCGAGGCGATGATGCCCGGTTCACCGCTGGTGCGCTTCCTCAATTTTCCCGAACTCGAGGTAAAAGCCGACCTTTCCGTCATCTCCGGCGATACCGAGGGAAAAGGGCTGTTCGGTCGGCTTAAGGAACTGATGCTCGATCAGTTCTTCGAAGACGAGTGCGACGTCATCGTCAACACCGGCGCCATGTTCGGCGGGCTTAAGCGGGCGGACGGCGGCCGCTACCACCTGGACAGCGGGCCGGAGGTCAACCACTTCAGCTATTTCAAGAATAGCAACACGTTGCGGATGCTGGCGGCCGGGCTGCTGAGGAGCGACAGCGCGGACGCAGGCTTCCTCCCCCTCACGGCAGCCCCGGAAAAGGAACCCGCCCGGGCGGTCCTGCACCGCGCTCCCCAAGGCCCGCTGCCGGTTGTCTTCGTGCTTCCGGGGATCATGGGGAGCACCCTCGAGGTGGACGGCGACACCATCTGGCTCGACAAGCTGGATCTGATGCGGGGAGAATTCGGACAGCTGGACATCAGCAAGGATGTGATGCCAAAAGAACCCTTCGAAGATTACTACGGCGACTTGATCGATCGCTTGCGGGAGACCCACGAGGTCGTCCCTTTTCCTTACGACTGGCGGCGCTCGCTCCTCGCAGCGGGTAAGACCCTGGCAAAGAAAATCAACCGGAAGCTGGACGAGATCGAACTGCGCGGGACGAACCAACCGGTCCGCATCCTGGCCCACTCCATGGGAGGTCTGGTGGCCCGGGCCATGATTGCCAAGCGGCCAAAGGTGTGGCAGCGCATGACGGCCCACGAGGGTGCCCGCCTCATCATGCTCGGCACCCCCAACGGGGGGTCCTACGAGATCGTCAGGCTCCTGACTGGTTATGCGAGTACCCTGCAACAGCTGGCGCTGCTTGACTTCAAACACAACTGGAAGGAGCTGTTGACCATTATCGTCCGCTTCCCCGGCGTCCTGGAGCTCCTTCCGATCGACAATGACTACGAGTTCTTCCGGGAGGAGATATGGCGGGAACTGCAGCAGCAGGACGATGATATGCGTGATCCGGACTCCCCTCTGCCGAGCCGGGACGAGCTGCTGCAGGCCCGGCACACCTGGGAGCGGGTCCTGGCGACGCCCCTCGACCCTGGACGCACTCTTTACGTTGCCGGGCAGGCCTCTCAGACCCCCATCGCCTGGCGTGCCGAGATAGAGCATAGCATTGAACATCTATGGAGGGCGCACAAGCGGATCGTTTTCGAAGCCACCGCCCGCGGGGACGGCAAGGTCCCCTGGGACACCGGGATCCCGCCGAACATCAGGACGTGGTACCTGGCCGACGTTGAGCACGGCGACCTGCCGGCCCATGAGGAGGCCTTTCCGGCTTACCTGGAGCTCCTGCAGAGCGGCATGACCACCCGCCTGGCCATCATCCCCCCTCCCAGCATCCGCGCCGCAGCGGTGGAAGAGCGAACGGTTCTCCCCCGCGAGGTGCCACCGACCCTCCCGGGCGAGCGGGAGCTCGCCGCCAGCGTCCTCGGAGCCGGCAGCAGACGCAGCAGGAGGAAGAAAGCCAAAGTCCGCCTGCCGAAAGCCACGGTCTCCATCACCCACGGCAACCTCGGCTACGCCCTTTACCCCGTCTGTGTCGGCCACTACGCTGGTGACACCATCGTCAGCGCCGAGGACTATCTGGACGGAGCTCTCGAGGGTCGTCTGCGGGAGCGCCACGGCTTGGGCCTTTACCCCGGCAAATTGGGGACCTGCGAAGTGTTGCTCAATCATGATCGCTACCGCAAACCGGCAGGGGCTATCGTGATTGGCCTGGGGCAGGTCGGCGAGCTGTCGCCGGGCAGCCTGACGACGGGCGTTACCCAGGCCATGCTGGAGTATGCCATGCACGTGGCTGAATGCCCGGATGAACGGTTCGGCACCCGTGCCGGCATGCCCCGTTCGGCCAGGATCACCAGCCTGCTCATCGGCACCAGTGCCGGCGGCATCACCGTGCGCGACTCCATCGAGGCAATCCTGCGGGGCGTGGCTGCCGCCAACCGGCTCCTCCACGAACAGGAGCTGAGCAGCAAGGTCTGCATCGATGCGGTGGAATTCATGGAGTTGTGGCAGGATGTTGCGATCCGGGCAGCGGTCGAGCTGGAGCGGGCGATGCTGGACGGGACCCTCACCGACCTGTTCGTCTGGACCGAGCAAAGTGTGAATACCGGCGAGGGCGGGCGGCGGCGGGTCCAGTTCGAAGAGCCTCCCGATTGGTGGCATCGGATGGAGATCGTCCACGACAAGAAGAACGACGAACTCCGCTTCCTTGCCCTCACCGACCGGGCCCGGGCCGAGGAAAACCTGGTGGCCGGGCAGTTGCGCCTGGCAAAGAACCTGATCTGCGAGACCATCGCCGACACCAGCCGCGACCCGAAAGTCACCCACGCTCTGTTCGAAATGCTGATCCCCAATCGCCTCAAGGAGCTGGCGCCCCATGAGTACGATGTGGTCCTGGTGGTGGACGAGGAGTCGGGGAGTTATCCCTGGGAGCTGCTGGAAGACCGCTGGAGCGGCGGCGACCGCCCCCCCGCCGTCTCCGCCGGCATGCTGCGCCAGTTTAAGACCGGTGAATACCGCGAACAACCGATCACCACCCTGGAGGATACCGCCTATGTGGTGGGCGACCCCCTCCTGCCCCCGCTGACGCCGGATTTCCCGTTCTCAAATCTGGAGGGGGCACGGAAAGAGGCCACCGTTGTTGCCGACTTGCTACAGCAAGAGGGTTTTATCGTTACCCCTCAGATTCGTGCCGATGCCCGGGCAATCCTGGCCGGACTCCACGACAATGGCTACCGCATCCTCCACCTTGCCGGCCACGGCGTCCACGAGTGGGAAGTGGAGATTCCCAGCACCGGCAAGTGCGAGATCTGCGAGCAAGATCTTCCTTCGCCGACGCGGAAGGTCTCGGGGATGGTCATCGGCAAACGGGTCTTTCTCACCCCCGGCGACGTGGAGCAGATGCGTTGGGTGCCGGAGCTCGTTTTCATCAACTGCTGCCACCTGGGGAGCCTGGGGCAGGGGGCAACACCTGAACGTCCCCAACTCCTCCACCGGCTGGCCGCCAACGTCGCGGCCCAGTTCATCCGGATGGGGGTGAGGGCGGTGGTGGCGGCAGGGTGGGCCGTGGATGACGCCGCCGCCGAGACCTTCGCCACCAGCTTCTACCGGCACCTGCTGGCCGGCGACAGGTTCGGTGAGTCCGTGCGCGCCGCCCGCGAAGAAACTTTTGACCGTCACGGCACCACCAACACCTGGGGAGCCTACCAGTGTTACGGCGACCCGGATTACCGCCTGCGCCCCCGCAAGGGACAGAAGAAGAGCGAGGAAAAGCGGAAGTATGTATCACCGGCCCAGGTGGTCATGGACCTGGAAAACCTGGCGAGCCGCGCCCGCTCCGGGGCCGACTGCGAAAGCGATCTGGAAGCGGTGCTGCAGGCGGTGAAGGAGAGGCAGGAGGGCTGGCTCAAACAGGCAGACGTGGCGGCGGCCCTGGGACTCGCCTACGGTGAGCTCGGACTCTTCAAGCAGGCCATCGCGCATTTGACTGCTGCCATAGCGAAGGAGAAAGCCGACTATCCGTTGCGCATCGTGGAGCAGCGGGCCAACTTCAAAAGCCGCTGGGCCGTGGCGCTGAAGCGGTTCGATGAGGCGAGGGACGACACTCCAAAACCCCAGCAGCTGATTGATGAGACGATCGCGGATCTTGAACGGCTGCTGCAGTTCAGCGAAACCGGGGAACGCCTGAGCCTCCTGGGAAGTACCTACAAACGCTGCGCCTGGATTACCGTGGGAGATGAGCGGAGAGCAGCCCTGGCGAAGATGGCCGAGTGGTACCGGAAAGCCCACGAGAAGAAGTACAACAAGGAAAACCGGAAGCCGGACACCTATCCGCTCCTCAACTGGCTGGCAGCCGAAATCTTGCGGGCATGGTATGGCAGCGAACCCGAGCTGACCGCTTCGCAGATCAAGGAATGGTGCGAAACGGCGCGGGCCTTTGCGGAAGAGAAAGACCGCCAGGGACCGAACTTCTGGAACAGTGTCGTCAAACCTGAATGCGACCTGGTCCAGGCCCTCGCCGACAAAACCATCGAGGAAAAGAAGCAGGCGATTGTCGAGGCCTATTGGAATGCCTGGGTCCGCGGCGCCAGCGCTCGCGAGTTCAGCTCCGTCACCGAACACCTCGAATTCCTGGCAGAGATGGCGGAAGGCGCCGGAACGGACGTCAGGAAACTGGCCGCGGGCTTGAGGGAGATCGTCGAGCAACTCGCGCCGCTGGCCGAGTCGGATACAGGAAGCCAGTCTAAGGAGAAATTCCCGACAGATCATCGTGCAAGGCCGCCACGCAGCACACGAGCCAGCGATACCACGCCCTCCCCCACCCCATCGCGAGGCGAGCCGCTTCCCATATCTGAAGCCGAGTCACGGCCACTACCGCCGGAGCTCACCCCCAAAATGTCCGACACGCTCCCCGCAAGGGAGGAGGAACTCCAGCCGGTTCAGCTCGGGGCTTCGGCACCCCGGCAGGTGAAGCCCGGAGCCGAGTTCACCGCCTGCTTCGCAGCCTATGAAAAGGCCCTGGAGCAGGAGGTCCGCGACCTCCTCACGAAACTCGCCCCGTCATCCGAAACAGTGCTCGGCATCCAGGAGTGCCGCTGGCAGAAGGGTACCCAGGTGACGGTGAAACTCTCCGCCAGGGGTCTGACCGTCGACCCTCCCGAGCAGACCTTTAGCTGGCAGGGAGGACGGACGCTCCTCTCATTCGACGTGACGGTGCCGAAGGATGCCGAGGCAGGGACCGTGCCTCTCAAATTTGACGTGTTCGTCGCGGGGATCATCGTCGCCCGCCTGCGGCATGAACTGGAGATCACCGTCAGGCCGAGGAAGAAGGGAGTGGCCACCGCCGCCGGCGAGCCCGCCAGGAGCGCCTTCGCCTCCTATTCATCCAAGGATCGCCTGCGGGTCCTCGACCGGGTGGAGGCCATCCGGATCAGCGCCGGCATCGACGTCTTTCAGGACTGCCTCGACCTCAACCCGGGGGAGGAGTGGAAGCCGCGCCTGGACAACGAGATCCGCCAGCGTGACCTCTTTCTCCTCTTCTGGTCGAATGCCGCCCGCGAATCCCAGTGGGTGGGATGGGAACTGGACACAGCCCTGCAGGAAAAGGGGGAACAGGCCCTGCAAATCCACCCGCTCGATCCGGGAGTCAAGCCCCCGCCGGGCCTCAAAAAGCTGCACTTCGGCAGCGTCGCCATGTGGGTGCGCAAGGGGGTCGAGGCGACACAGATTACAGAAGGAGGAACACCATGAACCAGGAAGCCCTCAAGCAACGCATCACGGCAGCCGGCCCGAAGAAGATTCTCACCCTCGACGGCGGCGGCATCCGCGGGATGATGACCGTCGAGGTGCTGGCCGGCATCGAACGAATCCTGCGCCGGCAACTGAACCATGACCGGCTGGTCCTGGCCGACTGGTTCGATTTCTTTGCCGGCACCAGCACCGGGGCCATCATCGCCACCTGCCTGGCCCTCGGCATGTCAGCCGACGAGATTCGCAGGTTCTACCTGGACAGCGGTGAGGAGATGTTCGACAAGGCCTTTATCCTCAGGCGGTTTCGCTACAAGTATGAAGACGAGAAACTGGCCGGGAAACTCCAGGAGGTCATCGGCGCCGACACCACTCTGGGAAGCGACCGCCTGCGGACGCTCCTGATGATGGTCATGCGCAACGCCAGCACCGACTCCCCCTGGCCCCTCTCCAACAACCCCTTCGCCAAGTACAACCAGCGAGACCGCAGGGACTGCAACCTGAACCTCCCCATCTGGCAACTGGTCCGGGCCAGTACCGCCGCCCCCGTCTATTTCCCGCCGGAGCTCATCAACACGGGCACCCATGAGTTCGTCTTCGTGGACGGCGGCATCACCACCTACAACAACCCGTCTTTCCAGGCCTTCCTCATGGCTACCACCGAACCCTACAACCTGAACTGGCCCGCAGGAGAGGACCAGCTGCTCCTGGTCTCCATCGGCACCGGCACCAGCCCCGAAGCCAATGCCGACTTGAACCCGAGTGAGATGAACCTCCTCTACAATGCCGGCTCCATCCCCTCGGCGCTCATGTACGCCGCCCTCAACGAGCAGGATTTCCTCTGCCGGACCTTCGGCAAGTGCCTCGCCGGCGACCTCCTCGACCGAGAAATAGGGGACATGATCGGCAAAAAGGGGCCGGCGCAGCCCAAGCTCTTTACCTACCTGCGCTACAACGCCGAATTGACCCGGGAAGGGCTCGACGCCCTCGGGCTTCCCGAAATAACACCGGAGGACGTCCAGAAACTCGACTCGACAGA
>CAZDKX010000223.1:0-8310 GCA_964505935.1 uncultured Syntrophobacteraceae bacterium
ACAGGCGTTTCTGGATGAGGCCGCTGACCTGGGGCCGGATTTCCGCCACAAGAAAGGGCGCGGTACGGCCCGGTAATTCGGTGGTCAGCTCGACCCGTTGCGGCTGCACGGTCACCACTGCGACTTCCGGGACCGGGGGTGGGGCAGCTTGTTTTTGCTGGTCGCAGCCGCCCAGGAAAAGGCAGCCTGCCAGCGCGGTCAAAACCACAAGGAGTTTCATGGGAAAGGCGGTGAGTCGGTAAATAAGTGAATCGGTCCAGCGACAGCCAGTATTCATCTTTTGTTGTGACCCGTGGGGGTCATGGCGACTGGGCGGGCTATTCACAGTTCCATTGTGCTGCATCCGAGACCTCCAGATTTTCCGATTGAGACGACCATGAAACGCAACCATGCCCTGCTGCTTGGCCGGATTCTGAGCTCCAGCCTGGAGACTGAAACCGGCCAATCGCCTCCCTTCTTTCCGGTTCCTGAGCTCCAGCTTGGGAACCACCACAAGGGCTGACGTCTTCTCAGCGCTGCGTGACCAATGAGTTGTTCGATTTGTTGAGGCATTCATTTGCATAGTTCGGATTCGGCTCACCCCTCCAGCAATCCTTTGAAGAGAATACTCAGGACCGTATCCGGATCTTCCGGGTAAGGATGGACTTCGGGCTCTTCAAGCCAGAGGAAGAGAAAGGCGTTGCTGATACTGTCGAGCGCCACAGCCAGATGGTAAGGGTCGGCAATCCTCTTGAAACGCTTCTTTTTCATGCCGTTCTCAAAGACCGTGGCAAGCGACTGCATGAACTGGCCTCGCTTCCGCCGGATTTCGGCGCCAAATCCCGCCATCACGTTGAACCTTGCGCCATGGGTCTCGGCGAAATAAAGACGGATCATGGAGACATTCGCCCGAAAAACCTCCCCTTTGACCTGAACGTATCTGCGCAGTTTCTGAAGTTCATCATCCGGTTCCACTATCGCCCGGGTCAGTGCCTCATGGAACTTGAAAAACTTCTCCAGGATCAGGGCCTGGTAGAGATCTTCCTTATTATTAAAAAACTTGTAAAGCGTCCCGATGGCAAACTCGGCCTTCTCCGCGATCTGGTGCATGGAGACGTTGTGGTATCCCTTCTCCGAAAAGAGCTCGAGGGCAGCGGCCAGCATCTCGTGACGCTGCGTCATTCTCTCTCGTTCCCGCCGCGAGAGCTTCTTATGTTCCATCGTGGCATCTCCGAACCTGAGATGTTCGTTCACTATGTGAACGAAGCGTCGGATTTTATAATAGATCGTCATATTGTCAAGAGGCGTGCGAAGGAATTTGCGACCAATGCTGAGGGTCTCTGGCGACCTCAAGCGTCCATCCGACTATTAGTTGCATAATGCAAATAGATTTGATAAGATGGTGTGGTAGGAGAAAAGCCATGCAGGCAGTCCGGGAAGAGTTGCAGATGTTCGTCCGCCGTTTTGGATTGGTGAACGCCTCCTGCTGCGACGAATGCTGTGGGCAGCAGCTTTCCCTGGTGCAGAGCCACATCCTGTACGAGGTCTGCCGCCGGGGCAGCTCCTCTATGCAGCGGGTAGCGGAGGAGTTGGGCCTGGATGTCACCACTTTCAGCCGGCAGGTCAAGAGTCTGGAAGGCAAGGGGCTGATCGAGCGTCGCGTGTCGCCGGAGGACCGCCGCGTGAGCCTGCTGCAGGTGACCGGGGAAGGGTTGCGGGTGCTGGCGCAGATCGACCGCTATATGACGGCAAGGCTGGAAAGGATCTTCTCGTTTCTGACCCCCTTTGAACGGGACACCGTGGTTCGGGCGCTGGGACTGCTGAACGAAGCCCTCGCTAAATCGGGCTGTTGCGGTCAGCAGGACAAAGCAATTGCATGTTGCAAATAAATCGCCATAGGAGCCTCTTGCAAAAGTCCCTCACGGTGTCATTCCGGCAGGGTTTTTGGGCTGGAATGCAGGCTTTAAGGTTCGTGGACCCCGGCTAGAAGCACGCCGGGGTGACGGAATTTGAGACTTTTGCACGAGGCTAATAGGAGAGTACGATGGAGATCCCGGATATCAGAAAACTGACGGAAGAGGAGAAGGGCAAGTTCTTCTCCGGGTGCTGCGGTGCTCCGACTCCGAGTGCAGCCCAGGAGTCGTGCTGCGGGGCTCCGGTTCCCGGCCCGGACCAGCTGCCCTGTTGTGGCCCACCGGCCACGACCCGTGGCGGAAAGATCGACGAATCGGTTCCCGGCTTCCAGGAATGGTTGATGACTGGGGCGGGGCCGGTGCCACGAATCTCCTCGCAAATTCGATTCAACGACCGCTTGGGGTCCTGGAAGGTGCGCTGGGGAATGGGCCGCACGACCCATATTGTTCCCCCGGGTCTCTACGCCCTCGGCCATCCGACGCCGGATGACCCGGTGCTGGTGACCGCCAACTACAAAATGAGCTTTGATATCGTCCGTAGCGTCATGGCCGGACGCAATGCCTGGCTGCTGGTCTTGGAGACCTTCGGGATCAACGTCTGGTGCGCGGCGGGGAAGGGGACCTTCGGGACCGAAGAACTGATCGCGCAGATCGGCGCCGCGGGTTTGGCCAAGGTGGTGAATCATCGGCTGCTGCTGCTGCCGATGCTCGGGGCGCCCGGCGTGGCGGCTCACGAGGTAGCGCGGCGTACCGGCTTTTCGGTAACCTATGCCACCATCCGCGCCCGGGACCTGCCGGAGTATCTGGACAACGGCATGACCGCCACCCCGGCCATGCGGGAGCTGACCTTCACCTTCCGGGAGCGGCTGGTGCTGGTGCCGGTAGAGCTGGTCCAGGCGGTGAAGGCTGTTGCCCTCATCACGCTGGGCCTCTTTGTCCTGGGGACGCTCCTGGGCGGCTCCGCAGCGGGAATGAAAGCCGGTATCGGCTATCTCGGAGCAGCCTTGACCGGTATCGTCCTCGGTCCGCTGCTCCTCCCCTGGCTGCCGGGAACGAGTTTTTCCGTCAAGGGCGCCGTCGTGGGCCTGCTCTGGAGCGGCGCGTGGTATGGGCTGGCCGGCGGCAGCGCCTGGAGCCTGCCGGTGGCCCTCGCCGCCTTCCTGGCGTTTCCGGCGGTGAGCGCCTTCTTCACCTTCAACTTCACCGGCTGCACCACCTATACCTCCCGTTCCGGGGTGAAGAAGGAGATGCGCGTTGCCATTCCGGCCATGGGGAGCGCCCTGGCGGCCAGCCTGCTGCTGATCCTGGCGGGAAGGTTCCTGTGACTTGCGAGCCAGCTGTCCGGCAGAGAGGGAAGAGGATAATGTAACCATCAATCCGCAGCCGACGCATTCACCCCTGGTAACTGAAGGCTGGTCACTACCCACTAATCACTCATCACTGACCACTGTTCACTGACCACTCTAATTGGGGGGACCGATGAAAGAATTTCGCTATCTCAAAAACGTAGCGACCCTGGAGCTCAGGCCGGAGGGTTGCATCGGGTGCGGCCGCTGCGTCGAGGTTTGTCCGCACCAGGTGTTCGCCCTTGCCGGGAAGCGGGTCCACCTTGTTGACCGCGATGCCTGCATGGAATGCGGTGCCTGTGCCAGAAACTGTCCTGTTGCCGTCATCCAGGTTGACGCCGGGGTCGGCTGCGCCGCCGGACTCATCAGAGAGTGGTTGCGGGATAATAACCTCATCAACTCAAACGGCGCCTGCTGTTCCTGAAGGATGCTCCATTTCGGTGCCGGTGCGAGCTTCTGGTACAGTACGGTGAAAGTCATTGACCCGTCCTCTTCAATCCCCTCCCTTGGTGGGAGGGGCAGGGGGAGGGGGTGAATCCTCGTTTGACACCCCCACCTGACCTCCCCCATCCAGGGTGAGGAATGGGATGGTCACTCCTGCCGCATGGTACCAGCAGCCAACGGGGCTATGATTCAACCCCCTGCGACAGTCCACGGCCGAGCATGTCTGGGATGAACAAACCATGGTACCATTCCCCCTGATGGCCATCGTGACGAACCCATTACCAGAGGATTAAAAACAGTCGAGCTGGAGAAGGATGGTGGCATGCCGGGACAGGGTTTGAGAGCGCTTGGAGCTTCTCTTGTGGAGCTCTTTCTGCCCAGGCGTTGCGCCGGATGCCAGCGGGCCTGGCTCCACGGCCATCAGGGTTTCTGGTGCGACGCCTGCCTCGATGAGTTGCCCTGGCTGGCATCGCCAATCTGCCCGCAGTGTGGGAGGCCCTTCTCCAAAAGCCCCTCAGCTCCCGATCACCTGTGTGGCGACTGCCTCCTGTCGGTCTTTCTCTTTGACCATGCCCGTTCGGCGACTTACCATGCCGGGGTGGTGCGTGAGCGAATTCATCAGCTCAAATTCGGTGGCCAGCTCCATTGGGTGCCGCCCCTTGTGGAGTTGCTGGTGCACCTGATCCGGCGGGAAGCAGCCGTGCTGTCGGCAGACATGATCTTTCCCGTTCCGCTCCACATCAAACGGCTGCGACAGAGGGGTTTCAACCAGGCGGGACTGCTGGCCCGGTATCTGGGGCGCCGGGTGGCGCTGCCCGTCTATTACGATGTTCTCGAAAGAAAATCCTGGACGGAACCTCAAACGCGCCTGAACCGCGAGGAGCGCCTGCACAACGTCAAGGATGCCTTTCATGTCGCCGATGCCGGAAAGATCAAGGAGCGGCGCATCCTCCTCGTCGACGATGTCTACACCACCGGGACCACCCTCAACGAGTGCGCCAAAATCCTCAAGGCAGCCGGCGCCGCAGTGGTGCACGCCGTGACCATCAGCCGGGCCGTGCCGGATTGGAAGGACGACTACGAGCGGGGTACCGACGGCATCCGCCGAGACGGCGCGGATGCGGAGGTCCCTGCAGGCGCCTCGCTTGCTCTCTGAGGCTATTCGAGCCAGAGATTGGCCAGTTCGATGGCGATGTCCTGAAAAGGTTCGGCCCGCACCTGGTCGTCTTCAGCGAAAAGCCCTGCCACCACCCACTTGCCGGCTTCGAGCCGAAATACATCGAGAGTCCTGGCCAGGGGATCGACGAGCCAGAAGTGGAGGATGCCATACTGGGCATAGATGGGCATTTTCCTGATTTTATCAACCCTCAGCGTGGTGGGTGAAAGCACTTCGCACGCCCAATCGGGGGCGACGGAGATCCAGTTGGTCTCTTCCGACCGGGGAAAGCGTTCCCTTCTCCATCCTGCCAGGTCGGGCACCAGGATATTGTCACCAAGCTTAATCTCAGGCTCATAAAGGATAATCCAGCCACCGGGACCGCCGCCACGCCCGAATTGAAAAGGTGGTCCCACTTCGTTTCCCAGGGCGGTAGCCGTATACACATGCTTCCTGGAAGGTCTGGGGGTGACGATCAAATCACCGTCGATGATCTCTCCCGTCGTGTTTTCCGGAATGTGGAAAAGATCCTCGTAGGTTGCTTGCTGTTCAGCCGCTTTGGCCATGCTGGATCTCCCTTGCTCCCCTCTCCCTACCTGTTGGGGACATCGACTGGGGTTATATGCTTCAGGCTCGCACTCATTTCAATCCCCTTATCGAGAATTCCCGACTCCTTCAGCCAGGCGAGGCTCGGTGCCGCCAGGAAAGGGCCATTGCGGAGGTTGGGTTTGTTGTAGGTGAAAGGGGTCCCGTCCAGGCTGACCATCACGCCGCCGGCGGCGGTGACAATCGCCTGTCCGGCGGCCGTATCCCATTCCCAGGTGGGACCCAGGCGGGGATAGCAGTCGGCCTCCCCGGCGGCCAGGGCACAGAACTTGAGAGCGCTGCCCCGGCTGACGGATTCGTAGGCAGGCAGGGCCTCAAGCAGGGTTTCCAGATCGGGCGAAGGGTGGGAACGGCTCTTCACCACCCTTGGAGGGCTTGCCGAAGGAACCATGCCCATGGCGAGTTTTCTGCTTGACCCGCCCCGCTGCTCCCAGCAGCCCCGGCGAAGATCGGCGAGGTAGAGGCGATCCGGGACCGGCAGATAGATGACGCCCAGGGTGGGCACAGTCCCTTGGATCAGGGCGATGTTGATGGTGAATTCGCCGTTTTTCTTGACAAACTCCTTGGTGCCGTCCAACGGATCCACGAGCCAGAACGCCGGCCACTCCCGGCGTACGGTATAGGGAACTTCCCTGCCTTCCTCGGAAAGCACGGGAATCGCCGGATAACGGGTCTGCAGGCGGGCGCTGATGATCTGGTGAGAACGGCGGTCGGCGAGGGTCAGGGGCGAAGCATCCGCCTTTTCTTCCACCTCAAAATCGGTTTCGTAGACCTCTAAAATGGCCTTGCCGGCTTCTCTTGCCAGCTTTCCCAACGCTTCAAGATCAATCATGGCTGTTGTCATCGTCACTACCTCCACCTCCGATGTTCATGGCCCGCTCACTGCGCCAGGTCCTTCTTCGGTGCCTCCTGGGATCCCCAGGGGGCTGATGAGGCGTGCCTGAATTTCCGCCATCGCCCAGTCGGGGGCACGACCGCGTCCCGCCTCGTGAATCTCGACCAACTGGCGGGCAAAGCAAGCCGCCCGGGCATGACCGCTGGCCCGCGCCTGTTCAATGAGGGCCCAGGCGCCGGTCAGCCGGAACTGAGAAAAGGCCTCGACCATTTCCGGAAAAACCGCCCGCGTGAAGGGGCGCAGGAACGCCACGAAGAAGCCCAGGGACGCGGCCAGCCGATGGCGAATGATGTGTCCCAGCAGACCTTCGGGGTGAGTGTCCGCCAGGAGGTCTTTGGTCACTCGAACAAAGATTTCGACGAGACTGTTGGCATAGGCTGCAACCATCTCGTGCCAGATTTGGCCGTCAAAGGCATCCTCGCGGACTTCTCCAATTTCGTGATAGATCCAAACGGCGAGTTCTTCGGCGGCGACCCTTTCGAGCGCCGGGGCCAGCTGCCGAGGCTGCTGCCGCAGGGCCTCTGCCTCGAGGCCATATTGGCGCAGGGCAAAAACGAGGGCCTCACGGGCTGACGGACGCAGCTCAAGGAGCTGATCCCACAGGAAGAAGAGCATGGCCGACTGCCTCGCGAAGATCTGCCTCCCCTGGCGCATGGCCGGCGTCATGTAGATGTCTCTTGCCAGTTCCCGCCCGACGGTATCCACTTTCAGCCCTTCCAGAGTCCGGGAGACCGTTACTTCTCCAAGAAAAAAGGAGGGTTTCATCCCCAGGACGTATCCCGCCCCATAGACCAGGCCCAAAGGCCGCAGGCGATGGTTGAGCGCGGCCATGTCGAAGGGGTCGAAGGTTTCCGTCCCGAAGGTCAGCGCCTGGAGTTCCTGGTGCGCAAGCTCCTCCCATCGGGCTTCTCTGGCGTCAACCCACTCGAGCAGCGTGCCCGGTTCGGGTTCCTGCCAGGGCCACAGGTTCTGTTCCCACTTATAGAGGTCGCGCAGGCGGAGCAGCAGTCCACAAAGGGAGTACAATCCGGCATGACGGGCATCGGAGATGTCACAATTGGTTTGGATCTGCATCTGCAATCGAGCGATATCCATCATTACGCCTCGCCTTCACCACCCTGGTATTCGTCGCCAAGCCTGGGAATCATAGCATCATTGCCGCCGCTATTCCCAAAGTATTCGTTTAGCACGTTGACAAGCGCGGCAAAATATCGTTTATTGACGCGTTAATTTCGGTGAGGGGCGGTTGGTTTCGAAGCAGGGAAGCTTCCCTGACGGCTGAACCGTGGCTTTCAAATATTTGGTTTCAATATTCTTGCTGATGGAGGTCAACATGGACTGGGTTGGTGTTGCTCATGCTTTGGGAACTGCCGGGCAGGGAACGGGGGACGGCTCGATGGGCAATCAGTTCGCCGCTTTTGTTCCGCTGATTCTGATGGTGGCGATTTTCTACTTTCTGCTCATCCGCCCCCAGCAGAAGAAGCAGAAAGAGCACCGGCAGATGCTTTCCAACCTGCAAAAGGGTGACGTCGTCATCACTCAGGGCGGGTTGCAAGGCAAGGTTACGGGCCTGACTGACACGGTGGCGACCCTGGAGATTGCTGAAAAAGTGCGCGTGAAGGTCCAGCGCGGCTATATCGCTGCTTTGGTGTCCAAGGGAGAGGTCGTGGAATAAGCGGGTCGGTGTGCCCGTCACTTCTTCTTCGCCTCGCCTTGCACCGGACGAAGCGTGCCGGAAGAAAGAGGTATTTCCTTTTTGCTCCTGTAATCTGCGCTACCGCACAAGCTCTCGGACTTACCAGGAGGATGTGATTTGAAAGACTTGAAATGGCGAGAAATTCTAATAGTGGTGATCTTCATTGTGGGGATGGTCTATCTCACCCCCACCTTGAGTCCCTCTTTGCCTCCCTGGTGGAAGGGTTTTTTGCCAAAGGAAAAGATCCACCTTGGTCTCGATCTTCAAGGCGGCAT
>CAZDKX010000224.1:0-8300 GCA_964505935.1 uncultured Syntrophobacteraceae bacterium
AAGAGCCGCGGGTGGCAGGGATGATGACCAACTTCGAGCTCTCGGAAACCCCGGGCTTCATGAATCATTACACCGCGGCGCTGTTTCTGCCCCACACCCAGCTGGACCTTTTCCCTACGGTCAGGGAGCGCGTCCAGTACGCGCACGCTAGGCCCTAGCTCCTTCCTCCGGCAGCCGTGGCGGCAATGCCGTTGAAACATGGCATTCGCACCGGACAGATTCCCCCCTTGAGGCTGACAGTTGCCTACACATGCCCACGTGGCCATGGGCCAAGCTTGGACAGTGGGTACAAGACGCGGCAGAGGACAGCAACGGAGGCAAGGCTTTGGAGACCACGCCACAGGGTTGTCGTACCGGTTGTCGCTTTTGCGGCCGAGAAAGCCTCCCAGGGAAGCAACCAGGCGGATCGCTTCCCGAAAGGAAGTGCCAGTCCGCACCCGGCCATCTGAAGTGCCGGTTCGGAATGCACAGCATCCTGCTGACCGGCACAGGGGCTACGGCAGGAGCCGGGTGATGGGTCGCATGGCTGCCACCACCTCCGACTCCGCCGCGATATGGGTGCTGAGGGCTTCCACGTAAAGGTCGAGCGACTGCTGATCATCGTCCCAGATGAGCGGCCGGTCAGCGGCTGGCCGGCCGTCGAGGCCCGCCCGCACCGCGTCGTAGAGCGGAACGAGAAGCGGCGAGAGCTGCTTGCGGGGATCATACCTGCCGGTCCGCATAAAGCTCCGCAACTCCACCCCCTGAACCCCGAAAATCAGCGCCAGCGCCAGGTAAGAACGCAGCAGCGAAACGGATTTGCTCGCCAGCAGCGCCGAATTGTAGCCCTGACTGTTGATGTTCTGGTTGAACTGCTCGGCATGGGTGGGGAACCGGTCGGCAATGGTATTGCCGTAAAACGAGAGGAGCGGCAGGATGGCATTGCCGCAAATCTGAAGGCCCTTGAGTCCCATGTTCACATGCCGGTCGTGATTACCCACCAGGGAAGCCGACAGCCCCCCGTTGAATTCCGGCGTCACCAGCAGGGCGATTTGCACATCCACGTGCTTCGCCAGCAGACCGAGGTAATAGCGGAGGTGATCCATCCACACCCCCACGTACTGGCCCAGGAAATTACCGCTATGGTAGCTGACGCAGCCGCTACCGTCGATGATGGGATTGTCGCTGGCCGAGTTCATTTCCGTTTCAACGGCCGCTACGGCGCTTCGGAAGCCGTCCAGCAACGGGCCGAAGTACTGGGGCAGGCAGCGGAGGGAATAGCGGTCCTGGACCGGCTGGCCCTCGCGGGACTCATGATGACCGTCCAGCTCATGGCGGCTCATGCGCGAGCCCTTGAGCAACCGCAGCATGAGGTCGGCCGCCAGGATCTGCCCCGGATGCGGCTTCACCTGGTGGATAAAAGGATGAAAAGCTTGGTCGGAAGCTTCGAGAGCCTGGAAGGCCAGCGCCTGGAAACCGAACGTCAGCGCGATGAGGTTGCGCGTCTCGTGCAGGCAGTTGGCCGCAATCCCGCTCATCACGGAGGTGCCGTTGACCATACCCAGCCCTTCCTTGGGGCCGAGCGCGAAAGGCGGGAGTCCCAGTCTGTCCAGCGCGGTCAGGCAGTCCATCCGCTCTCCCTGAAAATCCACCTCGAAGGCGGCATCCGCCCCGATGATCGCCCCGGTGATGGTGGCAAGCGGAATGAGATCGCCGCTCGCCCCGATCGAGCCGAGTTCCCGCACCAGGGGGGTGACTCCGTGGTTGAGAAAGGTGAGCATGCGCGAAATCAATTCCAGCCTGATGCCGGATACTCCGCGCAGGTGGGAATTGACCCGCAGGAGCATGGCCGCGCGGACGTCTTCACGGGGAAGAAAGCCTCCCGCGCCGGCCTTGAGGAAGCGGATGAGGTTGCTCTGGAGCGCCGTCAGCTCGCGTTCCCCGATGGCCACGTTCGCCATTCCGCCGAAACCGGTATTGACGCCGTAGATCGGCTCCCCCGTCTTGACTCCCCAGGCAATGAACGAAGCCGAGGAGGCCACCCGGGCGAGCACCGCGGCATCGTCGGTGAGGACGGCCGGAGCGCCGTATCTGGCGACCGCAACCACATCCTCGAGGGTCAAGCCGGAACCGGAAACCACCACCTTGCGGTCGGCGGCGGCTCTTTCGCGCAAAGGCGTTGTCGCAGTGGCCTCCGCGGCCTCTTTCGGCGGCCGCGCGGCAAACCGGCAGAGAGGGTTGCTTTCGAGGTCCTCCGCGATGGAAGCGAGGATGCGGTGCGCCCGTTCGGAATAGAGTCTGATGGCCTCGAGGTCGGGCAAGTTGTCGACCCTTTGCATGAGCAGCCCGTCGGTATCGAACCAGCGGGGCAGGAACCCGCCGAAGAAATACCCGCGCCGGCGTAGGAGGGGGATGGCCCGAGCGCACCAGGGTTCACCAAGGTTCACGAAAGTCTGCAGGACCGCGACCCCGCGGCTTCCGGCCTGAGCTTCCGCTGCCTCGAGGACTGCGGCAAAGTCTTCACCCAGGGCTTGCACATTGAAGCGGCCGACTCCGGCAAAGTCGTAGAACTGAATCGAAAGCCTGGTCGTGGAGCCGGGAGGGATGGCGGCATCGGCCTTTTCCAGGTTACGGGGAAGTTCGAGCCCGGCCAGGATGTATTCCAGGGCCTGGGCATAATCGGCGGGAAGGTAGAGCTGGTGAAGCTGATCGCGCACCCCCCGGAACTGGAGCAGACAGGAAACCCGATCATCGCCCCAGTCATCCCCCGGGTAGTAGGAGGCCGGCATGAGCCCGACCGCCAGCGCCGTTTCCCGAAATTTGCCCATGGCAGCCATCTTCTGCCGACTCACATGGTGGCAGGCCGTCTCGGCAAAAAGTTCATCGATATCCTCGCCAGCCATCATCACCTCGAGCAGGTGCTCCTGCAGCTTGAAAGGCACCGCCGTCGCTGCATATTCCGGCCGGACAACGTATTGGCCCAGCTCGTAGACTTTCGGCGAATAGGCAGAGCTTCGGTACAGGCCCCCATAGCCCACCACCTCGCCGCAAGGTGTTCTGGCCACGGCAGTGTGAAGGTTTTTGCGGCGATTCTCGGCGATGAGCCTTTCCGGCAGGTAGTAGGTCTCAAAGGGATAGCCGTCGCCGTATACCGCGTAGCAGCATTGCGCCACCCCCCAGGCATCCTCGGCCGTCATGCGGCGGACGGTGAATTCCTGGTCGGGCTTGACCTGACGGGCTTCCTGCCTCAGCTTGTCGATCGCGTCCTGTCGGTCCATAGTCCTCATTCCCTCTCAATCCCCAACCTGCACCACCACGGCAGCCGCCGAGTCGCCGGCCGAGCAGCCGGTGAACAGACCGTAGCCGCCACCGAGCAGAACCAGTTCCTCGATCAGCTCGATCACCAGGCGCATTCCCGTCGGTCCCTGGGGATGGCCCCAAATGAGGGACGAGCCGTAGCGGTTCATGGCTTCCAGCTTCACCCCCATGGCTCGTGCGAAGCAGATGTCGTTCACCGCAAAGGGGTTGTGGGTTTTGATCGCCTTCACCGCTGCGAGGCCGAGGCCCGCATGCGCCAGCGCCGCCCGGGCCGCCGCGATGGGAGCCAGCGGCATGAAGCCTTTCCGGGCCCGTCCCTGGCCAAAGCCCAGCAACCGGATGACAACCCCGGGCTCGCGGCTCAACCGATCCGCCTGTTCTCCGCCGCAGACAATCAGGCCCGCATTGCCGTCCGCCGGGTGGGTTTGCGCCCCGAAGGTCACGGTCCCGCCGGGCAGCAGGGGCTTGAGCGTCGCCAGGCCTTCGGCGGTGGTGGGGAAGATCCCTTCATCCGTGGTCACCGTGGCGACCACCCGCTTTCCCGACGGATTGACCGCGATCGGCGTCACCAGATACTTTCCGTGAAAGGCCGCCTCCTGTTCGAGCGCAGCCTGATACTGACCGTGGCGCAAAAGGACGACATCGTGTTGCTCTTCCGTAGTGATCCGCTCCTCGCGGGCAACATTCTCCGCCGTCTCGAGCATGGCGTTTCGGGCAAAGGGGTCGTGGTTGAAGCTGTCCCACACCCAGTCCTCCGCATCCGGCCTGGCTCCGGGATTGGCGGGGTTGGGGTAGGTAAGATGCGGTCCGTTGGAGGTGCGGTCGGCCGTGAGGCAGAGCAGCGTGTGGCCTGCTCCCATCGCCGCCACCTCGAAGGCCGCGCTGCCGATCACCCGCGCCGAGGTGGCACAGGCTTGCGCAAACATGGGGCCGGTGAGGCCCGGCGCTCCCATGAGGGCGGCAAGCCACGGCGCACCGTAAAGAGCGCTCTTTGCCGGCACGGTCATGCCCAGATAGAGCGCATCGAAGGCGGTCACCTCAATCCGGCGCTCCGCCAGAGCGCGCCTGGCCACGTCCGCGGCAAACCGGATGGGGTGGAGACCGGCGAAATTCCCCTGCCACCGCGCAAACGGCGTACACCAATAACCCCCGTACGGAATGAAGACATTGTCAAAGGCCATGCCCGTCATCTCCCGCGCATCGACTGCTACACCCCGACCGAAATGCCGCCGTCCACGAACAACACCTGCCCGGTCACGTACGATGCGTCATCACTGGCAAAAAAGAGATGGGCGGAGGCGATCTCTTGCGGCTCCGCCATGCGCCGAAACGGAATCTTCTCCAGCAACCCCAGTCTGATAGGGTCAGGCATCCCGGCGGTCATCCGCGTCCTGGTGGTACCGGGGGCCACGCAGTTGACCGCGATGTTATAGCGCGCCCATTCGAGGGCCAGAGTCCGCGTCAGCCCGATGACTCCCGCTTTCGAGGCGGCGTAGTTGGCCTGCCCGATATTGCCCAGGGCGCTGATGGACGAGGTGTTGACAATTCGGCCGTAACGCTGAGCCATCATGGGTACCGCCGCACATTGCGAGCAAAGAAACGTCCCTTTCAGATTGACGCTCAAGACGGCGTCCCACTGTTCGTCGGTCATCATGGTCACCTTGCCGTCTTTCACGCGCACCGCCAGGGCATCCTGATTGATGCCCGCGTTGTTGACCAGAATGTCGAGCCGTCCGAAGCTCGAGAGGACCCGCTGGACCATCTCCTGGACCTCCGCCCGGATGACGACACTCCCCGCCAGCGCGAGGGCCGTGCCGCCGCCTTCCGTGACGAGCCCGGCCGTCTCCCCCGCCGCCGCCTCATCGGCATCCGCGATGACCACCGTCGCCCCTTCTCCGGCAAACCGAAGGGCCGTCGCCCGGCCAATCCCCTGCCCCGCTCCGGTAATCAGCGCCACCCTACCTTTCAGTCTCATGACAACCTCCCACGCTTCCCTCACGTTTGACCAGCAGGGTCCAACAACCTTCCAGGACCGCCTTGCCCTGCTGATTGCAGACCCTCACTGCAAAAATGACGATGCCGCGATCGGGCTTTGAGACCGGCTTCTTCTCGATGACCTTCAGCTCCAGATGGATTGTATCGCCGAATCTGGCGGCACTCACGAAGCGAGCCGTCTGTTCCGTCAGGGCGATGACCGTGCCGGCAAAGATCCCCATGGCATGAGCCATCCCGGTTGCCATCGCCACAATCAGCATGCCGTGGGCGATCCGCCCTCCGAACGGGGTCTGACGGGCAAATTCCTCATCGACATGCAGCGGGTTGAAATCCCCCGAGAGGCAGGCAAAATTGATGACGTCCGCCTCGGTAACGGTCCGGGCCGGCGCCACGAACTCGTCACCCACCTCGAACCGGTCGAAGGTCAGTCCGCGCGGTTGGCTGGTCATATCGTGCTCCCTTCCGTGGTTGGCTGGTCATATCGTGCTCCCTTCCGTGGGAGAGATTCGCGCGATGTTTCCGCGGCAGTTCTTTGTCCACGCGCTCTAAGAGGGTGTCAAAAAAGTCGCTCCATACGTCACCCCGGCAAGTTTTAGGCCGGGGTCCAGGGTAGTCGCAACAGCCTTGGATTCCGGCCAGAAGCACGCCGGAATGACGATTCGGGGTCTATGTGAGATGCCCTGGATTGGCCCTCCATTAAGGTTTTGGGACACCCTCCAAGTAGCGCTCCCCACAAATAGGTGTCCGGTCGTCACCCCCGCAAGCTTCATGCGCGGGGCCAGAGGACTCTCGGAACCTGGATTCCCGCCAGAAACATGCGGGAATGACATTCTTCTAGGAGGAAATCAACCCGCAACCCGCAACCCGCAACCCGCAACCCGCAACTCTTCAAAGCAGGTACATCTGCTCCGCTGCCCGCAGGAGTTCGTCGCGAAATCGGGGATGAGCAAGGCCGATGATTGCGAGCGCCCGTTCCCGGGTGGATTTGCCCTTGAGATTGGCAACCCCATACTCGGTAACCAGGTAGTGGGTATCCATCCGGGGAGTCGTGATCACCGCCTCGGCTCCCAGCCGGGGGACCACACGGGAGGTGGCGCCGCCTTTGGCGGTGGCATAAAAGGCCAGAATGGATTGTCCGCCTCGGGCGTTGAAGGAACCGCGCACAAAGTCGAGTTGCCCGCCCGTGCCGCTGAATTGATAGCCCCCGATGGCCTCGGCGTTGCATTGCCCCAGCAGATCGACTTCCAGCACGGAATTGACGGAAACCATGAAATCGTTTTGAGCAATCACCGCCGGATCGTTTGTATAGGAGACGGGATAGCTTTCCGCGCTCGGGTTGTCGTCCAGAAAAGCGTAGGTATCGTGATCCCCAACCACGGTGGTGAAAACATGCTTGTGGGGGTGGAGCGTCTTTCGGCGACCGGTCACGACCCCCTGCTCGATCAGGTCCACCATGGCGGGGCAGAAGATTTCCGAGTGAATGCCCAGGTCGCTGTGCCCCTTGAGACAGCCGGCAATGGCGTTGGGCAGCCCGCCGAAGCCCAGCTGGATGGTTGCCCCGTCCGGAATCAGTTCGGCAACAAGCGCGCCGATGACGGCGTCTTCCGGCTCGGTCGGGGATGGAGGCAGCTCCTGAAGGGGGACGGAATGTTCGACGACCGCGTCGACTTCGGAGATGTGGAGCAACGATTCGCCAAAAATCCTGGGCATGTGCTCGTTAACCTCGACGATGAGGCGTTTGGCACAGCGGGCTGCCGTTGAGGTGAAATCGTTGGCGGTCCCGAAGGTGAAGAATCCCGCCTTATCCATGGGGGAAACCGTCGTGACGGTCACGTCGATCGTCATGTATTCCCGAAGCAACCGAGGAATCTGGTGGAAGTAATTCGGAATGTAATAGTGGAGGCCGACGCGCACCAGCGATCGGTCAGCACCACTCACAAACCAGGTGTAAGGCTGAATCACATCGCAAAGATCGGGCGCCAGGATGGTCCGGCGGGCATGAGCCATGGGGAAAAAAGAATAAACCTTGAGATTCCCGAGGTCCCCCCGCCGCGCTCTTTTGGCCGTCGCTTCGAGGAGCGCCGGCGGTTCAGCGATGGCGGCCCCGTGCACCAGGGTGGCCCCATCCGGAATCGATGCCGCCGCCTGTTCCGGGGTCGTCAGTTTCCGCTGGTATTCCTGGGCGTACCGAGAGCCTGCCATCCCTCCCCCGCTGCCAACGCCATGACCGGCAAGGCCGGCACCTCTCAAAAATCACGCTTGCCTGGGTCATGGAGGAATCATTGTCTTCTCGGTCACATGAGCTTCCAGAAGGTCTGCCGGCTGACGATCGGAAATTGCACCTTGAGTCTTTTCGGGTAGCAGGTGTCGTGGGTTCTGTCAAGAACCCTTTTGCCCCGCTTTCCTCGAAGGAGAAGACCCGCACCCCCACCCAATGACCCCATTGAAATCCTGTGAAAAGAATGAGATGAAAGGCTACGGCCCATTTTGAATTGAGCGGGGATTGACCGATGAAGAAGATCTACAACATCGCCTGTGAGCTGATGGAGAGGCATCTCGAGGCAAGGTGCCATAAGACCGCCATCCTGTATCAGGCGGAAAGCATCTCGTACGGCCGCCTTCAGGAGCAGATCAACCGGTTCGGGAATGTGCTCAGAGAGCTTGGGGTCGCGCCGGGAGAAAGAGTGGTGATCGCGCTGCCGGACTGCCCCGAAGGCGTCTGCTCGTTTCTCGGGAGCATCAAGGTTGGAGCGTGGCCCATCCTGCTCAGTCCCCAGCTCACCGCGGCCACCTACGAGTTCATCCTCAACGATTCGCAGGGAGCGGTGCTCTTCACGGTCGGCGCGTCCGAAGCCTTACAGGCAGCGTCGCCCCACCTTCGCCACCGCCTGCGGGTGGACGAGGACGCTTTTGCGCAGCTGCTCGAACAGGCTTCGAGCGAACTGGCCCCTCATCCCTCCGGGGAGGATGATATCGCTTTTCTGCTGTACAGCTCCGGAAGCACGGGC
>CAZDKX010000225.1:0-8292 GCA_964505935.1 uncultured Syntrophobacteraceae bacterium
CCTTTTGCCCGAGAATCTGAGCGTGGTCGGCATAAGCGGCGATCCCTTTAAGGCCGAAGAGCACGGTGTGCTGTAGGGACAGCACATCCGGGTTGACCGTGGGGTCGGATTTCAACCCGACTTCTTCCCCCTGGGCAACCATGCCTTCCACCGTGCTTTCGGGCTTTAACGATGCAGCCGCAAACGGGAAATCCACGTTGCCGCCGGCAGCCTTGACTTTGTCCCGCAGGGCGTCCCTCAGTTCGACCGTGCGCCGGATCAGGGTCACAAATCGGTCTGCGTCGAAGTCCACGTTGGTCAAGGTGGAAAAGAGGGCTTCACAGGTGAAAGCATTGAGAGCGTCGTCGACGACGCCGATCTTTCTTCCTTCCACCGCATACAGGGACATTCCTTTCAGAGCATGAATCAAGAGGTCGTGGAGGGCCGCAACTTCCGGTTGCTTGCCGCACACCCCCTGCTTGGTGCATCCTTCACCCTTTGCCGTTTGCTCGCATTGGTAGCAAAACATGATTGTTTCTCCTTTCCTGATCGCTGAAGTTGTGTTGTTCTCCCTTAGTTTCAAAGCCTAAACGGGTTGATGAAGGTCCAAAATGGTCGACTGCCATGCGGAGCCAGTCGGACCTACCCGATGAGAACCTCATAGAATTGGGGCGTTGGGCTGCCGTCGAACAGTGGCCTCACCCGTTCACCGGCCTGATCATGGGCGGGACTGCTGTGCATTGCCTTAAAGGCCTCCTGGTTTTCAAACTCGACAATCGCTGCGTAGTTGCCTTCCCTAAGAGGTTTCAGGAGCCTCCTCCTGATGAAGCCCTTGAAGCTGGAGAATTGTTCGTTGGTCGAGGCAAACCACTCGCGAAACTCGGCGTCTTTGCCTGCCTTTATCGGTGGGAAAGAGATTACGACTACAAACATGGTATCACCTCCAAGCATTATATCGTCACGATCAGAATGACTGATTCCCTTGCCATGAGCTCAAGTGGGTGCAAAGGCTGGATGTCCACGAAGGAGGGTTCGGACACGGCACCCCTCAAAGTCTCCCAATCTTTCGCGCCTGCAAAGACAGCCGACGCACGTGATCCTGTTCCTCCTTGATCAAGAGCGCGATGAGATCCCGATCCTTCCCTTCGCACGTTGCTTCCTGCATGCCGAGAAAGAAGATGACCGAATCCTTCTCGAACTGCAGAGCCAACCTCAGGGCATCTTTGGTCTCTTTGACGGCCTCAAGCTGAGCGTCCAGTTCCTCAATGGAGCTGAACATATGCTGATCAGCCATCATTTTGATGTAAAAATCCAGTTCCTGTTCAGGATCACTCACCGTCGGCTTCCAGGCATCCTTGGGCAGCTTTTCGCTCATCTCCTCCAATCTTGCCCTGTGCTCTCCTTCTTCCCGCGCAAGGTCCTCAAAAAGCTTCTGGACTTCGGGATCTTTGGTCACACTTTTCGCCTTTTCATAAAAGACGATGCAAGATCCTTTGATCTCGACGGCTATCCGGAAAACCTCTGACGCATTGAAGCAATACAGCATGGTCTGACCTCCTTCCTTTAATCATTGTTGCCGATGGTGGTGCTGACCCTGGCCTTCACGCGGTTCGGTAGTCGCATGTTCTGACGCTTTTGCCAAAATGTCCGAGTGCAGTCGTTCAACGTAATGGATGAACTCAACGTACGATTCCACGTATTCCCGACCTGCCCGAACGCTGTGTCCTGCGTGCTTCTTCTTCTCCAAGGCTTTGGCAAATCGCTCACGAACGCCTTTCGCTGCGCCATCGACCAAATGCTTCTCGAGATGCTCAACGGATCCGCTTTCCAGAGCCTTGTCAGCTTCCGCTACCGCCGGTTCCAGGTGGCTCCCTGCAGGTTTCAACCCGGTATAAGGAGCTCCTTCACCTGCGCGGTGGATCCTTACGAGAGTCTCAAAGAAATACATGTCGGCAAGTTCTTTGGCCTCAGGATTGGTTTTACGAACAGCAAGAGTCTTTTCGAACGCTTTCTTGACTTCAGTTTCGTCCTTCTCTTGCACCCACATGAGAATGATATCCACGTTCTTGGTTTCCAGGGCCTTTTGAGCGTCCTGGACAACCGGCCCATCCATGGTGTCACAGTGGGTTAGGCCCGTTGCAGGCCACATCAGCACAAAAACAACGAGAATCGAGGTAAAAAGTGATGATGCGGAAATGGACTTGATTCTCATGACGGCTCCTTTCGCTGTAAATCGTAACCTCTTGAGGAACACCTCGGTTCCCAAACGACTTGATGGGCAGGGCTCATTCTTCCCAGGCAATGCACTCATTTGGGCATGTCGTGATGGCTTCTTCAATGCATTCCTCGCTTCCTCCCTGCGGAAGAATGACGTGCGCCTTCTCACCATCTTCGTTCATCTCAAAGACATCGGGACAGAGCTCCGCACAAGCTCCACATCCGACGCAGCATTCTTCATCGAGGACGACGGTGCGCCCCATGTTCATCTCCTTTCCTTGCTCTTCAGTTCCTGTTCCTTTTGCCATCGGGCAGTGACATCCCGAATGATCGCGGCGGTACCCAACAGTTCCCCGTCATGGGAACGAACGAGAACGATCGTGAATTCAACGGAAATGCGGGCTCCATCTTTCCGTACTGCCGGTACTGCCAGTAATTCCCTGCCGTAACGGGTGGAACCGGTCGCCATGACCCGATGGTAGCCCTCCCAATGACGGGACCGCAGTTTCTCCGGAATAATGAGATCGAGGCTCTGTCCGATTGCTTCCTCGGTGCTGTACCCAAAAATGAGAGCCGCCCCTGAATTCCAAAGCTCGATTCGCCCCTCGCGATCGGCGTAGATGATCGCATCTTGCGCTTCATCCACAATCTGCCGGCATAACCACTCGTTCGCATGCTCCTCCATGCCTGACCTCCTCGGTATGAATGAAACCACCTTTTCCAGGGTTTCCAAGGCCGTATAGTCCTTGCGGTAATCTCTCCAGGCAAGATCGTTAGGGTTTATTGTGATGCCGTCTGATCAAGGTGCTGCCGAGGGAAGAACTCAAACCACAATGGATCGTGAGAGCGCAGGAAACCATCATTCTTGCCGACGTTGAGAGGAGTCATTCGACTTCAGAACTCAGGAGCGGACAGAATCTTCCGATCATTCCCCACAGACGCGACCTGGGACTCCTCAGAGCCGATCAGGCTTTCTCAAACTCTTCCTTGGAAACACCGCAAACCGGGCAAAGCCAATCGTCGGGAACATTTTCAAAAGGGGTTCCCGCAGGGACGCCATTTTCAGGATCACCAACCTTCGGATCGTACACGTAATCGCAAATCGTACAGACGTACTTATCCATGGTACTTTCTCCTTAATGCAATGGAATTCCTGTTTATTCCGGGCGATCCATTCGACCGGACTCTTCTTGCAGCAACAACCGCTGATATGTTGAAAGCTTCTTCCCCTGTCATCAGATCGGCGGTGCAATGGTGACGAGGAGCCGAAGATCGGTCTTGGCCCTGAGGCCGTGCGGTTCGGCAATATCACTGACAAGAACGTCGCCCGCTCTGGCAGGCAATGTTGCCCCGTCTTTTCCAAGGAATTCGCCTTCACCTTCAAGAATTACAAGACTGACCTCACCCTCGATGTCATGGGAATGAACCGGCAGCTCCTGGCCGGCCCTGAAGTTGAAATTCAAAATCTTAAAGTTCGGCGAGTCGTGAACCAGAAAGTTCTTAAACGAATTCTCCCCAAAGCCGTTTGCCTCGTAAAGATTGATTCTTTTCATCGTATCCTCCATTCACCTTCAGACCACCGCACTCGAGGTGCAGTCCTCCAGCCAAATCTACCTGACTCGTATTGCCTCGTGGAAAAGAGGCCACGCCCTTTCGACCTGCTTTCCGACATTGAATTCACCATCGCTCAGATGCCAGAGAATCGCCGTCGGCTGAATCAGCCCGAGAAACACAACGGATACCGCATCCGGGTCCAAGTCCTGCCGGACAGAGCCTTCCTTCTGGCCTTGTCGGATGATTTCGGCAACTTCCCCCAGGTATGTCCTGATGATCCCGTAAAGCCTTGTTTTGCGCTCGGGATGCCCGGCATAGAGATCTCCCGAGAAGAAGAGCCTGGGAAGTGCCTGATATTCGAGGATGAGGCGTAAGTGCATCGCCAGCAGCCGCCTCAGTTGTTCCAAAGGATTGGAGGCTTCTCCGATGGCAATTTGCACATTTCCAAGTAACCGGTTTTGAAGAAGGTCGAGCACTGCCTCCAGTACTTGGTCTTTGCTGTCGAAATGTCGATAGAGGGAGGATGTCCCCAGACCAACCTGCCGGGCCAGTCCGGCCATATTCAAGCCGTTGAAACCTTTACTGGCAATGAGAGCCAGGGCGGCCTGCGCGATTTGCTCCCTTCTCACTTTCGTGCCGAACTTCACGATGCTCATAAGCGGCTCCATATGTGAATAAGTATTCGCAAAATAAGACCCTTGCCGACATTGTCAAGAGGCACGGAATCGCTTAAAGACCCTATGTATAATAGCAGAGATGAGGATAGTCCTTCGATTGCTGCTCAGAACCAACGCGTTGCCTATTGTGACTCAATATACGCATTATTGACATCGGTTCATCCCCTTGCGCCTTCTCCCCAAAGGCTCTCACTCATTCCTTCGAAGCAGGAACCCAGAAGGAAAGGTCTTTCGATCCTTGGCCAGAACCCCGAGGAGTATTAGTCTGGGGCGGAGGCAGGAGCAGAGACAGGGTCCCTCACAGGCATATAGCGCTGTTTGCTCAACACGAAGCCTTTAAGATTTGACGCTAGGGCGTGGATTAATTTATGAATATTTAACTTTGCATCTCGAAGAATTCTGATGCCAACATCAGGCGGAGGAGCCTCAAAATGGCTGAAACAAGATATCGCGCACCATCGACACCCTGGCTTCTGGCTGCGCTGGGTTCTCTGGTCATCACGATCATTGAATGGCTTAAGCAGGTTATCTGGCCGGAAATCAGCACGTGGGAATCCCACATCATCACCATCCTGCTTACCACATCCATCATCCTCATTGCTGCCAGGATAATTTACCGGTTCGCGCAGCTGCATTCTGAAGCACAGTCGCTCATGGCTTCCATTGTTGAATCTTCCGATGACGGCATCATAGGCCAGAGTCTGGATGGCACCATTGTGAGCTGGAACAGGGGGGCAGAGAAGCTCCTGGGTTACTCGGTGGAGGAGACCAAAGGGCGGTCCGTGTCGATCATCATTCCGCCAGACCACGATGCCGAGCTTGCCGGGATCATCGAAAAGATCAAAAAAGGGGAGCATATAGAAAACTATGAAACGGTGCGCTTGAACAAAGAAGGAAAGCGCATCGATGTCTCCGTCACGATCTCGCCCATCACCAGCGATTCCGAAGGGATCATCGGGGCTTCGGCCATCATCAGGGACATATCTGAAAGGAAGATTGCTCAGGAGGAGTTGAGGAAGTCGAATGAGCAACTGCGGGATCTCTACCAGCGCCTTCAATCCGCGCGCGAGGAAGAGCGAACCAGAATTGCCCGGGAGATCCATGATGAATTCGGGCAGACTCTCACCGCCCTCAAAATCGATCTGGCTTGGATGAAAAAGCAACTTCTCGAAGAGCAGACTGCGGTCAGCCAGAAGATCGAATCCATGTCAAAGACGATTGGAATGGCCATAAACTCGATAAAGAAGCTCTCTGCCGATTTGCGGCCTGGAATTCTAGATGATTTTGGACTTATCGCGGCCATTGAATGGCAGGCCGAAGAATTTGAGACACGGACAGGGACGAAGTGCAAACTGATTTTGGAGCTGGAAGGGATGGACCTTGACGAGGATATTTCGACGGCTGTTTTTCGCATCTTGCAGGAAACCTTGACAAATATTATGCGTCATGCAGGGGCAAAAAGGGTAGAATTGCAGCTGAGAGAAGAAGACGGAGAACTGCTTTTTACGATTCATGACGACGGGAAAGGAATGGGTAAGGGCGAAATGCCCGCTCCTCGTTCTTTCGGACTCCTTGGCATCCGGGAACGAGCAGCCGCTTTGGGCGGGACAGTGAGCATTGCGAGTCCCCCCGGCCAGGGGACTACCGTTTCAGTCAGAATTCCTTTGCGGAGGGCGGAGGTTCCCCATGATTAGAATCCTGATTGCGGATGACCACGCGATTGTTCGGGCCGGCCTTAAACAGATCATAGAAGGGATCCCCGACATGATGCTGGCGGACGAGGCGGCCAACGGTTGGGAGTTGCTGGAAAAAGTCCGCAGAAGCGAATTTGACGTCATCGTACTCGATATTTCCATGCCTGGCGGCGGCGGCATGGAGGTCCTGAAGCAGCTCAAAATCGAAAAACCCAAACTGCCGGTCCTGGCTCTGAGCATCCATCCGGAAGAGCAGTATGGAAAGAGGATGCTGAAAGCCGGTGCGGCCGGGTATCTGACCAAGGAAAGCGCTCCGGACGAACTGGTGAATGCGATTCGCAAGGTCTACAGCGGGGGACGGTATGTGAGCCCGCAGCTTGCTGAAAAACTGGCGGCTGATCTGGCAAACCGTTCAGACGCTCCCCTCCATGAGGAACTCTCCGACCGTGAATATCAGGTCATGATCATGATAGGCAACGGCAAGATGATTACCGAGATTGCAGGCGAACTCAACTTGAGCGTTAAAACGGTGAGCACTTACAGAACGCGCATTCTTGAAAAAATGAGAATGAAAAGCAATGCGGAATTGACCCATTACGTGGTAACCCATCAGCTCTCCCTGTAACCCGGTTTCCTGCATCAATCCCCAGATAATAACAGGGACGACTCGTTCTCCTGCGCGCCCGGTTGCAAGCAGCCGGCAGAAACCACGTTCGATTCACACCTTCTTGTAGGACAAACCACCACACGTGGCACGATGCTTTGTCCTACACCCTGCTTGGTTAATTCTCTTACGCAACCCGGAGCAAAAGCCCCACAGGAATAGTCCATCCGCTCCTACCAAAAAATCGGACAAGTACCGACATTCTCAATCTTTCTTTTTACCTATATTTCATGCGGACCATTAAGACTCTGCATATCGCAACACACCGGAGTATCGAATGAGAAGCGGTAGAGTAAAAGTCTTCTTCGATGAACGTGATTACAAACTGCTCGATATGGTCAACAGGGTTTTGGATCGCAAAGAGTCATTCAGCCATCTGAATGACCTCCTTTATCCCCACCTCCACCCCCACGGCATAAAAGAGCTGGCGGAACCTCGCGGGTTGCGGATTGCCTATGCCATCATTCACCTGCTGGGATCTCTGGAGAGCGCAAAGAGCAACGAGCGCCTGGATGCGCTGCGCTCGCTCATGGACGAGGTGCTGAACAGTGCCGACAGCCATATGCGCAGGAACACGGCACGAGTACTTCTGCAAATCATGAAGGAACTGGTGCGAACCCGTGATGATCGCCTCAGGCAATTGGAACTTGCCCACGATTTCCTCTCCGCGGTGTCGGGAAAGCCCCGCATCATCCGTAAGCTGCTGCGTGAACACCACCTGCTTGAAATGCCGGAAGAATGGAATCAGATCGCGTTCGACGGTCATGTCCATGATTCCTACACGAAAGGCCGCAAATCGCCCTCCCACCTGATGATGGATGCGTGGATCAAGGGAATACGGTATCTCACGATCATTTACTACAATTATGTCGATCCAGAGCCGGTAGAGGAGCTTTTGGAAGCAGCCGGGATTCTGAGCATCAATGTCCGGGTCGGGGTTGAATTGCCTGCCAGATTCTATGACAAGTTCGTCCAGCTGATATGGGCGCCCAGGGGATTTTCAGATGCACCGGATTTCACCTCTTTCCTGCGGCAGCCGGAAGTTGCAGAGTTCATGGAAGAGGGGCGGAAGGTCTCTGAGTACCGACAGGAACAAGTGCTGACTGTTCTGGAAGAATTCAATGAAAAGCATCGTCCAACCATCAACGAAGAGTTCGGCCTGGCAGTCGTGCCCCTGGATCGTTCAGCTTTTCTCTTATCCATGAAAACCGGCCAGGCGTCCCTCCTTCACCTCGCAAGATTCATCCATGCCAGCTTTCTCCCTGCAATGGAAGCCAGAGTGGAACATTTGCGCGAAGCCTACGGGAATGCAGGGCCGTCGGAATGCGAAGCCATCAATAGACTCATCGAGAAGATGAACGCGCTTGACTCAGAGGCCATCATCGAGCGTTTCCTCAAGGCGGATTGCAATACCGATTCCCTGCGCCCTTCACATGATTGCAGAAGTTTGCCGGACCTGCTCCGGTTGTCTCCAGACCAACTGATATCAAGACTCGGTCAACTCCAT
>CAZDKX010000226.1:0-8248 GCA_964505935.1 uncultured Syntrophobacteraceae bacterium
ACCCATCACCCATCACCCATCACCTATTACCCCTCACCCATCACCCATTACCCATCACCCATCACCCATTACCTATCACCCCTTACTCCTGACCCCTCACGCCTCACCCAAATAAGCTGCCTGGACCTCGGGATGCGCCATGAGCTCAGCGGCGGGCCCTTCCAACACCATGCGGCCCAATTCCATGACGTAGGCCCGGTGAACCAGCTTGAGCGCTGCGCGGGCATTCTGTTCCACCAGGACGACGGTGACCCCGGCAGCGTTGATTTCCCGGAGGGTTTGGAAGATGGTCTTAACCAGCAGGGGGGCGAGGCCCAGGCTGGGTTCGTCCAGGAGCAGGATCTTCGGATTGCTCATCAGGGCTCGCCCGATAGCGAGCATCTGCTGCTCACCGCCACTCAGAGTCCCGCCGAGCTGCTGGCGCCGTTCGGAGAGAATCGGCAGCAGGGAATAGATCCAGTCCTGGGTTTTTTTCACCAGGAACGGGTCCTTGGCGACAAAAGCGCCCAGATTCAGGTTTTCCTGGACCGTCAGGGTGTTGAAAATGCGTCGGCCTTCCGGCACCTGAGCAATGCCGAGTTTGACGATGTGGTGGGCCGGCAGCTTGTGAATGGGAGCTCCTTCAAAACCGATGCTGCCTGCCGTCGCCTTAACCAGGCCGCTCAGGGTGAGCAGCGTGGTGGATTTCCCGGCCCCGTTGGCGCCGAGAATGGTGACCATCTCACCTTTCTCCACCCGGAGGTTGATCCCGTGAAGCACTTCAATATTGCCGTATTTGACATGCAGGTCCGAGATCTCAAGGAATGCCATGCTACCAGTCTTCCTCAACGCCCAGGTAAGCTTCGATCACTTTCGGGTCCTGTTTGATCTGGTTAGGGGGCCCTTCCGCAATCTTCGACCCATATTCCAGCACCACAATCTTTTCGCAAACCCTCATCACGAAACTCATATCATGTTCAATGAGGAGGATGGTCACTCCCTGCCCCCGGATCTTGCGAATGAGGGAAACCAGCTGCGTGGTTTCCTGTTCATTCATACCTCCCGCCGGCTCATCGAGCATGACCAGTTTGGGCTTGGAGGCCAACGCTCGGGCGATTTCGAGGAGGCGTTGATTGCCATAGGAGAGGTTCTTGGCAAGCTGTTGAACTTGAGGGCGGAGTCCCACAAAGTCGAGGACACCCAGGGCTTGGGCCAGCGCCCGTCGTTCTTCCCGCCTTTGGTGCGGGGTATGGAGCAGGGAGGAAAGCACGCCCGCTTGCATCTGGCAGTGGGCCCCGGCGAGGACGTTTTCCAGGGCGGAGAGGTTCTGGAAGAGCCTGATGGTCTGGAAGGTCCTGCCAATCCCCAGGGCAACAATGCGGTGGGTCGGCAGACCCAGCACGGAAGCCTGGTTGAAGGTGATCTCCCCCTGATCGGGGCGATAGATTCCCGCAATCAGATTGAACACCGTCGTCTTGCCGGCGCCGTTCGGCCCGATGACCCCGACGATTTCCCCTTCCTCGACGTCAAAGGAGACATTGCTGACCGCGGTCAGCCCGCCAAAATGCTTGGTCAGGCGGTTGATCCCGAGGACACTCATCCCCTGCCCTCGCCTTCCAGAGGACCCGTGAGGTCATAGGCACGGGGCTGCACCGGCAGAAGCCCCTGCGGGCGGAAGATCATCATGATCACCATGGCGGCGCCGAAGATGAGCATGCGGGCATTGGCAAAGCCACGGAAGGCTTCCGGCAGACCGACGATGAGGAAGGAGCCGAGCAGCACCCCGGGAATACTCCCGGAGCCGCCGAGGATGACAATGGTAAACATCAGGACGGATTCCCAAAAGGTGAAGGATTCCGGTGAGATGATCGTCATTTTGGCGGCATAGAGGTTCCCGGCCATCCCGGCCCAGGCGGCCCCGACCACAAACGCCGCCAGCTTGTAGTGAGCCGTGTTCACCCCGCTGCCTTCCGCGGCCACCTCGTCTTCCCGCAGGTAATTCAAAGCCCGGCCGCATCGGGAATATTCCAGGAGATGAAAGAGGAAGACGGTTGCCCCCACCAGCGCCCAGATCAGATAGAAGAAATGCTGCGGGGTGCGCAGGACAAAACCGAAAACGCTCGGCCTGGCAATGCCGAAAATGCCGTTGGCGCCGCCGGTGATCCCGAAAACGTTATTGATGAGCGCGATGCGCACAATCTCACCCACCCCGATGGTGACGATACAGAGGTAGTCGCCGCGGAGATGGATGATGGGACGGGCGACGATCAGGGCAAAAAGACCGGAGACGACTCCGCACAGGGGAATGAGCCACAGCACGGGAACATGAAACTGGGTGTTGATGATGGCGGTTGTATAGGCGCCCATGGCATAAAAGGCGGCGTGCCCGAGGTTGAAGAGGCCCGCATGGCCGACAATCAGGTTCAGACTGAGGGCCAGGATGGCATAGAGGCCGATATTGTTGAGCACGTCAACCCAGTAGGTGTTGAGCAACAACGGGAGAACGCCGAAGATGACCGCGAGGCATAGGATGAGGATGGTGTTTTTGCGGTTCATACTTTCTCGGCCACCCGTTCGCCCAGCAGCCCCGTGGGCCTTACGATGAGAATCAGGATCAGCACGCAGAACGCGATGGCATCCTTCCAGGCAATGGAGAGGTAGGCGGCGCCGAGGGCCTCGATGACCCCCAGCAGGATGCCTCCCACCATGGCTCCGGGAATGTTGCCGATGCCCCCCAGGATGGCGGCGGTAAAGGCTTTCAGCCCATACACCCAGCCCATGGTGAAGTTGATCTGACCGTAGTAGAGCCCCACCATCAGGCCGGCCAGGCCGCCGAGCGCCGGACCGACCAAAAAGACGATGAGAATCACGCGATTGACATCGATCCCCATGAGCTTTGCCGCTCCCTGGTCGATGGCGGCGGCGCGAATGGCGGTGCCGATGCGGGTTTTTTGAATGAAAAGATAGAGAGCGGCCATCATGATCAGGGAGGTCATGAGGACCAACAGGCGTACCACCGGGATTGACAGTCCAAAGAGGTCAATGGCGGCCTTGGGCAGAATGTTCTGGGGATAGACCTGGAAGCGGGCGCCATAGATGAGCATCACCGTATTCTGTAGGAAGATCGAGGCGCCGAGGGCGGAAACCACAGCCGAAAGGCGGGGCGAGGCGCGCAGCGGGCGATAGGCGGCCCGGTCGAGCAGGGCGCCGACCAGGGCAATGAGCCCCATCACCATGAGCGCCAGCAGCAGGGAGCCCCAGAGGGGACCGAGGTGGTCGGTCAGGGCCGTGGCAAGGAGCAGGGTCAGTCCCAGATACGCGCCCAGGGTGAACAGGTCGGCGTGGGCAAAGTTGATCAACTTCAGCACCCCGTAGACCATGGTGTAGCCCAGCGCGATCAACGCATAGATGCCTCCGACCGCCAGGCCGTTGGTCAGTTGTTGGAAAAATTGTTCCATACCCTGAGTCGTCACCTATTTTTCGCTAAGTACCGCGCCGCAGAATAAAGTGGCTTTCATCTCGGAACGTCATCCCGGCATGCTTTTGGCCCGAATCCAGAAAAGACAGCCTGGCCCCCCGCGTGTGCGGGGGTGACGGTTCGGAGTCAGACCCTTACTTGTGGGCCCTGTACCGCGGATGCCTCAAAGGGTTATCCGAAAGGCCAGTGGCCTTCTCGTCATCCTCCGCATGAAAAAATCAGCGCATGGGAAGCCGCCTTCCCATGCGCCGATGAAAAGCAAGGAGTGTCCAGTTAAGGTTGAAGAATGAACTCACCCTGCGGGTTGACCTGATAGACCTTGTAGACTTCGCCGACTCGGTCACCCTTGTCGTTGAAGGTGATCTTACCCGTCAAGCCGGGAAAATCCTTCAGCTCTTTGTGCAGATAATCAGACAATTTACCGGTGTCGGTGGCTTTGGTCTGATCCAACGCGGCGGCCGCTACCCGGAAGCCGTCTCCGGCCAGCACCGCATAGATCGAGCTCGGGGGGTTCCCGTATTTTTTGGCAAACGCCGCCAGGAAGGCCTTGGCCTGTTCAAACGGCAGGTCCTTGGGCAGAGGGGCACTCAGAAAGTAGAAACCGGCCGCCGCATCCTTCCCGGCGATCTTCACCAGGTCCGGATTGTTGGTGGCATCGCCGCCCATGAACGGAACATTCCAGTTCATCTCCTTCTTCTGCTTGAGGAGCAGGCCCCCTTCCCCGTAATAGCCGGTGAAGAACACGAAATCAGGCCCGACCGCCTTCATTTTCGTGAGAATCGCCGTGTAGTCCTGTTCCTTCGGTGTCAGGGCTTCGAAGAAAACAAGGTCCACTTTGCCCTGGAGGAGGGCTTTGGCTTCGTCGGCAAGCCCCTTGGCGTAGGTACTGTTGTCATGAAGGATCGCCAGCTTCTTCACACCCAACTTCTGAATGGCCTGGGCCGCCACTTTAGCCTGTTCATCATCACGCGGGCAGGTCCTGAAGAAAAAGGGCAGGTTCTTTTCCGTCAGCCGAATGGCGGTCGAGCCATTGGCAATCTGGATGATCTTGGCCTCGTTGTAAATGTTCTGCGTCGCTTCGGTCACGGCTGAGCCGTAAGTCCCGATAACCGCCACCACCCCCTGCGTGGCCAACCGCTGCGCGGCCAGCGAAGCGGTGCGGGGGTCGCCGCCGTCGTCTTCGCTGATCACTTCCACCTTTTTCCCGGCGATCCCACCCTTGGCGTTGCTTTCCTCGGCCAGCAGATCCAGGACCTGTTTCATTTCCTGTCCCTCGCTTGCCCACGAACCGGTCATGGGTCCCATGAGGCCAATCTTGACCGTATCGGCGGCATATGCCTGACCCACCAAACAGGACAACACCAGAGCAGCAAAAAGCACCTTCTTCATGGAATCCTCCCCTTTTGAAGTAAGAAGTGACGACGACCAGCGCAATCCGACAAACATCTTTCCCGAACTCCTCCCTGGAAGTGTGCGAAAAAATAGCAGGAGACCCCTTTACTGTCAACGCTTCCTTCGTGGTGAAAAAAGATGGTTTGTTTCCCGACCAAGTCTCACCCGGGAAAACAGTTTTCGCGAACCGTGCCCGAGCTGTATAATACCGTGTAGCTTCAACAGGGAGGAAAGCCATGATCGCCACCTTGGAAGAGCGCCTGCAGGAGACCGGAAAACGGCTCTACCAAATGATTGAAGGGGAGTCCCCCACCCTCTTCCAGAAACAGTTCTGGATTGGCAAAGTGCTCGACTGGTGCATGCGGGATGAAACCTTCCGCGTCGAGATGTTTCGTTTCATCGACGTCTTCCCCACCCTCACCCGCCCCGAATCCGTCGCGCGGCATCTGCAGGAGTACTTCAGCCGACCGGAAGTGAAGCTCCCGTCAACCCTGCAATGGGGAGTCAAGTTCGTCTCACCGAGCTCGTTTGCCGCGAAAATGCTCGCGAAGAGCTTTTCCGAGAACCTTGCCGCCATGGCCAGGCAATTCATTCTCGGCAGCAGGCCGGAAGAGGCGGTTCCCGTTCTGGAGCGGCTGAGGGCACTCGGCGTGGCCTTCACTGCCGACCTGCTGGGTGAAGCCGTGGTTTCGGAAGATGAAGCGGATGAATACTACCGGCGTTACCTGGCGCTCTTTGACGTCCTTCACCAGGCGCAGCAGGGCTGGCAGCCACTGGATGAAGGCCCAGGCGACCTGGACTGGGGGCACTCACCCAAAGTCAATGTCTCCGTCAAGGCCTCGGCCATGTATTCGCAGATGAATGCCTGTGCTTTTGACCATTCCGTGGGGATGGCGAAAGAGCGGTTGCGGCCGCTTTTCCGGAAGGCCGTGGCCACCGGGGCCTTCGTCAATCTAGACATGGAGCACCACGGCCTCAAAAACCTCACCCTGGCGCTCTATCGCAGCCTCATGGAAGAACCCGAGTTTCACGACTACCCCCACACCGGCATCGCCATCCAGTGTTACCGCCGCGACAGCGAAGGGGATTTGAACGACTTGCTGCAATGGGCGCGTGAGCACAAAGTCCGGCTCACCACCCGCCTGGTCAAGGGGGCCTACTGGGACTCCGAGGTCATCTGGGCCCGGCAGAACAACTGGCCCATCCCGGTATTTCTCAATAAGGCCGAAACCGACGCCAACTTCGAGAAGCTGGCCCGGATCATCCTGAAAAGCCGCCAGCAGACCAGGCTGGCCTGCGCCTCCCACAACCTGCGCGCCATTGCCTGCGTCGTGGAAACGGCCAAGGAACTGCAAACGCCCGCCGACGATATCGAATACCAGGTCATCTACGGCATGGGGGAACCGATCCGGAACGCTCTGCGCAAAGCCGGCCTGCCCGTGCGCGTGTACGCCCCCATTGGCGAAATGCTGCAGGGCATGGCTTACCTGGTGCGCCGCCTGCTCGAAAACACGGCCAACGAGTCGTTCCTGCGTCAGGGGTTCGCACAGGGCCTTGCCATCGAGGAGCTGCTGCGCAGCCCGCGAGAAATCCTGTCGGAGCATCCTCCCGCGCCAGCCCGGGAGCAGGAGACCGTCGTCTCGGGCGAACGAAGTCCCTTTCGTAATGAGCCGCTGTGGGACTGGACCCTGGCCGAACCACGCCAACGCTTTGCGGAGGCCTTGCAGCGCGTGCGCAAAAGCTTTCCCCGAAGGCTCCCGCTCGTCATTGGCGGGACGACCGTCGAGACCGGCCGGGAAATCACGTCGGTCAACCCCAACGCCCCGACCGAGGTGGTGGCACGGGTTGCCGCGGCCGGCATCGCCGAAGCGGAGCAGGCCGTTCATGCGGCCCGGGCGGCCTATCCCGCCTGGCGGGATACCGATTTTCGCCTTCGCGCCGAATATCTGTTCACCGTGGCGGCGGACGCTCGGCGACGACGCTGCGAACTTGCCGCCCTGCAGGTGTACGAAGCCGGCAAGGCCTGGCGCGAAGCCGATGCCGACGTCTGCGAGGCCATCGATTTTCTCGAATACTACGGCCGCGAAATGCTGCGCCTCGGTCCCCCCCGGCGCATGGGGCATGCTCCGGGCGAAACGAGCCGTCTCGTTTATGAACCGAAAGGGGTGGCGGTGGTGATCGCGCCCTGGAACTTCCCCCTGGCCATTTCCATGGGCATGACGGCGGCAGCCCTGGTCACCGGCAACACGGTGGTCTACAAGCCGGCGTCCCAATCGCCAGCCATCGGCGCCCAGCTGTATGAATTGTTTCAGGCAGCCAATTTGCCGCCAGGGGTGTTCAATTTCCTGCCCGGCCTGGGCAGCGAAATCGGTGACCACCTGGTAACCCATCCCGACGTGGCGCTTGTTGCCTTTACCGGCAGCAAGGAAGTCGGCCTCCGGATCCTCGGATTGGCCTCTCAGAGCAGTCAGCAGACCTTCTGCATCAAAACCGTGATCGCCGAAATGGGCGGCAAGAACGCGATCATTGTCGACGCCGATGCCGATCTTGACGAGGCGGTCCTCCACGTACTCCAATCGGCCTTCGGCTACCAGGGCCAGAAATGCTCCGCCTGTTCCCGCCTGGTTGTCCTCGAGGAGAATTACGATCGCCTGGTGGAGCGCCTCCGGGCTGCGGTTGAAAGTCTGCATCCGGGCCCGGTGGAGGACCCGAAAAACCTGGCCGGCGCCGTGATCGACCCGCCAGCCCGGCAGAAGATTCTGGACTATATCGCCATTGGCAAACAGGAAGGGACCCTCCTGATCGAGCGCAAGATATCTGCTCAATCCCTGCCCGCAAACCAGGCAAACCACCCCCCTGCCCTCGACCCTCCTCACGCCTCACCCCTCACGCCTCACCCAGAAGGCTTTTTCGTCCCGCTTGCGATTTTCACCGACATCCGCCCGGAGCATCGCCTGGCGCAGGAGGAGATCTTCGGGCCGGTGCTGGCGGTCATGAAGGTGAAAGACTTCGAAGAAGCCCTGGCGGTGGCCAATGGGACGCAATACGCTCTCACCGGCGCGGTCTTTTCCCGCAGCCCGGTGAATATTGCCAGAGCACAAAAGGAGTTTCGGGTAGGGAATCTTTACATCAATCGCGGGTGTACCGGAGCGCTGGTGGAACGCCACCCCTTCGGGGGCTTCAAGATGTCGGGCATCGGCTCCAAAACTGGCGGCCCGGACTATTTGCGCCAGTTCATGATCCCCCGCAGCATCGTGGAAAACACCCTCCGGCGGGGCTTTGCCCCGCCCGAAGAGTAACGGACGGCAGGTGGGGGAATATCACGCGTTGGGCAGGACGCGAAGCTCTTCAGCGGTGATCAATGTTGCCATGGGTCAACGATCATGGTCAACATCAGCA
>CAZDKX010000227.1:0-8169 GCA_964505935.1 uncultured Syntrophobacteraceae bacterium
GGCCCAAGCCCCCGGAGATCGGCCAGGCCCTGGTCGGTCACGATGACCTGGACCGAATGTTCGTTGTTGTCGATGTGGGGACACATGGGCACCACGCCGGAAATTCTGCCGCCTCTGGCGATGGAGGGACACATGATGATCGGCAGAAAACTGTTGCGGGTGAACTCGCTGCTGCCTCCCACTCCATTGACGATATCGGTCCCGAAAATGTGGGAAACGTTCGCATTGCCGTAAATGTCCACCTCGACCGCGGCGTTCAGGGCAATCACGCCCAGTCGCCGAATGATGGAGGGGCTGTTGGAGATCTCCTGCGGCCGCAGGACGATCCGCGGGACGAAGAAATCCATGTGATCGTAAACCCGTTTGAGTAAATCGGAACATAGGGAAAGGCTGCTGGCACTGACCCCCAGCACTTTTCCCTGCTCCATGAGCTCGATCATGGGATCGTGAATGACCAGATTGAATACCTTGAAGGGAGGAATGTAGGGGTTTTTGCCCAGGGCGGCGAGCACCCCGTCGGCAACACCGCCGATCCCCATCTGAACGGGCAGAAAGCTTTCAGGGATGCGTCCGGCGTGCATTTCGTCAAACAGAAACCGGATCACGTGCTCGGCAATCCGGTCGCTGACGGCATCCGGCGGCGGGATGGGATCCAGATAGTCCGGTTCGTCCGTTTCCACGACCCCGATGACTTTCTTGGGATCCACCACCGCATAGGACCAGCCAAACTTCGTCATCGTTTCAAGAGTGGGGAAGGGATTGCGATGAGGCGGCGCGGAAAGGATAAGAATGTCGGTCATCTCCCGCAGACGCCTGGAATGGTGGTGGTTGACCTCGATCAGGACTCGATCCGCATATTTCAGATAGGTTGGCGAGGCGCCTACCGAGGTTGACAGAAAGACGCGGCCGTCTCGAGTGATCTCCGTCGCTTCGACAACGGCCAGGTCCACCTTGCCCAGGAAACCGGACGAGACAGTCTGAGGAACGTGGGACAGCAGCAGGTCCAGATATTCGACTTCCTGCCGATTGATCTGCTTGCGAAGCGTCGCGGAACTCTGAAAAGGGGCCCTCCACGAGATCGCCCGGGCCTGGGCCAGAGCTTCATCAACATCAACGCCGGCGGCGCCGCAGGTGAGGAGGCGCACCTTGAACGGCTCGCCCTTTGCGTGTTGTTTGCGGGCCAGAGCGGCCAGGGCGCGGGCAATGACCTTGGGCGCGCCCACATTGCCAAAGCCGCTGAAAGCAACCGTAGCACCATCAGCCACGTTGGCAACAGCTTCCTCAGGAGTAAGCTTGGGATAAGGCTTCGAGGTCAACATCACTCCTCCCTGTCAGGCTCGACCAAATCCTGCAAAAGAATAAAGGTTTACGCTGCTCATGCCTCAGTCTTGCAGCTTACCCTACTCCAGCCTTTCAGCCAATAGTTCAACGCTATGCTTCACGCAGATGGCGGGGCCCTCCTTGTCAAAGCCGCCCTTGATCTGCAGGGCGCAGCCGGGGCAGTCCATCGCCACGAGAGAAGCTCCGGTTTCCTTAATATTCTTCAGCTTGCGCTCGAGGATCGGGGCCGAAATCTCCGGCAGCTTCAGCGTGTACGAACCGCCCATGCCGCAGCAGATGTCTGCTTCGAACATCTCCACCAGGTCATAGCCGGCTTCTTTCAGGAGTTGCCGCGGCTCCTCAAAGACATTCAAGGTCCGCTTGAGGTGGCACGAGTCGTGGTAAGTGAATTTCTCGAGCTGCTCTCCTTCTTTGAACGCCAGGCGACCGTCATCAACCAGTTTCTTCATAAAGGACGAGAAATCCACCACCTTTGCCGAAAGCTCCCTGGCCTCCGGCAGCCATTGCGTCTGGCCGAGGCTTTCAAAAGTATGGATGAATTCATATTTCAGCGCCACCGTGCACGTGGGACAGGCCGATATCACATAATCGGCTTTGGTTTCAAGGAGAGCGTGGAGGTTGGCGAGCGCATTCTGTCCCGCCACCTCATAAGCGCCACTATAGCGGGCCGGGGCGCCGCAGCAGGTCTGGGCCTCGGGAAAGACGACCTCGATGCCCGCATGGTTCAAAATCTTCACCAGCGCTTCTCCCATTGTCGGGTAAACAAAGTCTATCAAGCATCCGGCAAAGAAGACAACCCTTTCCCCGGTCTTCGGTTGCGAAATTATTTCGATCCGGTCCCGGAACGGGGTGTCGGCAATGGCCGGCAGACTACGGAAATCGGTCAGCTTCGACAGGAACATGGGCAGGTGACGGATGAAGCCTTCCCTGGCGAACGGCGCCTGGGTCACCGAGGCCGCGCGCAGGATGGAGTGGAAGAGTCTGCGGTCATTGACCACGGCATAGATTGCCTTGTCAATCAACGGTTGGCCTTGTTCCTTAACGAGGCGGCGACGGATCTCGAGGATGAGCTCGGGAATGTCGATCTTGCCGGGACAGACCCCCTTGCAGTTGCCGCATTGGATGCAGAGGCCCTGAATCTCTTCCGACTTTTTCAGCTCATCAAACCAGGCGGTGAGGATGGTGCCGATGCCGCCGGTATAGACATGTCCAAAAACGTGGCCGCCGACCAGGCGAAAGACGGGGCAAACATTGAGACACGAGGCACAACGAATGCACTGGAGGGCCTGCTTGAACTTCGGGTCCTGTGCCATCTCCGTCCTGCGGTTATCCATGAGGATGATGTGCAGCTCCTTCATGGTACCGTCGGTCGTGGGGGTGGGTCCCGTGATGATGGAGACGTAACTCGTCAGCAACTGGGCGGTGGCACTCCTGGGCAGGGCCGTGAGAATGGGAAGAGTGTCCTTGAAGGACGCGACGAGCTTTTCGAGGCCGATGATGGCGACATGGATTCGAGGCAGGGTGGTGACCAGACGGCCATTCCCTTCGTTGGTCACGAGGACGATGCTGCCCGTCTCCGCTACCGCGATATTGGCGCCGGAGATGCCCATCTCGGCTTCGAGGAACTTGCCGCGCAACTCCTGGCGGGCCACCTTGACCAGACGGGGAATGTCGGTGCTCAGCCGTTCGTGAATCTCCTTGCTGAAAAGATCGGCGACTTCTTCCTTGGTCATGTGAATGGCGGGCAGGACCATGTGCGAAGGTCGCTGCCCGGCGAGCTGGATGATCCACTCCCCCAGGTCGGTCTCCCTCACGGCGATCCCGGCGCGCTCGAGGTAGGGGTTGAGGTGGAGCTCCTCCGAGGCCATGGATTTGGATTTGACAACGCTTCTGACCCCCTTTTCCCTGGCCAGCCTGAGAATGTATTCCTTCACCGCCTCGGGGCTGTTGGTGCGGAATACCTTGGTGCCTTTGCTTTCGGCCTGCTCGGTGAATCGCTCCGCCAACACCTCGAACTGCGAAGCTGCCGAGGATTTGATCTCGGCGATCCGGTTCCGCAAAGCTTCGAAGTCGATCCCCTTGTAGGCCTGCGCCCGGCTGATCCGGTATGCCTCGGAAAACCTGCCGAGGGCTCCCGTCAGCGTCGGCGAATGCACCGCCTTCTCGATCCGCTCCCTGAATTCTTTGCTTATCGCCATCAGCTCAGCCCTCCCAGCTCGTCAACGACCAAAATGATCAGTCTCTCCGGGCCATGAACCCCGATGGTCAACACCCGCTCGATGTCCGCCGTGCGGCTGGGCCCGGTGATCAGGGCAAGGTAGGCGCTTTCCCTGGGATTCACTTTCGTCAAAAGGGTCGGCAGGTCCGCAAGGACCCGGTCGGTGGCGAGCAGCGCAAGATGGATGACGGGCAGGGTGGATACCAGACGCTGTTCCACCGCCGTTGAATCCTGCACGATTGTCCCGGTATTGGCCAGTGCCCAATCCATCTGGCTGATGCCGATCTTGCTGTTGGCCGCCAGCTCACGGGTAACCTTGAACTTGAGACCGGGGACCTTGCTTGCGAGCTGCCCCTGGTCCAGGCCCTTCAAAAAAGGGCTGTCAGCCCAGAGGGCATAGGACGGGGGCATATCGGCAACGCCTTCCTGCTTGAGGAAGGCGACGATGAAAGCGAGGACCTCGGCCCTGGTCGCGAAGCGATGGACCTCGGCGCTCACCGCCTCTGCCTTGATTTTGAAAGTCTCGAACATCTGCTCTGACTCCTTAAACCCCATCCCTCAGGGGGAGGAGAGGAAGAGGGAGTTGGCCAAGTACAAAGAGTTCAAATGAGGAAAACACCGGAGGAAAAAGCGATGAGCAGCGTCTGCACGCGGCGGTCATTGGAAATTGTCGCCGGAGAATTCTTGATCACTTCAAACTGTCAGGTCCTCACCAACCTATAGTAAACTAGAAAAGCGGTGATCACAATCCAGTAGACCGGCCAAAGCCCACACAACTGATATCTTCCTTCAAGGTAATCCTTGCCGGGGTGGGGAGTGGCTGCGGCACAAGAAGGGAGGCAGGAGCATCATGAAAGCTTTGATCAAAGAGTTTGCCAAGGTGGTGGGCAAAGACAACGTCTTCCAGGAGGAAACGGATCGGGCCACCTATTCCTATGACGCCGCCGTCCTCGATCCGGTGCTGCCTGCCCTGGCTCTGCGGCCATGTTCAAGCGAGGCCCTGGGCAGGGTGGTCGGGATGTGCAACGAGCATGGCTTACCGCTGACCGTGCGCGGGGCCGGCACCAACCTCAGCGGCGGGACCATCCCCAAAGCAGGGGGGGTGGTCGTGCTGACCAACGCGCTCAACAGGGTCCTCGAAATCAATGAAGAAGACCTCTATGCGGTGGTCGAACCCGGGGTGGTGACCGCCAGGTTCGCGGCGGCCGTCGAGGCTAAAGGGCTCTTCTATCCCCCCGATCCCGGCAGCCAGGCGGTTTCGACCCTCGGCGGCAATGTCGCGGAAAACGCCGGAGGATTGCGCGGCTTGCGCTACGGGGTGACCCGAGATTATGTGATGGGCCTGGAATTTTTCGACGTGAACGGGGATGTGGTCAAGGCCGGCGCCCGCACGGTCAAGTGCGTGACCGGCTACAATCTCGGCGGCCTGCTGGTGGGTTCGGAGGGCACGCTCGGCGTCTTCGACAAGATCATTCTCAAATTGATCCCCATGCCGCCCGCCAAAAAGGCGATGATGGCCGTATTCAACGACATCAATCGAGCTTCGGAAACGGTGGCGGCGATCATCGCTCATCGCATCGTGCCGGTGACGCTCGAATTCATGGATAATTTCACCATCCGGGCCGTGGAGGATTTCAGCCGGGTGGGACTGCCGGTGGACGCCGCGGCCCTGCTTTTGATCGAAGTCGACGGTCATCCCGTGCAGGTCGAGGAGGATGCCGGGAGGGTGGAAGCCCTGTGTCGGCAGATGGGGGCGATGAAGATTCGTGTGGCCCAGGATGCCGCGGAGCGGGACAAGGTGTGGGAAGCGCGGCGGGCGGCCCTTTCCGCTCTCTCCCGGGTCCGGCCCACGACGGTCCTCGAGGATGCCACGGTGCCGCGCAGCAAGGTCCCAGCCATGATTCGCTCCATCGAGCAAATCGCCAAGGAATACACCTTGACCATCGGGACCTTTGGGCATGCCGGGGACGGCAACCTCCATCCGACCATTCTCACCGATCGCCGCAATCACGAGGAATGGCAGCGGGTGGAAAAGGCCATTGACGCCATTTTCGACCGGGCGCTGGCGCTGGGAGGGACCCTTTCCGGGGAACACGGCATTGGCATGGCCAAATCCCGTTTCATGGAGAAAGAAACCAGTCGGGCCACCATCGTCTACTCGCGCCGCATCAAGGCGGCCCTGGACCCTAAGAACATCCTGAACCCCGGCAAGATCATAGGAGACTGACCATGTCCGATATGAAGCACCTCGCGAAACTGATACAGGAGCTCGAAGATCAGCTCGTTGTGTGCATGCGCTGCGGGATGTGCCAGTCGGTCTGCCCGGTCTTTGCGGAAACCGGCCGGGAGGCCGACGTCGCGCGCGGGAAATTGGCGCTCCTCGACGGCCTGGTCCGGGAGCTGTTCAAAGACCCCATGGGGGTGAGCGACCGCCTGGCGCGCTGTCTCCTCTGCGGTTCGTGCTCAGCCAACTGCCCCAGCGGGGTCAAGGTGCTTGATATCTTTATCAGGGCGCGGGCCATTCTTACCGGTTACATGGGGCTTCACCCGCTCAAGAAGGTCATCTTCCGGGGCATGCTGGCCCATCCCGAATTCTTCGACAGCTTCCTGGAATGGGGGGCAAAGCTGCAGGGTCTTTTTATCAAACCGGTTGATGATCTGCTCGGCACCTCGTGCAGTCGCTTCGCGTCGCCCCTTGGGGACCGCCACCTCAAGGCCCTCGCCCCGGTTGCCTTTCACCAAATGGTGGGGCCCCTGAACAGTGCTCCCGGAGCATCCGGAATCAAGGTAGCCTTCTTTGTGGGGTGCATCATTGACAAGGTCCTGCCCGGGGTCGGAGAAGCGGTGATGCGCACCATGGCCCATCACGGCGTCGGCGTCTATCTTCCTGAAGAATTTGCCTGCTGCGGCATTCCCGTCCTTTCCAGCGGTGATACCGTCGCCTTCAGGAAGCTTCTTCACTACAACCTGGGAAAGTTTCCCTCGCAATCGTATGATTTTCTGGTCACGGCCTGCGCGACTTGCACTTCCACCATCAAGAAGCTCTGGCCGCTCATGGCCCGGGACCTCCCCTCCGCCGTGCAGGAACAGGTGGCGGCCATCACCGCAAAAACCATGGATGTGAGCCAGTTTTTGGTTGATAACCTGGGCGTCCATCCAGTAAGTATGCCGGACGATGCCACCGAGAAGGTTGTGGTCACTTACCATGATCCGTGCCATTTGAAGAAGTCGCTGGGAGTGGCAAATCAGCCCCGGGTCCTGCTCCAGGCCAATCCTGCCTATCGCTTCAAGGAGATGGCCGAAGCGGACCGCTGCTGCGGTTCCGGTGGAAGTTTCAGCCTGGAGCATTACGACCTTTCCGTGGCGATCGGCAAGCGGAAGCGGGACAACATTGTACAGTCGGGGGGCCGTGTTGTCGCCACGAGCTGTCCCGCGTGCATGATGCAGCTTGCGGATATGCTGTCCCAGGCTGGGGATCGTATTCGGGTCAAACATGTCATCGAGGTCTACGCCGAGTCCCTGGGATAGGCCGGCTAGGCGGGCGGGATCAGGTGGCGGCCATCGCCCAAGGAACCATGGACCTCAGCCAGTTTTTGGTTGATCAATGGGTATTGCTCGGGTAGAAGAGCAGAGTGAGAAAAGGTGCCGGGACGCTCGGCGATCAACCCGGGCATGCCGAGTTTAGCCTCCGTGTTTCAGAAGGAAGTTTCAGTCCATGTTAAAAGTGATCAAACCCAAACGAATGTCCGATCAGGTCTTCGACCAACTGAAAGACCTGATTTTCCGTGGGCACCTCAAACCTGGCGAACGCTTGATGGGCGAGCACGAACTGGCTCACAAGCTGGGAGTCAGTCGCCCCACGGTAAGGGAAGCCATCAACAAGCTGGTCTCCATGAACCTGCTGGATCGTCGCCAGGGCCATGGGACGTTTGTCAATGTGCCCGCGCCCAGTGCCGAAAAGAACCCGCTCGCCGCCGTCATCAATGGCCAGGATGCGAGTCTGATGGATTTGTTGGAGGTGCGGCTGGGGTTGGAATGCAATGCGGTGTCGCTGGCTGCGCAGCGTGCCACCGAGGAAGACCTCCACGAAATCGAAAAGAGTCTGGAGGAAATGAGCGCTGCCGTAAAGGCGGGCAGCCTGGGGAGCGATGCCGACATCTCTTTCCACATGGCGCTGGCGTATGCGAGCAAGAATATCGTCCAGATTCATATCATGAAAAGCATGTACGACCTTCTTTTTTATGGCATTAAGGAGAACCTCGAGCGTTTGTACACCGACCCGAGCAATATGGATAAGATCCTCACCCAGCATCGTGATGTGCTCAATGCCGTGCGCCAGCACAAGCCGGACGAGGCGTATGCCGCCATGAAACGACACCTCACCTTTGTCCAGGATTACTATCGGGGACAGAACATGAGGTAGCCGGCGGCATACCGGCATCCTTCCAGTCAGGCGCATCCTTCCATTCAGGCGCGGACAAATCCGGCAAAGTGCTCCGGCCTGATCTTCTTCTCCAGCACCGCCTGCCCGATCCGCTGCAATTCCCTGATGTGGTCTGTCGAGTCGAGTTTCTGGACGTCCTCCGGTGTTATTTCGGGAAGCCCGAGGG
>CAZDKX010000228.1:0-8128 GCA_964505935.1 uncultured Syntrophobacteraceae bacterium
GCTCCTCCAGCTTCTCACCTCGGCAGATTACCTCGGCACGAAGTGAAGTTGCCTTGTAACTTATTGATTTAATTAGCTGGTGCCGAAGGCCGGACTCGAACCGGCACAGGTCGCCCCGCCACCCCCTCAAGATGGTGTGTCTACCAAGTTCCACCACTTCGGCACGTGTTGCTGATTATAGCCAAAACTGTCCGTCTGGCAACTTCAAATTCCGCTTCGCTATTGCTTTTTGGCACCGGCTGGGGGTTTTTCCGGCCGTTTCTCCTGGGCCTTAGGCGGAGCGGGTTTGGGTTCTTCCTTGGCCGGTTGCTGGGCCTGAGTTGCTTCCTGACTCTGAGGCGCCGGCTTGTCGGGAGTGGCCGGTACGGCGCTTGCCTCCGGTTTCGGCGCGGTCTGGGGCACGGTTGCCGGTTCTGCTGGCGCCGGCTGAATGGGTTTGGCGTCGGGCAGCAGGGGCGCTTCCGTGGCCGCAACCGGTACATCTTCCATGACGGACTTGGTCGAGGGCCCGGTGGAGAGATAGGTCAGGCCAAGACAGGTGATCATGAAAACAACCGCCGCGCCGGTGGTGAGTCGCCCGAGAAAGGTGGTACCGCCGGAGCCGCCAAAAAGCGTCTGAGAAGCCCCGCCAAAGGCTGCTCCCATTTCCGCCCCCTTCCCGGTCTGCAAGAGCACGATCAGGATGAGAGCCATACACGCCAGCACGTGAAAAAGCACTACAATGGTGTACATCAGCTAGTTCGCTTCTCCAGGAGGTTGATATTGGATGATGCGCCTGAAAGAGCTCACCTCCAGGCTCGCTCCGCCCACCAGCATCCCGTCGATGTCGGGCTGGGCCATCAGGCTGTCCACATTATCCGGTTTAACCGAACCTCCATACATGATTCGGATGCTGTTGGCAACTGTTTTGTCCCACAAGGTCGCACACCGCTCACGAATGAAGGCATGTACTTCCTGAGCCTGCTCGGGAGTAGCGGTCCGGCCGGTGCCGATGGCCCAGACCGGTTCATAGGCAACGGCAAGCTGGCGGGCCTGATCCAGAGAAACGTCCCGTACGGCCTGTTCCAGCTGAGTGCCAACAACCGCAAAGGTCCGCCCGCCTTCGCGTTCTTCGAGCACTTCGCCGACACAGAGAATGGGCTGGAGGCTCATCCGGAAGGCACTGGCTAGTTTTTTGGCAACGACTTCGTTGCTCTCTCCGAAAAGCTGTCGCCGTTCGGAATGCCCCAGGATCACGCCATCGCAACCGGCATCCTTGAGCATCGTCCCGGAAATCTCGCCCGTGAAGGCGCCCTTGTCTTCCCAGTGAAAGTTTTGGGCTGCCAGTTTGAAATCCGCCCGCCAGAGCGCATTACGGACCGCAGTCAGGGCCGTGTAAGGAGGGGCAATGATCACCTCGCGATCGTCAAAGTCACCAACTTCCCGCTGCAGGGATTCGACAACAGCTACTGCTTCGGCAATGGTTTTGTGCATTTTCCAGTTGGCGGCAATGAGGGTTTTTCGCTGATTCATGGGTTTCCTCTCAAAATCCATGACTTCACGAGTCATGGGTAAGAACAGATCGTGGATTGCATCACCACAATAAAGATTTCAGGCCGTAGAAGAAATCGCCAAGAAGCTTTCCCTCACGGTCGGTTCGAGCATTCCTCCAGGGCGGCAATGCCCGGCAGGGTTTTTCCCTCGAGCATTTCCAGGAAGGCGCCCCCGCCGGTGGAAACGTAGCTCACCTTTTCGGCGACTCCGGCCTCGCGCACGGCGGCCGCCGAATCGCCCCCGCCGATGACGGTCAGCGCATCCAACTGCGCCAGGAAGCCGGCCAGAGCAAAGGTGCTGCGGTGGAAGGGAGGGTTTTCAAAAGCCCCCAGAGGACCATTCCAGACCACCGTCCCGCAGTTTTTCAGGACCGTCTCGAAAGCTGCCACGGTCTTGGGCCCGACATCGAAAATCGCATTATCGGCCGGGACCTGGTCAATGGGAACTTCCCGGGCTTCGGTGCCGCTTTCCAGGCTCGCCGCCACCACCGCATCCACCGGCAGCAGGAGCTGAATGCCTCGCTTGCCGGCCTTTTCCAGCAGACGGGCGGCAGTCCCGAGATGATCGTCTTCCACCAGGGACTTGCCTACCGCTTTGCCTTGAGCCTTCAGGAAGGTGTTGGCCATGGCGCCCCCGATGATGAGGCAATCGGCCTGGTTGACGAGGTTTTCCAGCAGCTCGATTTTGGTCGAGATCTTCGCGCCGCCGATGACCATGGCGAGCGGTCGTCTGGGCCCCTGCATGGCCTTGTGGAAGTATTCGACCTCTTTTTGCAGCTGGTAGCCGGCCGCACAAACCTTGACGTAGCGGGTAATACCGTGGACGGAGGCATGGGCACGATGAGATACGGCAAAGGCATCGTTGACGTAGACCTCAGCCAGGGTGGCCAGCTGCTTCGAGAAGTCGTCATCATTCTTCTCTTCCCCTGGATGAAACCGCAGGTTCTCCAGGAGCAGCACCTCCCCCGCCTGCATGGCCGAGGCTTGCTCAAGGACGGCCTTCCCAATGCAATCGGAAGCCATCGTCACCGGGCGATCAAGGAGCCTGGAGAGATAATCCGCAACCGGTTTCAGCGAAAATTCTTCGGCAACCTTACCTTTAGGCCTTCCCAGGTGTGATGCCAGGACAACCTTGCCGCCCGCCTCGAGGATCTTCCTGATGCTCGGCAAGGTGGCTCGGACCCGCAGATCGTCCTTCACCTGGCGCTGCTTGTCCAGAGGGACGTTGTAGTCGACCCGCAGAAACACTCTTTTTCCGCTCAGCTCGACATCATCCAGCGTCTTCATGCTCATCCCCGCTCCTCCCCGCCTGAGCCTGCCAGGCGCTTGCGTCACCAATTTCCCCGCCGCCCTCCTGCAAAGCAAGGTGGGTAAACGGGGGACTTCGACTTTCGGCTTATGTATGGACAAGTCCTGAGCCCGAAGTGAATCAATCCAGAGACTGGCCCATCATCATGGCAAGATCTACGACCCGGTTGGAATAGCCGTATTCATTGTCATACCAGCTGAAGACCTTCACCATGCGACCACCGATAACACTGGTGAGTGACGCGTCGACACTCGAGGAGAACGCCGTATGGTTGAAGTCTACCGACACCAGGGGCTCGGTCACATACTGCAGGATCCCCTTGAGCGGTCCCTTGGCGGCCTCTTCAAAAACCTTGTTCACCTGGTCCTTGGTCACATCCTGACCCAGGGTGCAAACCAGATCGACGAGGGAGACGTTGGGCGTGGGGACCCGGATGGCCAGCCCATCGAATTTGCCTTTCAAAGCGGGGATGACCTCGGCAACCGCCCGGGCTGCGCCCGTGGTGGTGGGAATCATGGAGAGGGCGGCAGCGCGGGCGCGACGCTGATCCTTGTGAAGCGAATCCAGCAGGCGCTGATCCATGGTGTACGAGTGAATGGTCGTCATGAGACCATACTCCACCCCAAACCGGTCGTGCAGCAGGGAAGCGATCGGCGCCAGGCAATTGGTCGTGCACGAGGCGTTGGAGACGATATGGTGCTTGCGCGGGTCATAGTCACTGTCGTTGACGCCGATCACAAAAGTTGCGTCCATACCTTTGCCGGGGGCGGTAACGATGACCTTGCGCGCGCCGGCGTTGAGGTGCTTCTGGCATCCATCGCGGTCGGCAAACCGCCCGGTACTCTCCAGCACCACGTCCACCTTCAGTTCATGCCAGGGCGACTCAGCCGGATCGGTCACCTTGACACATTTGTAGACTTTGCCATCAACGGTCAGTTCGCTTTCGGTGCCGGTGACTTCGTGGGGCCAGACCCCATGGACCGAGTCATACTTGAGCAGGTAGGCCAACTCTGCAGGGGCCGTCAGATCGTTGATGGCCACGATCGTCAGAGGGGCCTTGCGATCAATGGCCGCCTTGAAAATGGTCCGGCCGATCCGACCGAAGCCGTTGATTGCCACACGAATTGCCATAAGTACTTCCTCCTTTTGGGTTGTTAGCTCGTTTTCTCTCGAGAGGTGTCACCAAGGCATCACAGGAGAGATCGTACGAACCAAAGCTATGGGACATTTATGCCACGGACCTGCTCCAGCGGGAGTCGATCCCTCAGAGCAGCTTGGCGATGCTGACCGTACGATCGCCAAGCATGTTGGTGTAGCTGCCCAACTCATTATCATACCACCCGTAAATCACGGCCTGGGTAATGGGGATCTCCAGGGTCCTCAGGTCCTGCACATGATCCAGGGGCACCCCGGCCCTCTTTGCCGCCTCCATGCTGATGTGGACGGCTGAGGTGCGGGTGTGGTTCTCATGCCCTTCGATGACGGCGGCTGCTCGCGGCAGCCCGATGATGTCTGCCGAAACGTTCTGCTCGTCCGAATAAACCAGATAACCTTCCGGGTAATGGTCGACAGCCCGCTTATAGATGCCGTTGATCTTCTCCCTGCCGACAGGGCTGGTGAGGCTCTCATCCTGAATCATCAAGGTCAGAATGATCAGTGAACCCGTAACCACAGGCACGCGCACGGATTCAGCGTGGAAGCCGATCCGTTTCATCTCCGGGATCACCAGGCTGAGAGCCTTGGCAGCACCGGTGCTGGTGAGGATGATGTTGTTGAAGGCGGACCGGGTTTTCCTCAGGTCCGTGGACCCGGCCTTGGGGGAATGGTCCAGCACCTGCTGGGAACTGGTGGCTGCGTGCACCGTGGTCATGGCCGCCGACAAGATGCGGTCAGCGCCGAAATAGTCCAGGAGCGGTTTCACCATGTAGGAGAGACAGGTCGTCGTGCAGGAGGCGTTCGAGACGATGACATGCTTCTTGGGATCATAGTCGGCATCGTTGATGCCCATGACGGTGGTGATGGCATCGGCAGGGATCTCCCTGCTCTTATCTTTGATCTTGAAGGGAGCAGACACGATGACCTTCTTCGCACCGGCCAGCAGATGCCCGCGCGCCGAACCTTTCGGATCATCGGCGGGTGTGGTGGGATCAATAAAAACCCCCGTGGCATCCACCACCAGCTCCACGCCCAGATCACGCCAGCCAATCTCAGCGGGGTTGCGGTGACGGCGCAGGAAGGTGGTTTTTACCCCGTTGATGACCATGCTCCCCTCGCTTTCGTTGAGCTCCTCGATCACCCGCTTGGCCCGGCATCCATGGATGAAGTGATGCAGTGCCCCGTAGGTGGAGTCTCGTTCTACAAAATGAGCAAGGTCATGGAGGCTGGTTCCCACATTACGGCCAATGTTCACGAACAGCTCGGAGAAATACTGCCGCTCCACATGATGCCATATCGAGAGCTTGGCAATACGCCCCAGACCATTGATCCCCAACTTCTTCGGCACCATTTTCTCTTGGTCACTCATAGTCTCTCCCTGCAGATTCTCGTTTTCAAACGACGACATCCACCTCTTCGGTTTCGTGCTGGCCAACATAAACACCACCGCTACGACCGTCAATTCCTATCACATCACCGGTGCGAATGGTGCGCCCGTCGATGGTGCATTTCTGTTCCCTTTCCCAGACCCGCATCTTGCTGAATCCCACCACACAGATCTTCTCGAGCCGATGGGCGACGATGGCCGCATGGGAGGTCGCCCCCCCCTTGCCGGTCAGAATGCCGTCGGCGATGGAAATTTCACGGATGTCGTCGGGCACCGTATCCGCCCGGATGAGAATGATGGGAAGCGGGACTTTCTCCTGGCGCAGTCGTTGGATGCTTTCGAGATCGAAAGCCACCACCCCGCACAGCGCGCCGCCGCTCACGCCAATCCCACTCCCCAGGTAATTGGCATAGAGCGTATCCGATGGTTTGAAAACCGGATAATGCCGTTTGACGCGGGCCGTCATGTTCCGGGATTGGAGCACGTAGAGCCCCTCTTCACCGTCCCCCTGAAAGGTGAACTCAATTTCCTGGGGCGCCCAGTTGTGGCCATACACCAAGTCCTTGGCAACTCTCACCAGCTGCCGGTAAACCTTGGGGAAGAGGCTCTCAAGCGAGTATTCCTTGAGCTCTCCTTCACTCAGGCGCTGTCTTTCGGAAAGCGGCAGCCTCTGCACCAACCCGCCGACGATATCCTCGCCCTGGTTGCCCAACGTGAAGTCCCCGATGGGCTCAACCTGATCCTCAGGTTGCCGGGGATCGTGGGTGAACATTACCCCGGCGCCCGAGTGGGTGTCGAGGTTGCCAAACACCATGGCCTGGATGGCTACCGCCGTGCCCCAGTTTTCGGAGATACCCATGATCTCGCGATAGGTTTTGGCTTTGCTCGAAATCCAGGAATCGGTCACCTGCTCAATGGCGGTAAAGAGCTGCTCTCTGGGGTCCTCGGCAACGCGGATGCCATGGTCTTCAAGAGCGGCTGTCCGGTACGCGAGCACCATCTCTCGCAGTTCTTCGGGCAGGAATTGCCGCTTCACCTTCCGCCCGTACTTCTTCTTGTAACGGATCATCAAGGCGTCGAACTCATCGCGGGCCATCCCGAACGACATGGCCCAGGACTGGATGAAGCGCCGGTAGTTATCCCAGGCAAACCAGGCTTCTCCGGTTTCCCTGATGAGTCCTTCCACCACGGCCTCATTGATCCCCACGTTCAGGAAGGTGTTCATCATACCCGGCATGGAGACCGCCGAACCACTGCGCACCGACAGCAGCAGGGGCTTTTCCGGGCACCCGAAACGCCTCCCGGTGGCCTCCTCCACCTTCTGGATATGGTCCATAACCCGTTCTTCAAAATCCATGCGGGCATGGGAAAAGCCTTCGATCACCGTGCGGCACCGATAATATTCGGTGGTGATGACAAAGGCCGGCGGCACTCGAATGCCGATGGCGTGGAGCTTGGTCAGGTTATAGGCCTTGTTGCCAAGATGAATCAGATCATAGGTCTTGGGGTGGGGCTGGTGAATCAGCGAGATCGCTCGCTGAGGATCGTAACTCAGCAGGAGATCCAGTTTGTCAATGCTGAGCAGCTCTTTCTGAGTTGCCAGGGTGGTCAGAATGCTGCCGATGAAATGATCAAAGTACTGCAATCCGAAGGTCCTGGCGATGAGCTCCCGCAGGAAACTCTCGGAAATCCGATGACTCCATTCGGGCACCGATTCCGCATCCGCTTCCCGCAGGTACCGGGGCAGCAGCTTGCCCCGTCCCAGGTCGCGGATAACGACATCGAGGTTCTCTTCGTGCAGAGAATGGTAGTTGGTGTGAATGATCTGTTTGATGGCTTCGGCAAAACCCCGGAAAATGTCCATATACTGCGAATGGGAAAAGCGGGGGACTTCCAGGGCTCGCTGGAAGAGCTCGTGTTGCCGGTTGAGACGATAGGAGGTGATGCCGTCAATATCAAGGGCCTTGATAAAGAGGGGCAGAAACTTGGCAATCCGGAAGAAAGTGGAGCGGGTGATAAAGGTCAGATTGAAGGAAAAGATGAGCTCTTCAAACAGGACATTGGCAAGATTCTCCAGTCGGAAAGTCAAGCCCAGGGCGTCGAATTTGCGTTCGTTATATGACCCGTACATGGAAGGGATGTCGACCGCAATGTGACGCTTGTAGTAGATGTTCTCCAGAACCTTCAAGTCGCAGGGGGTGAGGATCACCTCCTTCAAGGCGAGCAGGTAGTCCAGGATGGACTCCAGCTTCTGGAAGGGGTCCGGGCTGGCAAGATCGGCAAGGAGCGCGGTCGGGTCGGGCAGCCCCAGGGTTGCTGCCCGCTGCAGGTGAGTCTGAATATCTTTGAAGCTCAGGGCATATTTCTCGTGGACCAGCTGATAGAACTGGATCATGAGAAAGGCCCGCTCGCGCTCACGTTCCGACACGTCGGGAACATTCTGAATGAGGCGCCGGGTATCGGCTTCGGAGAGATCCAGGAGGTCAGTGGTGTGGTGGATAGCCTGTGAGTTGAAAATCGTGGCGAAGATGCGGTGCATTTCATCCACCAGCGGCCCGGTTTCCGTAATCTCCTCGTAGACCTCGACCGGTACGAGATCCGCCAGTTTGCTCTTGTCAAGATTCCGCCAAAAGTCAATCAGCGCCTCGACAAAGGAGACGATGACATTGTTGCTCTCCACATGACTCTGCTTGCGGAGAAAGTGGACCAGACGATCATCTCTTCCCGTCAGTTCGTCCACATCGG
>CAZDKX010000229.1:0-3979 GCA_964505935.1 uncultured Syntrophobacteraceae bacterium
TTGGGCGTCAGCCGGGAGGGAAGATGGGAGGTCCAGCTGCTCATCAAATCCAGCACTCGGTCACCGTCGCGGAGCATCCGCTCATAGAGACCGGAGACGACGGCAATCGCTGTATCGTCAAGGTGGTTCACAAATCTGGGCTTTTCGTAGAACCGGCCGTCAGGCAGTTCGTCTGATCGCTCAAAGGGCGTGTCCGAAAAAAAATCCGTCGGTTGCCGGTTCCATCTGGTCTGCATTCCCGGACCCGCGGTAAGGATTTCCATCCAGTCGCTGCAGGTTCCGCTCAATCCCGCTCTCGTTCCCATTATGTCCCGGACAGAGGCTTTGACATGCAAGGCTTTTCCCGAAAGGGGATGGCTGAAATCGACGAGAATCCCGGAACCCGCTATCTCAGCACATCGGAAGGGTTCAATATTGGCTCTGAATACATTCGCAATGTCCTTCAGCAGGCCTTTCGGATAAAAGCGTCCCTGGCGCGGATGAATCATTGTCCCTGCCCGAAGATCTCCCTCAAATTGTGAGTGCTTGATGCGAAACTGTTTCGAAGGATCGAGACCGGGAAGGATTTCACCAGCCGCAAACACATGTTCCACAGAGTCGCCGACTGATCGGTTCATCAGTTTCTCAAAGAGGGGTTTGGGAAGAATATCCCGCCAGAAATTGACTTTTCCGGCAAAAAAGCAGTCCGTGTGCGTTCCGTATTCGCTTTCCCAGTGGAGCTCAAATTCAACAGCGGCAAGGCTGTTGCCCTCTATTCTTTTCATGGGGAATCCTTTCTTATTAAAATGAACCTATCCTCCGGGTGACTCACTGCAATCTAAGATCTTCCTGTCGACCGGGAAAGGGGTCACAAGCGAACGACGGGGCGGGATAGAGCGAGGGAAAGAACAGGCGAGGCCTGTATGCCAATGCTCACGGACGACTATGTCCCGATGGAAGTCTTTGTGGCGGGAATCCAAAGGCGGGAGACTGCCTGAGGTTGTAAGGTTCCAATCCCCCCGCTTGTGATCACCTCACAAAAACCCGGCACTCGATCCTCAAACCAGTTTAGCGCTGGTAATCGGCAGCGGAAAAGAACTTCAACCGCCGGGCTGCCGGGGGATCAGCTCCCGAATGGCGCTCCCGATCTTGCTGAGCTCTCCCAGCCGTGCCCTGGCGCGCTCCAGGTGCGGTACGGCATCCGGATTCTCGTGTTGTTCGAGCGCCTGAGTCACCCATTTCAACATGTCCGGGTTTTCGTGGTCGATCATTTTAACCAGGATGGCGTGGCTCTCCGGCGTATGGATATTCCCCAGAACAGACAGGAGCCCCCCTTTGAGCTCGTCGAAGACAGGTTCATCCTGCAGAATGCCGTCGATGACGGGCAACGCGCGGTCTCCGAACGATTCCAGATAAGCCAGACACATGTGGGAGAAATGGGGGAAGCGAAACATCGAAAGTTCGCCAAGCAACCGCAGGCACGCATCGGAGCCCCAGACCCGAAGCAGATCCGGAATGAAGAGGCTGGCCCACGAAAAGAGGTAGGTGAGCGGCAATACATACGGGATGGCGGCATCACCGGCCGCCTCCAGGCGGGACAGCACCGAAGCAAGGGCCTGCTTGCGCTCCTCGTAACCTTTCGCTTGACGAGCCGTGAACCGCTTTCCATCGTTGGCCGCTTTCAACTGTAGCACCAAGTCGGCGAATTCCTCATGGCCCGACTGAGGGTATTGCTTTCGATAGGCACGGGCGCATTGGGAAATCCAAAGGTTCTCCAGCCACTTAGACGGGGAGTAGGAATGGACGGGCTTGGTCACGTCCTTCCCTTCTCGCGGCTGAAAGCCGTGCTCCTCGAAGAATTGCCTTTCCTGGGTGGCCACTTGCCAGCGATTCCGACAGGTAAGATAGGCTTTCTCGTAGTCGCCCGTTGCCAACGCCAGGCTCACTGCCATGTCGTGGACTCGATCGTCCTCCGGGTAGGCCTTGAGCAGCTGATCGACCAGCCGGCCGGCCTTCTCGTACTGCTCCTTGAGCAGCAGATCGTACCCCATGGCGATGTCCTTATTCAGCTGCTCGCGGGCCTTGGCCAGTTCCTCCATCTCCTTCAGCCGCTCGGGCGGGACGGCTTTTCGTGCCTCTTCGTGCTGAAGCAGGCAGCATTTCTTGTATTTCTTTCCAGAGCCGCACGGGCACGGCTCGTTGCGCCCCACCCGGTGCATCATCAACTGGTCGACCAGAGCCGTCTTTCGCTGGGTGTTCCGGTAGGCTTCAAGCCATGTTTCCAACTCGGAGCGGCTGATGCCGTACCGGCGGCAGATGAGGTCGGGGTCGGTCCCCTTCAAGAACTCGACCACCGGCTTCATGGGGTCGAAGGGAGGACGGGGTTCGCCCCCGGACGGCTGATTCCCCATGTTCGTTCCTTTCAACAGACGAAATCGGACCGCATCGCGCAAAGCGGTCGGGACGGCTTCTTATCAGCTTTCCAGTTTCCTGTCAAAAACATCGCTTGATCGACGCGGTGTGAACGCGTTCATCCGTTTCCTCCGCGCGTCCTTTCCCTTAGCCAGCCGGCTGTTCGACTTTCTTATATTCTTCCTTAACCTTCAGCGTCTCTTCCAGCATCAGAACATATTTGAGATATTTGAATCCAAACTTCATCAGCGCGATCTCATCAGATTTGATTTTCTCCAGTTCTACCTTGTCAAGGTCAAAGATATCAAGAACTTTGCTCTCATTAACAAATTGTTTGAATCTATCGATATCGTAACTGACCATGTACATCAGCGACTGCTTCTTTTCGTCGAGCTTAGGCTGTCCGGGATTGTCCCTCCTCAATTGTATCTCGGCCCACTCCTTGTTCATCTCATCATAGAGATCGACTCCCTGTTCTCTCCTCCATGTATCAATAGTCCAATCACTATCTTCCTGATATCCAGTACAATTCGGCTCCCTGATAAAGAAGAAGAATTCCTGAGGTACCGGGCCTTTCTCTGAGTCCTTTACCATAAGACCCTTGCCCACTGGATAGTATCTGCAGTTGGCAGGCCGGTCATCATAAATACTGCAGCCCTCGGATGTCACAAACGCGCACTTCCCTTCTTCATCATCCGCCATCTTGAGGACTGCAAGAGGATGAGAGGACTTTTCATCGATATGAGTGTAAGTGTATTTCTTGAGGAACTCACCTGAAGAAATCCCCAACCTGTTTTTCATCCTTAGAATGTCATATGGAGTCAAAAGCATATCCGTATGTCTACAACATTTATTGAAGCAACTGATATCCTTATGACACCTGAACTTGAATTGTGAATCCAATGTGCGTTCAACAGGCTCAACGAACTTGGTGCTCGGTAACATGCTTAAGTCCTTTCTGTCTACACAATATATCCAAAATAGAGCGATACTTGTTTGCCAAGACGCCCAAACCTCGGTGGACAACCGTCGCGGCTCTTCAGGCAATTCGCAGGATGAGAACGCCGGTTGTCCTGCCCGTACTTGCTTGCATAGATCGGATAATTTGATCGGGTCCGGAAACCTTAAAAGAAAGCGTTTCGGGGCACATCACGTGTTACATTAACTTGCGCGAGTTAGTACCATTTTTATTATGCAAAAAACTCGATCGCATTCTAACCACTATCAGAAGAAATCGCCATGCCTTTATGTTCGGTGATGAACATTTTTTTTATGAGCCCTTCCCAAGGCAGGCATTACTGGAGGAAGCGTCCAGGAATGTCATTGCGAGGAGCGTCTGTGAGCAGGAGATGCCAAAAGCCCGGCTGGCCTTGCCCTTGGCTTCCGGTGACTAAAGAAGGGGAGGCGAATGACACCACTTGCTATTGCCCTTCAGGAGAGGAATATATCCGACAGCCTCTTCCTGCTCGAAGCATGCAGCGTAAAGGGATTAAGAAGGGGATGCCTTGCTCCTGGATTGTAGGAGCTTATCCATTTCCTTATCTTTGAGCTTTAAAGTATCTTCGGAGAAAAGGCTGAATCTTATCCA
>CAZDKX010000229.1:4079-8086 GCA_964505935.1 uncultured Syntrophobacteraceae bacterium
AGGCATGAGGCCTTTTCCTTGATCAGGAATTCTTTCTCTTCAGAGGAAACCGGGAAGACGGGATACATCCTGCAGGACCATGGCCGGTCCTGGTAAATGTGGCAGCCATCGGGCGTAACAAAGGGGCAGGTCTTTTTTTCATTTTCCATCATCCTGAGCACTACCAGGGGTAGACCATCATCACCCAGGAGGGCAACGGTATATTTCTCCAGGAACTCTTCAGAGGATAACCCGGTTCCTCTTCTCATTCTCAGGACATCATAAGGTGTGAGAAAGATATTCACGTCACGGCAGCAGGTGTTGTAACAGGCAAGCCCTTTGTGGCATGAGAATTGGAAGTGATCATCCATAGTGAATAGCGTCTTTCCAGGGTATTGTTCGTTCATAAAATACTCTCACCATAATCTAGATTTTTCAAACGTCTCGACATCATGTGACCCTGATGGTTCCGCAGGCTTCCAACAAATGTTGAGGGGCGACCTGACAGGTCGCCCCTCATAGTACCTCTTCAGAACGCGGCTGAAACTAGATGATGTCAATCATCGGCCTTGTGAGTACGCTCCATTCCTTCTTTTCCGCATCGTACTTCACGTTGATGAAGTTTCTCTGCGTGTCATCCAGCTTCAGGTAATCGTACTTGTAGTAGTAGCCGGGCCACCTGGACTCTTTGCGGGCCAGCCTGGTGCGTGCGCAAGCCTCACCGACGAAGTACCGGTGAACAGCTTCCCACGCCCTCATCAGTTCGTGAGAATCCTTGGCGGCCAGCTTCTCGGCATCCTCTCCCAGGAATGCCAGTTTCCAGATGCCGATCTCGAGCAGCTTATCGCTCGTGCCGTACATGGTCTCCCATCCACCGCAGTATTCGCCCATGATCTTCTGCAACCTGAACAGGAAATTGTGGGGGGAGATGTAATGGGGATTCACATCACCCTGGGTGGTGAAACCCTTCTTCTCTTCGTACAAGGCAAGCGGTTTGAAAACGATTTCCTTGAGCTTCGCGATCTGGGCATCGGATACCGTCGGCACGTAGCCCTTGTGGTCGTTGGCAAACTTCACCACGGACTTGCCAACGATCCTGCCCTGCACATGTGAGCCGCTGGAGAACTTGTGGGCGCAGGCACCCACACCGCAACCCGCTGTGAACAGACCATTGACGGTCGTCATGCAGTTGTATTGCTCGGGGAATGAATCAGCGTATTCCTTCGGCATCAGGTCGGCGGGACCACAGCACCAGGAGCCGCAGGAACAGGCATGGGAACCGATGAACACGGAGTCGGACAGTTGAAGCTCCATCGGTTTCTCGAGGGGATCGACGTTGTGGGCCGCCCAGTTTGTCGCGCCCTGGATGGTCATGTCGAGGAAGTCTTCCCAGGCTTCGCTCTCGTACATCTTGATCTTCTTCTTCAGTTCCTTCGGATCGGAGATCTCCGCCTTAAACCTTTCGACCACCCTTTCGGTATGCATCAGGAAGGGGGTCTTGCCTTCCTTCGCGCAGAGAATCATTTCGTAGTTTCTCATGGGGGTGGGGGTCGGCTTCGCGTCGGCATAAGGTGCCCATGCGGCAGATTCCTTGGGATAGGCCCCGACATAGGGCTCATCATAGCCGTTCAGGGCCGGGGTCTTGAAGAGCAGGAAGAAGGTGCCGACCGGACCGTAGGAGTCTTTGAACCGCGGCGGAACAAAGGTGTTGTCCATCTGGGTCAGCTCGCCGCCGGCCTGCAGCACCAGCGCGTAGACCGAACCGTTGACGAAGGGCGGCATCCAGGAACGACCGAAGCCTTCACCCTGGGACCGTGGCCTGAAGACGTGTACCGCACCACCCATGAGGGCGATGGTCACTTTGGCCTTGAACACGTAGAATTTGTCTTCCCGGTTGCTGAAGCCGACGGCCCCGGCAATCCGGTTCGGTTCCTTCTCATCCTTGAGCAGGTGGGTGATCACCACTCTCTCGAGGAGCTCGCCTTTGTCGCCCAGGGCGCCCAGAGCGGACTTTGCCGCTTCGGCCACAAGGATCTTATAGCTCTCACCGGCGATCATGACCTGCCATTCACCGGACTTTACGAAATTTCCGTCCTCATCTTTCCAGATGGGCAGACCCCATTTATCGAAATGCTTGACCGAGGAGTCGACGTGTCTTGCAATGTCATAGACCATATCCTGCCGCATCAGGCCCATCTGGTCGTTCGTCACGTACTCGACAAATCTTTCAGGCTTACGGGGATTCATGGTGACCTTGCCATCCAGACCCATATAGGTATTGATGGCGGAAAGCCCCATCGCCACGGGACCGCTTCGGTCGATCGCCGCCTTGTCAACGAGCGTTACCTTCAACCCCAGCGGCTTTGCCCAATACGCAGCCTCCACTGCAGCACCACAGCCGGACATCCCACCACCAAGGATTAATACATCGGTTTCAACAACCTGTGTAGCGAATTCTCTCATTTTTCTCTCCTTATTTCTTTATCGTCGAGAGTTCTTTAACACCCATGATGTCGGGCTCTCCAAGGAGGTATTGATTGTTCAAATCCTCAGCCTTGGCCTCAGGAAATCCGTCAAACGGCTTAATAGAACCCTCTGGTGTCCTCCTGGTGGCGTACTTGAATCTTTTGAGCCGACCATCTCTGAAGGTGATGGTCCACATGATGTCTTCACTGCCTCTCAGCGGCGTTGATGCGGCGCCCATGGGCACAAAGTCCTGATAACTCCTCACATCCATAGCTTGCTGCGGGCATATCTTTACACAACAGTAGCACTCCCAGCAGTAATTAGGCTCCTGGTTGTACGCTTTCATCTTTTCTTTATCCAGCATCATCAGGTCATTGGGGCATATATACATGCATGCGGTTTTGTCCTGCCCCTTGCAACCATCACACTTCTCTGTCATCACAAAACTTGGCATAGCCTAACCTCCTAAAGAATTTAAATGGCTCATCTCAACCGATCCGTTTGCTACTCGGACTCATTCGACTGACGCGCTGACACCTCCTTTCACTCAATAGGCTGTCCTGCCGACCAACCGGTTTACAGGTAATTTCGTGAACGACTATGGGGATCGAGTCCCTGAAATTGGCACCACGAGCAACCACTGCCCGCTGCGCTGGAGACAAACCAAACCGTTGTGGCGAACGGCGAAGTTCCCCCACGATCTGGGTGGAGTTGAAAAGCTTGGGGCTTCATCGGAAACAGCTGCTGGGATTAGGAGGCTTCTTGAACCTGTGGATGAACGTGCTGGTGAACTTGCGCTTCAACAGAATCAGGTGCTAGGATTACGACGCTTCCCCCGAAAACTATCCGCACTTTGCGGCTGCTGCTCATTTTTGCACCGAGCCATTATATTCGTGAAAGGAAGCTTGTCAAGCGCGGTGTAAAAAATTTTCAATAAAATTTTCTGGCCGGATGACAAGAAAAGCGTTTTTCCTTTACACGGCTCCCTTTCTCTCTTGTCATTTTGGCATGGGTCCCGACAAAGGGCCCTGTCGGCATGCCGCTCTCTCCCCCCTCTTCAGCAACCGCAATCCTCGGCCCCCACGGCCCCACGGCCTCCTGCAGAGCATGGCGCTGGGTCAATCCAGAAAAGAAAATTCGGCCATTGATTTGCGCTTGACTTCGCTTGCAGCATTTGTTAATTGCGGGGGCTCCGGTGCGTGATCATGGGTTGCCCCATGCCATAACCATTAACCCAACACTTTGTTAAAAGGAGAAAGAAGCGAAAGGCAGAATTACTCCCCTCTCATCCAGAAACCGCATGCCTCGATGTCTACCATCCTAGAGCCCACTGAAAAAGAAACTGTGCTGTGCCAAACCTGGAAACACAATTCTGCCGTTGAATTCCGTTCACCTCACTTGCAGCCTTATGACAGGTGAGAGTTTACGTGCGTAACCATGGGATGCCCCATGCCATAACTACTTAACCCAACACTTTTTGAAAGGAGAAAGAGGCAAATGGCAGAATTGATCCCCCCTCATGGAGGAAAAGGCTTGACCTGCTGCCTGCTCGAAGGCGCGGA
>CAZDKX010000230.1:0-8078 GCA_964505935.1 uncultured Syntrophobacteraceae bacterium
GACATGTTGATTCAAGCCGGTTCATCCACATCCCTCCCGGAGAGGACGGAGCGAGCTTCCATCGCAGTGACGTCGTAGCCAGGGCGGGCATGCTCGTCCCGCTCCTTGATGAAAAGCCAGTTATTCCCTTTGCCGCCCCAGCGTGTCCTGACCAGCGCAAACCCGCCGTTCAGTTTTTCCCCCGAGAGCCGGATTTTGGCGGCCCCCTTTGCCAGCATCTCTACGAAGGACTCCTCTCCACCAGCGGGGACAAAGGTCCCCCGATCCCAGACAATGACCCGTCCAGCGCCATACTCACCTTCGGGAATGGTGCCCTCGAAATCACCATACTCCAGGGGATGGTCCTCCACTTCCACCGCAAGCCGCTTATCGGCCGGGTCGGGGCTCGGCCCTTTCGGGATCGCCCAACTCTTCAGGACACCCTGCTCCTCCAGGCGGAGATCATAATGCAAGCTGCGGGCGTGATGCTTCTGGACAACAAAGCGGCGAGGGTGCTGTTTCCCTTCGTGGGGAGGCTCCCCTGTTCCGGAAGGCTCGGTCGTTCGGGTAAAATCCCTTTTCTTGCGGTATTGTTCCAAGGTCACTGGCATATCCCCCTGATCGCTGCGTCCCCTTTGAGACGGTGGGGCAAATAATGGTCAGAAGCTTCGTGAAAGATCCTGGCAGCGCAAGCTTTGCGCAAAGGGCAATCTGTCCTGCCGGCTTGAAATAGGTCGTGATAGGGAGTCTCATGGAGTATTACCAGCGGCATGCAACGGCAACCGGTGTCGCGAGGGGCAAGCAGCCAAGACCTTCGATCGAAGCCGATGCCCCTCTCAGCTCAAGGTGTGGTCACTGTCCTGGAGCAGCGAGATGACGGAAAGTGACGGGCCGAAGGTCTTGCGGGCAATCTCCACCAGGTGTTCGTGGTGAGTGAAGAAGAGGACCTGGGTCTTCTCCGCCAGTTGCCCCATGACCTCCAGGCCGGCGGCCGCGCGGGCATCATCGAAGTTGATGAACAGGTCGTCGGCAACGAAGGGCAGGGGGGTCGCCCGCTCGAGGTAGTCCTCGACCGAAGCGACGCGCAACGCCAGATAAAGCTGATCGGCGGTGCCGGTGCTCATCCCGCTCACGGCCACCCGGTCGCCAGTCGGGCGGAGGCCGCTGAGATGAACCTGGTCGTTCTCGTCGAACTCAAGGGTGAGATCCGCGAACGAACCACCGGTCAGGGTCGTGAAAACCTGCCCGGCACGTTTGAGCAGCGGCGCCTGCTTCTCGCGCCGGTAGCGATCGATCGCCCACCGCAGCAACAGGGCCGCCGAGCGGACGAGTACATACCGTTCGGCAATCTCTTTCAGCTCGGCCAAAGCGGCCTGCCGGTCGGCGGCGGCCTTCGCCGCGGCGTCATCGGCCCCGATCGCGGCGAAGGCCTTCCGCGCTTCGCCACGCGCATCCCGTGCTTCCAGGAGACGCTCGCGCAGCGATTCCAGCTCTTTTTCAAGCGCTTCCCCGCGGACCACAATCTGATCGAGGTCGACGAGATCGCACTCATCGTGCAGTTCGGCTACGGAAAGCCCGTCGCCTTCCTCCGCAAGGGTTTTTGTCAGCCGGGAGAGCTCGGTCTGTAATCCCCTGAAGCGATCCGACTTCTCGATGGCGTTCCTGAGGTCCTCGGCGCGTTCCACGCCGGCGATGCTCTGAAGGTTGCGCATCACCTCGCCGGCCTCTCGCCGCGCTTCTTCACATTCCTCGATTCTTTTCTCGAGGGAATTGATGACTTCATCCTTTCCCTTCTGAAGGTCCCGGACCCGCCTGGCCTCATCGAGGCGACGTTCCAACTCGAGGACCGCGCCATCCGGCTCCGCCGCCATGAGATCGGGGGCAAGCGCGGTCACGATGTCCGCCACCTCGCGGTCAAAGGCGGCGATGAACTGCTCGATCTTATCAATGCGCTCATGGCGAAGCTCATTGACGCGGACGGCAACCTCACGCATCTCATCAAGGACGTCAACCTGGGTGGCTATCGCCTCGGGAAACGCCGCCACTTCCAATCCCAACGCTGAAAGGGCGCCTGCCCACTGGCTATGCCACTCCGACCATGCGTTGCGGGCCTTCGCCACCGCCTTGCGCTTCTGTTCGCAATCGGTCTTTGCCCGGCGCAGCCCTTCGTCCAATTTGCGTCGGTCTTCGGCGGCTTGTTGGTGGCGGCGCAGCTCGTCCACCGCGGCATCCAGAACGACCCGCAGGGGTTGTCCTGCCCACGCCGCCGATTCGACGCCCAGGGCCTCCAGTTCCTTGACGAGCCGGGCGGCGGCCGCCTTTTCCTCACTGCGCAGGGAGGCAAGCTGCCGTTCCACCGCAGTCCGACGCTCGATCAGGTCCAGGACCTCGGCGCGGGCGGTGATCCACTCCAGCATGACATCGGGGGACTGCGGCAAAAAGGGCACCCCTTGCCACATTTCTTCCCACGCCGCCTCCAGCGTCCGCCCTTTGTCACCCAGCGCCTGCTCTTCGCTGCGCAAACCCTCCAGCAGGTCTTTTTGCTCGGCGATCTGGCGGGAGATCACGGCCAGGCGAGCGGCGGCCTCGGCCTTATCGAACCGCCGGTCAGCCGTTTCATCCGCTGCGCGCACAGCGAATTCATAAACATCTGGAAGATCACCCTCACCGCCCGACGCGATAAACTCCCGCACATCAGTTTCGGGGACCGAAGCAGCCTCAAGGTACTTTTGCCGAATCAAAGACCAGCCGGTATCACGGTGGCGGCGCACGCGGGCGAGTTCCTCGGGCGACACGGCGTGTTCGTCACGGGCGACCCGTTCATAGGCCTTCATCTGCCGGGCCAATTCCTGTTCGGCAGCCCTTAGGCGTTCGCGGCAGGCTGTCAGTTGCTGGTCGAGGTCGCGACGGGCGTCACGATGGGTTTGCACGGTATCCCGCGGCGGGACCGACAGTGAAGCCAGAATGTCCTCCTCGGAAACGGCCGGCTTGAGGGACCTGAGGTGACGCTGGATCGCCGCCCGGCCGTCCTTTGCCTCGCCTTCGGCAACCTTGATCCGCGAGGGGAGGTCGCCACACTCACGCGTCGCCCCGATTGCCGCGGCGAGCTTGGAGACGTCAACAGGGTTGCCCATCTCCGCAAGCTGCCGTAACAGCTCGCCCAGCCTATTCTCGGCTTCCTCGAGGGCGTGCTGCGCATTCTCGGTGCCCGAAAGCAGCCCCCCGCGGCGGTTGAGCAGCAGACGCACACTGGCCACCTTCGCTCGCGCCGGAAGGCGCGCCAGCAGTTGGTCGAGGTCGGCCGTTTCCCATTCGAGCTCGGCTGCCAGGCGCCGAAGCTCCGCCTCGGAGGCGGCCAGCTCAGCCCGACGTTTCGGCAAGTCTGCCTTGCCGGCGCGCACTCGAATGCGCGTTTCATGCAGGTGCTGAATATCGTCCGCCCGCAGCAGCAGCGCTTCGTCACAGGTGAGTGAGGCCCGTTCCTTGCGCACGGCTTCGAGCTGCTCGCTCAAGGTCTCCAGGCGCGCCTCCGCCTGGGCGTCTTCCCGCTCAGCCTGCTCCAGGGAGCGGAGCGCCTCCTCGGGAAGCAGGGTTACCTGACCCAGCGCACGAACCGCGGCGTCCAATTCCGATTTATTCCGGACATCCCGATACACGCGACGGATGCGACGCAGTTTGAGAAGTTCGGCGGACTTGCCCTGGATTTCCCGCTCAAGGGCGTCATAGGCGTCCCGGGCAGCTTCATCGGCACGTTTGAGGTCCTGCCATCTGGCGGCTGTCACCGTGTGCTCCCGCAAGGCGCCTTCGGCCGCCTTCAGCCGATCATCCGCCTGGTAATATTTCCTGCGGGCCGCGCGACGCGAACCCCAGAGGCCATCGGCTTCCTCCTCCAGGGCCTTCAGACGATCCCGCAGGCCGGCAAGACCGGCGCCTGCGGCGAAAAGAATTTGGCCGACTTCATCCCGGGCTTCCAGGATCTCACGGCCTCCCTGGCGCAGGCGGGCATGGTCCAGGCTGAACATTCGCGCGAAGAAGTTGCGATCAGCGCCGGTCAGGTACTTGGCCAGCACTCCTTCCCCGCCGGGAAGGGGGACCTCTTCGCGGGTGAGCAGCGTGTCCTTGTGGCCCTTGCGGCGGCGAGCGTGCAACGTGTTGCTTTCAGCTTCCAGGACGGCACCGATCCGCATCGCGCCGTAGTCGTGCAGGAAGTTGAGCGGGGAGTTGTGGGGAATGCCGAAGAGGAAATCCTCGAGGGCTGACAGCGCTGTCGATTTTCCGGCTTCATTCGGTCCAAACACAAGGTGCAGGTCCGGTTGGCGGGCGGGGAGCGCAAGCACCGCGTCGGTAAAGTGGCCATAGCGGAGCAGATCGAGACGGGAAAGACGCATGGCTTACTTTCCTCCTTCGGTAATCAGCGCGGTGAGATAGCCGCCCGCCTCCTTGACGAGCCCGGCGTAATCCCCGTCGATGGCCGCCTTCAGAACGGCGTCATCGGTTTCAGCCCGGACCTCATGGGGCAACTTGCGGATGAATTCACCGAGGTCATTGCTTAGGAGCTCCGATGCCGCTCCGAGGTCGGTGGGATCTTCCGAGAGGCGCTGGAGGTAGCCCAGGGCATCTTCCCCGGCGGGCGATGGCGAGGCGTCGGCCAAAGGTGCCGTGGCGATGACGACCCGCTCAACCCAGGCGGTTTCCGCTCCAAGCCCGAGGGCGGCAGCTCGGGCTTCGGCGAGAAGCTGTTCCCTGGATGCCAGGAGCTGACCATGAATCCCGGTTCGGCCCGTGATTTCGAGGCGACACGCGAGCAGGCGACCTTCCGCATCACGGGAAACGGTTTGGCCGATGGCGTCACGCACCCGGTCCACGACGTCCCCGGTTCGCTCGCAGCCCTCCACCGCGACGACAATCGAGGCCCACCGCACAACATCGGCATGAAGCGTGACCAGGTCGACGATCTCGCTTTCCTCGACGGTGACGAGGCAGGCTCCCTTCGGTCCGGTCTCCCGAATGTGTCGGCCCTGGAGATTGCCGGGGAACACCACGTGGGGCCTTTCGTGGAGGATGCTGCGCTGATGAACGTGGCCCAAGGCCCAGTAGTCGTAGCCTTTGTTCATGAGGTCAGCGAGGGCGCAAGGGGCGTAGTTGGCATGCCCCCCAAGGCCGCCAAGACCCGTATGCAGGACGCCGATATTGAACATCTTCGCAATCGGCTCGGGGTAACCGGAGGCCAGGTTGACGTCAATGTCTCGCTGCCGGAAGCCCTGGCCGTGGAGGGCAACGTCAAGGCTTTTCAATTCGAATGTTTCGGGTTTTCGTGGGGAGAAGACCCTCACATTATCGGGCAGGGACAAGCGGCGAGTGATCTGGCTCTCCGCATCATGGTTCCCATGCAGCAGAAAGACGGGAATCCGGGCCCGGGCGAGCCGGCCCATTTGCCGAATGAAATACAGCCCCGTCTGATAGTCGCGCCAATCCCCGTCGTAGAGATCGCCGGCGATGATGACGAACGAGACGTCCTCGTCAATCACCTGGCTGATCAGATTGTCAAAGGCTTCCCGCGTCGCCATCCGAATCCGCTCCGCAGCCCCGCTTTCATAATCCGCAAGGCCTTTGAGAGGACTGTCGAGGTGAATGTCGGCCGTGTGAACGAAACGAAATGAGGTCATTGGGATCAACCTGTGAAAATAAGCTGGAGGTGCTCATCTGGATAATACTCGGTCTTTCCAACCGAGCGCGTATAACAATCTACAGGAACCAGCGAGATGACGCAATCCCATCCTGATCCCTGCCAGTTGCTCCGGGTACCTGGAAAGATCCTTCGTGCCTTCCTCTTCAACCCTCCTTTCATCCCCAAGGCACGATCATGGACATGCCCGTTTCATGCATGGAAGCGGGCCGGTGGAACCGGCAAAGGGAGGATTTCGCGGCGGGTGAGGCGGTGTTTCGAGCCAAGTCCCGCGCCGTGCAAAAGGCCGGCGTGACCACAAGCCTGCGGCGAAAGGGGAGATACCGCAGCAATCAGGGAGCCGTGTGGGATGAAGTGAGCGACTCTCTGGCGGAGATGCATGCCCCGTCGGCCCCTTCGGATTTCCGCGCCGGTCGGGCCAGGGTCGCCCACCGGATCGATGCCTTTGCGGAGGCAGTCCGCCCGCAGGCTCGGCAGATTGGCGCCATGTTCCTATCCAAACGGGGTGTCCTGGGTGTGGAACTGCTGGCCACGCCGGAGCTTTTCAGTTGTTGCTTCAGAAAGATGGCCAAGTTCGGAGTCGGTGAGAAGGCCTTCATCTATATCGCCGATTCCGCCTTGGTGACCCCCAAAAACCTCAAGGATAGGTATGAGGGGTCAAACCTTACCGGTGACTTTCAAGCGTTACGACGAGATGAATTATGAGGGCTTTGGGCAGCGACTTCAAGAATAGACTCTTGCGGCTTGATGACCAAACCGCATCATGCATGGCGTTCCGGGGGGCGGCACCCGTCGTTCAACCTTTCAAATCATATGCTGTCCTGCTGGACCGGTTTTCGGAAAACGAGACAGAGGAGAGTTTCGTGGGAAGAGTCGTCTGGCATTTATGTGTTGCCACCAATTTGGGGCAGGTCTTCAACCCAGCAAAGGTTTTCGGCAGTAAGCCGGCTCATACGAATGTTGTCGTAGAAACGTCGGTCGGCTGTAACCATCTGTGACCCGAGAACGATCGCAAGAATCAGGTACAGGCAATCATAGGGGCTGCCTTGGGTTTGAGCTGCAAGCTCAAAAGCAGGATCCATGAGCAGCTGAAAGGGGTGCTTTTGTAAGGGAAATATACCTATCGCAGACCGGATTTCCTGTGCCTCTTCTCTGGAGATTTCCCCGCGCCTCATCTTCTTGCAGAGAACGTTATCAATTTCGAGCAAGAAGAAATCAGGGACATGCAATGTATGGGAGGCGTCGAGCAAGCGGGTGGCATCATCCGAGAGAGGCTCACAAAAGAACCACTTTGCGGCAACACTCACGTCGACGACGTAGACGCTCATCCGTAGCGCTCCTCGCGCAGAAGATCGACGCTGTCACTTGCAGGACGTCCTTTCAGCTTATCTCGGATTCGAGCAGCTGTGAGGCGCGCGGTCTGTAAATCCAAATGTGCAGCCTGATCAAGAATCATCTTAACCTCAGCCTGCAATGAGCGGCCGCTCTGTGTCGCCCGGAGCTTCAACCTCTCGATGGTTGTCTCGTCAAGATTGCGGATTAGAATTTGCGCCATATCTTGTGTCCTCCCTTTCTCTCATTGACGCTATCAAAATGATAGCACTCATCGAAGCGGTGGGCAACGTTTTTGTGATGCTCCCCCGAAGATGGAGCTAACCGCTCCTTTATCGCGTTTTCAGGTTGCCCGCTTCTACCCGGTGGCCGACCGGGGGATGATCAGCAGCGAGACCATGAAAACCCTTGATGGTCCTGATACCTTATCTTCCCGAAGCCTGAAATGAATGCCCCAGACAGCTTATCTTGTTGGACAGTCCCTTTCAAATGGGGTTGTCTCATCCAACCGCAGTTTTGCAGACTTCGTTGTGCAATGACTCGTGGCCATCCCTCTTCAGGAGTGGTATGGCAGCTCCGACGAACTCTTCCGGAGTGGAGACAGCAGAAAGAGAGCATAGTCACCACGTTCATAGAAACCGGCTACATGCTCCTCGATATCCGGCGGTACGCCGGGTTCCCTGGAGAGCGAAGCGCCAGAAAAACGGATTGTCAGCATTCCACTGGGTTATCTTTCCGGGGTCTTGGGTGGAAGAATCCGAGAGTGCGAGTGGCACCCCGGCGGGCAACGCTGTTTGCCGCCGCTCGAAGGTTGCCGCCAACGGCCGGCTTCGGTTCCATTTGCGGTTTGCAGCCTTCGGGAGTTATCTTGTGCAGGGACAAGATCATGCATCCAGGAGGCTGACGAGAATGGATGCAGCGGGCGAACGGTTGAGCCGAACGGTAAATTTCCGAGTAGGAGAGAAGGACGGTGGCCTATAGACGGCATGACTTTCGGGGAGTAGAAAATGCGTCTTGCAGAAACCTTGAAAGAGAAGCGAGAGGAGATCCTTAAAGTTGCTGCCCGACGCGGGGCAACGAA
>CAZDKX010000231.1:0-4697 GCA_964505935.1 uncultured Syntrophobacteraceae bacterium
TGTAGTAGGAATGCTTGACCGTCCAGGCTCCTTCCCTGACTTCCGTCAGGCCGTAATCACCTTCCTGGATCGGCACCTCCAGCCCATCGTAGCGGCCCTTGGAAAAGGAGCGTCGGAAAACAAAACCATGCGTATCACGATCAACAATGACTCCTTCGCGGGGGCGCATGGGTTTGCCCGAAGGGCGGATATGTTCCAGCTTGACCAGTCCTTCTTTCTCAAGAGGCAAGAGGATCTCGGCCTGAAAAACCGCATCCTCAAGGAACTCCTTTCTTTCGGGATGTTTCAGCAGCGTCTGTTCGGCCTGCTCCAGTGTTTTGCTGGCAATGATGCGATACCGATGGTGCCGGGACAAGGTGGGTGCGACGGTCAGCCGGATGGCATCAAGGGTCTGCTTGGAGGAGCCTGGAAATTCGAGGGAAGCTTTGACCAACCCTGCTTCTTCTTCAAAGGAGACGAGCGCCAGCAGGGTCGCATCGAGCAGTTGTTCCTGGAGAAACGTGAGGCACTGGGTCATCATTTCTGGCGTGCCGGTGAGCTCCACTCCCTGCAAGTCCGGCCGGTCCTGGATCAGGATGTCATAACTGCAATCAGCGTTGTCCATGGTGAAAAGCCTGCGGATTTTGCTGGACGGGTCAACGATACGGTAGCCTGAGTCCAGCATGAGTTTAGTCAGAGCCGTGGTGTAGATGCCGCGAATTTTGATGCAAGCGCTCATGGCGGAACCTCTCAGCAATGCGTCAGCCAGTCGGTGGACGCAGCCCTATTCCGGTAATGGTAAGATGATGTCCTTTCAATGCGGTTGCCGCACCCAGGATCGTTTCGACCAGCCAGAGATTCGATTCGACATGCCCGGTGAGCCTGGGAATGAGATATTCGGTCCGGCCGTCAGCCAGAGCCGCGAAGAGGATGAGCTGGTCGGCGAGATAGCGATCCGTGGTCGCTCCTGTTTCCAGGTCTTCCCATAACGTGGTCACCACAAATTCCGCCATGCTTTCGGAGCTTCTTCCCCTCATCCCTGCGCGATCTGCTCCCAGCAGACAGCAGGTATCGGTCTTGGCCCAAAGCAACAGGGCGGCGCCCTTCTGAAGGGCGGTGGTGTCCTCGATAATCTGCATGCGGGCCGGATACCCGCGCTGCTCCAGCAAGGCCGAACAGCGGGTGGCCATTCTTTGAGCGACCTTTTGGCTCGAGAGATGGGAGGCTACGGCAATCCCTCGGATTTCCTTCACCGTGCCGGGCTTGAGCCGCGCGATCGGCTTGAGGCGCTCCTGCAAGGCCTTCACCTGCACCGAGAGGTGACCCCCTCCCCTGGGTACGTATCCCGGCCGCACGATTTCCAATTCGATTTCGGCTCCCATGGTCCGGATCATCGGCAACAGCACCTTCAGCAGGTAATGGGCGCTCGGGGCGAAGTCCTGAAAAAGCCCGCCCTGCATCGAAAACCGGCATGAGCCTCCGGCATACAGTGCCAGAGGGATTGCGGTCATTGCCAGCATCGTTGTCGAACCAGCCGTGCCGATGTCCCACTCGAACGCGCCGCCCCTCAGGCCCCTGCCCGGATGGTAAGTGATGGTGTCGGAATCCACTTCATCCCCCTCCAGTTGTCCGCTGGAGAGGGCGCAGCAGGCTCGCAGGGCCTGGACGTGCTGCGGTCTGAGCCCCGGTTTGGGGCGTCGCGCGCGAATGTTGACCATATGCAACGGTTCTCCAACCAGGGTGGCCAGGGTTGCGGCGTATCGCAGAATGGTCCCGCTTCCTGAATGCGTGGAACCGTCGATCTCAATCACCTGTCCTCCCGCTCCAATCCCGTTATCCTGCTTCCCCGCCAGCTTATTCTACCAATAAAGAGCGGTTGCGTCCGCAAAAAAGCGCTCTAGCCGACGCCATCGTTCTGCCTTGGAGTCCCTCGATAGCGCTCAAGACTGGCCTGGAGAAAGTCGCAGAACGCCTGGTGCTGCAAACCAAAATCCAAATCGAGGGAGGCGGCCAGGGTAAAGTCTTGAAATGCGGGTGGAAGCCGTACCATGTCCTTTTCCGTGGTGATGAGAAACCCTGCTTTATCCACTTTCATGGCCTCGAGCAGCAGAACAAGGTCGGCTTGGCGATAGGGATGATGGTCCGGAAAAGCAAGCCCGCGGCAAACGGCAACGCCTGCCTGATGCAGCAACTCGAAGAAGCTCTCCGGTCTGGCGATGCCGGCAAAAGCAACGGCTTCGAGGCCGCGCAGGGCTTTGAGGGGGAGACATTGGCCCTCAAGTCCCACCCGCAGGCCCGTGAGTCGATGCCTGCAGCAGAAGAGCGGCTTTTCAGGGAACCACCGGCTGATCAGGGCTTGCGTGAGCGCGGTTTGCCTGGAATCGTCCGCTCGAGTCAGCACCAGCGCGTGGGCACGAGCGAGGTGGATGGGGGGTTCCCGCAAGGGGCCGGCCGGCAGGAGCGCCCCGTTGCCGACTGGATTGCGGGCGTCCAGCAAGACCAGATCCAGGTTGCGCTTCAAGGCAAGGTGCTGAAAGCCATCGTCCAAAATCAGGATATCGGCATGGTCTTTGGCAACCGCGAGGCTCCCGGCTTCCCAGCGATCTTTGCCCACCCAGACCGCAACCGGCTTTGCCCGGTGGGCCATGAGCACCGGTTCGTCACCGAAAGCCCGCACCGCCGAGTAACTTTCTCGGCTGATGGGCGTCCTCGCTGTCCCGGTACGATGCCTTTGGTAGCCTCGACTGAGGATGGCAGGCTTCCAGCCCAGATTGTGCAAGTATCCGGCAAGCCACAGGCACAGCGGGGTCTTGCCGGTCCCCCCCACCACCAGGTTTCCCACGCTGATCACATAAGTCGGTAGTTCGCGGCGACGCTGCATGGCCCGGCGCTGGTCGTGGCGGAGACCTGTGGCGTAGCACCTTGCCGCTAAAGCCAGCAGGCCGCGCCCCGGCGAAGTCGGGGGCAAGGGCGGAGAACTATACCAAACGCGCTGAAGCCAGGAAGAGAGAGCCTGCCTGACCCCGTCTTGTACGGTGCTGGTGGATGGTCTCATCGTAGCGACTGGTCTCCTGCGTCTTGAGTGGTGATGTCGTGGTGATGTCCATAGTCCTGAATGGTTTACCACATGTCTGCAATCTGTCACAGCCATCTCATCATTCAAATTCGGCGCATGACAGACCGTGCCCCCGGGGATGACAGGGGTGGGACCGGCACTTATATTAGAGCTTCGTACGAGACTGGCCGCTCCGGCAGAAATGCGCACACCCTGTTTCGGAGGCCGCAATGGGCCGCAATGAACTGATGGAAAGGCAACGAAGGGCCATGGTTCAGCCGAAGCTGTTGGCCTGGTGCGGCTCCTCGGGGTTTTGCCGAGAGACCCTTGATGAGCTGTATGCCTGTCTGAACCGGCGGGAGTATATCCACCCGGATCCCCTCGAATTGGTGCGGGAATTCCCGGACCCCCTGGATCGAGAAGTGGTCGGGATGGTGGCTTCGGCACTTGCCTACGGTCGAGTTCAGCAAATCCTCAGAAGTGTTGCCGCAGTATTGGAGCGCATGGGTGAGTCGCCTTTGGGATTCATCATGGCAAGTTCTCTGGAGGATTTGCAGCGGGCTTTCAGCAACTTCAGGCATCGTTTTACCGGAGGCAGTCAGATGGCCGGTCTCCTCCATGGCCTCAAGCAGGTGATCCGAAGACACGGGAGCCTGGAGGCGTGTTTCGTCGGCTATTGCGGCGCGGAGGATGATTCAATCCTGCCTGCCCTGAGGGCTTTTGTCCGCGAGCTCAGAGCCGAGATCCCTTGCCGGATGGATATGCTGCTGCCTGATCTTGATAAAGGCAGTGCCTGCAAACGGCTCAACCTGTTTTTGCGCTGGATGGTTCGTATCGACGAGGTTGACCCCGGAGGCTGGCATGGTGTCGACCCCCGCCTGCTGATGGTGCCGCTTGACACCCATATGCACCGCATCGCTCTCGAAGCGGGCCTCACTCAGCGCCGGCAAGGGGACATGCGAACCGCCTGTGAAATTACCCGGGCGTTTAGAAGCATTACCCCGGAGGACCCGGTGCGCTATGACTTTGCCCTGACGCGCCTGGGGATTCGTGGTATAGAGAGTGGACGAGAATTGGCGAGGTCTTACTTCTGACACTCAGAACTCGAGGAGGATGATGATGGAAGGCTGTGATGTCAAGATTTACACATTGAGCACCTGTATTCACTGCAAGAATACCAAGGAGTTTCTGAACGGTTGTGGGGTCCAATACGAATGCGTCGAAATCGACAAATTGAAGGGTGAGGAGCGGCAGAAGATGATCGAAGAGGTGAGAAGCTTCAATCCGCAGTGCTCATTCCCCACCATTGTGATCGGGGACAAGGTGATCATCGGTTTCCGCGAGGATGAAATCAAGGAGGTCCTGAACCTATGACCAGCATGACGGTGGAACAGCTCTATGAGATGCTCAAGAAAGCTCAGGAGCCCAAAGGCTTTTTTTTCAACAAAGACAGGAAACAAGTATTTGAGCTCCTGCAGAGCCTCCTCGTCAATCGTGAGCGTTACGGGTACATGTGCTGTCCATGCCGACTTTCAGCCGAAGACCGTGAATGGGATCGGGATATCGTTTGCCCATGTGTCTACCGGGCCCTTGACGTCGCCGAATACGGCAGTTGCTATTGCGGCCTTTATGTGTCGCAGGCATGGAATGACGGCAAACTGTC
>CAZDKX010000231.1:4797-8071 GCA_964505935.1 uncultured Syntrophobacteraceae bacterium
CCACTGCCGGTCACTCATGGGCTGTCGCCAAAGGGACGATTCCTCGGTTCTCTCAAGCAGCAGGGGGGAGGCTTTCAGGATTGGTGACCGGGAGATCGTGCCCTTGTGGTTCCCTGTAATTTCTTCCCTCATCATTCCGTTTCGGCCTTGCGTTTACGTACAGCGTCCCGCTCAGGAGTTGTCCAAAAACAAGTAATCACTTTGACACGAAGAGCATGAAGGACACGAAGTGATTCCTTCGTGGTTTGAAAAGGACTGCCATAACTGCCACTGAATTTTGGACTGCCTCTTATCCCTGCCAGCCGTGGAGAGGGCAGTTGTCGCACGACGGTTTGCGCCGACAGTAGAGATGTCCCGTCCTCACCAGCAAGGCGTGGTATTCCTGGAAGTGGGGCACGTCAGGTGCCAGGGCCTCCATGAAAAAAGCTCTCAGCTCCTCGTAGCCGATGACTTCGGGGATGCAGCCGTGGCGATGGAAAATGCGACGAGTATAGGCGTCAACCACAAAAGACGGTTGCTGGGCGGCGTAGAGGATGATGCTGTCGGCGGTTTCGGGGCCGATGCCGGGGAGGCTGAGGAGCTCCGCTCGCAGCTTCGCCATGTCCTGTCCCAGGAAACGGTCGAGATTACCCTGCCAGTGGTTTCCAAGATGCTCGCAAAAGTCCTTGAGTTTCCTGGCTTTCTGATTGTAGTAGCCGGAAGCGCGAATGAGCGGGGCCAATTCGTGCTGAGGCAGCAAGAGGATCCCTTCGAAGGTCAAGAGGCTGTGCGCGCGCAGCTGGCCGATGGCCTGCTTGACGTTTTTCCATGCCGTGTTTTGGGTGAGAATGGCGCCCACGATGACTTCAAAGGGGCTGTCTGCCGGCCACCAGTGCTGGGGACCAAACGCCGCAAAGAGACACACGAAGACTTTCTGGAGGCGTTTCAGACGCTCTTTCATCAGCTGATCTGAACACCCTCCAGAGGAGTTCCGCACTTCATGCACTTTCCGTCTTTGAGGGAGCGTCGCTGAGTGGAAAACCCGAATCGCTCGATGAGCAAGCCCCGGCAGTGATGGCAATAGGTGTTCTCACCCTCATCACCCGGGACGTTGCCGGTATAAACATAGTGCAGACCTGCCTCAAGACCTGTCTGGCGGGCCATGTGCAGGGTGGCTACCGGAGTCGAAGGGTGATCATTGAGCAGATAGGTTGGGTGAAAGCGGCTCACGTGCCATGGGATTCCCGGATCGAGGGCGGCCAAGAATCCCGCTAACTGTCTGAGTTCTTCGGGACTGTCGTTCAGACCGGGGATCAACAGGGTAGTGACCTCAACCCAGACGCCTTTCTGCTTCATGTTCTCGATGGTTTTGAGGACCGGTTTCAGCTTTGCGCCGCACTGTACGGTGTAGAAGTCGTTGCTGAAGGCCTTGAGATCGACATTGGCGGCATCGAGATACGGTGCGATGGCTTCCAGGGCTTCCTTCGTCATGTAGCCGTTGCTGACAAACACGTTCTTGATATCCACCTCATGGGCTTTTCTGGCCACGTCCAGGGCATACTCCATGAAGATGGTGGGTTCGGTATACGTATAGGAAATGGTGGCACAGCCGGCCTTCCGTGCTTGAGCCACGACTTCTTCGGGTGGGGTCGCCTGTCCGAAAATGGCTTTGTACTCACGCGGCGCCTGGGAAATATCGGCGTTCTGGCAGAAGAGGCAGCGAAAGTTGCACCCGACCGTGGCAATGGAATAACTCCTGGTTGCTGGATGGAAATGATAGAGGGGCTTCTTTTCGATGGGATCGATATTCTGGGCGATGAGTCTGCCGTAAACAAGGGACAGAAGCGTACCGTCGCGATTCTCGCGAACGCCGCACTGGCCGCGCATGCCAGGCTCTATGCGGCAGAACTGGGAGCAGAGAAAGCAGGTGACGGCGCTGCCATCCAGTTTCCTGTAAAACATCGCCTCTTTCATGTTTACTCCTTGATGGATGAAGATTCTGTCTGCTCATTCCTGCATTTTCCAACAGCCATCGACGGCGGTGCCTCAGCCCGGGTACCGTTGTCAGTGCAACCATTGAGGGCTAGTGAGGGATAAGTAACGGAAAGGGGATGGTTTGGCAGGCGTTCATGGTGGCGGCAGAAAGTGCGCAGATTTGCCGGGCCAGCCCCCGAAGGGGCCCTGTAGAAGACCGGCTGTTGGACCGTCCTGAGGGGGTAGCGCAGGTCGATCCGCATGCCGATAAAATGGCCGAATGGCAGCCAATTGAGGAACCGGGAGCGCTCCAGGAAGCGGAGGTATCGGAGGGCACTCAGGGGAAACAGCAGGCAGGTCTGCCAATGGATTGGCACCGTGCCGGCCAGTGCTTCGCTGGCCATGCGCGAAAGTTGGAAGACACTGAAAAAGCGGGCATAGCTATAGATGGAAGGATGCCAGAGGCGGTGCAGGCAGCGCTGCCACGTGGTGACCGAGTATCGGTTCAGGACGCCGAGGAGAACATGGTGGCGCGCTACTCTCAGGGCTTCCTGGAGAGCGCGCCTGGGGTCCTCCGTGAACTCCAGGGTCGTGATCAGAGCCACGGTATCGAAGGCATTGTCTTCATACGGCAGGTTTTCAGCATAGCCGCGTTCGAGGGCCACCCTTGCAGGCACCGAGCGACGCGCAAAGTCGAGCATGTAGGGTGAGGGATCGAGGCCGGTAACCTGATGTTCCCCCTGGGCAAACCATTCCAGAAAGTATCCCGCCCCACACCCGACTTCGAGGACCGTCTGAGGAGTCAAAGGGGCCCACAAGCGCTGCAGCAGGTCCTTTTCGATCGCGGCTGCGGTGCGCCCCGGTTCCGAGGTGAACCAATCAAGGTAATGCAGCGCATCTTCAAACTGGAAGACATATCCCACGAGAACCTACTCCGTGTGGTATCGTGCTGTGCTCAGGCAATAATTATCTTGCGCCCCAGATCGTATCCATTACGTCGACCCACTGTGTCACCGGTTTTCATCCCAGTACGGCACGGTGAAAGACATTAACCCGTCCTATCCAATCCCCCTCCCTTGGTGGGAGGGACAGGGGGAGGGGGTGAATCCGTGCTTTAAACCCCCACCTGGCCTCCCTCATCAAGGGGGAGGAACGGGATGATCATTTCCATCGCATGGCACTAATCCCACTGAAGAATAGCGCCTCGGGCACCGGAAGTCACCAGATGAGCGTAGCGGGCCAGGAATCCCTCCTTGACTCGCGGCTCGGGCGGCGTCCACCTGGCGCGGCGTTGTTCGAGAGTCGCCGCATCCACCAGCAG
>CAZDKX010000232.1:0-8041 GCA_964505935.1 uncultured Syntrophobacteraceae bacterium
TGATATCCAGGAAGATCGTCAACAGCGGCAAGGCCAGGAGGATGGAGCCGAAACCGGACAGGCCCTGGGCAATTCCTGCCAGAAAGCTGATAAGAATGACGAAACTGTATTCAATCACCAACTTGGTCGCTGTTGGAGAACCGTTCAGGGACAAAAGCGGTGGCCATGTCAGGTGCACGGTGGGCCGACCCACCTGCCGCACCGTCGGGGGCACAGCCTGTTCTACACCATGGAGCCTGTCTCGAAAAGTTGCGAGTTGCGAGTTACGATTTGTCCGTTAGGTTCCGTCCTTTTCATGGTTTCAGGGTGTCCCGAAGGGACATGAATTACTCTTGCAAAAGTCCCTCAGGGCGTCATTCCGGCAGGGTTTTTGGGCCGGAATCCAGGCTTTAAGGTGCCTGGACCCCGGCTAGAAGCATGCCGGGGTGACGGAATTCGAGACTTTTGCAGGAGGCTAAATGGTATGTTGAGTTTTCGGGAGTCACCTGGAGTCAAAAGCCATATGAGAGGCATCCGCAACAAGCACCGGAAAACAGGACCTCTATAGCAGAAAAGGAGAGAGATAGCACCCTCAACGTTTTTGCCTTTTGAAGCGGACCGTCTTGGGTTGCTCCAATTCTATGGCCGGGTACCACCACAATGTCCTTGACCAGTTCCGCGACAGGTGCTATCGGAAACCCACCATCAGGCGATTTCTTTGCAAGTTTTCAAGGTGTTTTCGGCTATTTCAGATGAGGTTCGGGGGGTGGCCCCCGAGAGGCCATGGAAGCTCCTTTTTGATGAGGGCGAGGTGAGCCTCCCGTACGTGTGGCTGCTGAACGCAAAAAAGTAAGGCTTTCATCTCTTCTTCCCCTCCATGACCAGCAATCGGGGGGCACCGTTTTGCCGTAACAGAAATACGAGGGCAACCTCGACGCGCAGTTGAGCAATGCCACAGCCATCGAATTGCTCATCTCCATGGACGCGCACGAAAACGTGCTAGTCCTGCACCGGTTGGGGTGCCTGGCAGCCGCGCCGGTGAAGCGTGAAGATTTTGCAGGCCAGTTTGACCTCCGATAAGCCTGAACCAGGGGAGGACCCTCCATGAACACTCGTCGCCGCTACCGAAAAAAACCAAACCAGGCGGTTGTCGCCGTCCAGTTGAACCTGGAGACCGATGGCTTCGTCTACCGTAAGTGGGGCGCCGAGCAACGGTGCAAACGCGGTGACTGGCTGGTCGACAATGCCGGGGATGTCTACACGGTCGACGCCGGCGTTTTTGCCGGGACCTACCGCAAAGTGGGCTCCGGCACCTACGTCAAGACCACGCCCATATGGGCCGAGGTGGCAACCGAACCCGGCCGGGTCGCCACCAAGGAAGGCGAGTCCCACTACCAGGCCGGCGATTATCTGGTCTCCAACAACGAAGACGGGACGGATGCTTATTGCATCAGTCGCACCAAGTTCGAGGCCATGTACGAACCGGACGAATAGGACCGATCCGCTCATCCGCTCGTTCCCAAGCACCAGTTTCCGCTCGTCGTTCGTCGCGCTCGTTCCCAAGCTCCAGCTTGGGAACGCGGTCCCGGAAGCTCCACCTTCCAGTGGCTACGGGTCACGCCAAGCTGGAGCTTGGCTGACCAGGATTCCCAAGCCGGAGCTTGGGAACCAGCGAATGCGAATTTTCGCGGGCATTTCTGACGCTCCGCCAGGCCGGAGCGATCATTCCGGCCGGCTTCAATCGAGGAGGTCCCGTCGATGGCCAACATGGATCCGCGCTACGACGTCTTCGTCAGCCACAAGAGCGAGCACAAGCCATGGGTGGAGTGGCTTTCCAGATCCCTGATCAGTTGCGGCCGGTCGGTCTTTCTGGATATCTGGAATCTGGTCCCCGGCGACACCTGGCTGGAGGGGCTGCACCGTGGGCTGGAAAGGTCCCGGGCGGCGATCCTGGTGGCCACCCCCGAGGTCGTGAACTCCGGTTGGGTGAGGGAGGAATATGCCGTGCTCCAGCGCCGGCGCCAGGCCGAGCCGGGTTTTCGGCTCGTGCCGCTCGTCTTCGGCGACATCCCCAACCTGCCGTTTCTGCAAAACCTCCAGGCCGTGGACTTTCGCGACCCCGCCCGTTACCGGGAAGCTTTTTACCGGTTGTTGTGCGGCTTGGAGGGACGGGAGCCCGGTGCCCAGGTGGTGCTGCCCTGCGAAATTCCCCCGCCGCCGCCCCTGCGCCTGCCATCCGAAGAAGCTCCGGCACCGGGCGAGGGAGTGTTCTTGCAGCGGGTTGTCGGACGGCTCCTGCGCCCGCTCTCGCCGCCGCTGATGCTCCTGGCCCGCGGCCATCGCTACCAGGGACCGGTGATTGCGGCCCTGTTGGCCATCCTTCGCGGCCAGTACCGCGATGAGCAGTTGCTGCATGTTACCCCACCATTTTCGGAAGCGGTGGCCGATGAGGAGTACTTCCAGGAACTGGGCCGCCAGTGCCGCTTGTCTGGACTAACGCCCGATTCGACGGCCTTCACCGCAGCTTTCGAGGGGTTTCTTCAGGGGGGCGGGCGGGCCGTGCTGGTGGTGACGGGCTTCGAGAATGCCAACAGGGACTGCCGCAAGCAACTGGCCGGCGCTTTGCGCGCCCTCACGGAAAGGCACGTGGAGCAGTTGCGGGTGGTGCTGTGCGGAGGTCAGAAACTCGTTCAGCAGCGCTTCGGGGAGGCGGAACTCTCTTTTCTGAGCCACGCCGAGGTCGAGGAGTGGCCTGACCCCGATGCGGCCGATGTGCTGGCCTGGCAGAGCCGGGACGATCCCCGGCGAGCTGTGAACGAGGCGACCGCCATGGAGCTCCTCCAGGCAACCGGCGCCCATTCAGGCCTGATTCGCTGGTGCCTGAACCGCTGGGAAACCGAGGGGGGCGAGCCCGCCTGGCCTGAATGGGCCTATGTCTGCTCCGAGCTCTGGGAAACCTGGCACCGGCTGAAGAGCCACGACGTGCAATCCCTGAAGGACGCCCTGGGGCGCGAGGCCTTTGGGGCGGCCCTCACCTGGTCGCCGAACTCGACCATCCGGCAGCTTTACTGGGATGACCTGCTCACCGCCCGCGGAGGCCGGCTCGCCTGGAGAGCCGAGGTGATCCGGCAGGTCGGTCGCGAGGTGCTGGGGTGAAAACCTTTCTCGCGTTGATTTTGCTGCTGGTTGCCGGAGGGGCCTTGGCGGCGGAGTCTCTCCCGCCTCTCGTTTCTGAAGGCGAGCCCTACGACGCCATCCAGCCGCTTTTGAGAAACATCAGCAGGCACGCTCCAGTGACCTCCATCGCCTTCAGTTCCGACAATAGGACTCTTGCCTCAGGCTCTGATGACGGTATTATTCGGCTCTGGGACCTGGCCAGCTACACCGAAGTTGCGCGCTTGGAGGGGCATAGCAACGCTGTCAACTCCGTCGCCTTCAGCCCAGACGGCAAGACCCTCGCCTCCAGCTCGCGAGACGATACCGTGCGGCTCTGGGACTTGGCGACCCACCGCGAAATTGGGCGCCTGGAGGGCCACACCGGCTATTCTGCCTCCGTTGCGTTCAGCCCGGACGGCAAAACCCTCGCATCTAGCTCCCGAGGCGATACCGTGCGGCTCTGGGACTTGGCCACCAAGCGGGAAGCTGCGCCGATGAAAGGCCACACCGACTCTGTTTACTCCGTGGCCTTCAGCCCCGACGGGAAAACCCTCGCCTCAGGCTCTTCTGACAAGACCGTGCGCCTCTGGGACCTGGCTAGCCATCGTGAAGCTGCGCGCCTGGAGGGCCATACCGGCACTGTCAACTCCGTCGCCTTCAGCCCTGAGGGCAAGACCCTCGCTTCAGGGTCCGTTGACAAGACCGTGCGCCTCTGGAACGTGGCCACCCATCGCGGAGCTGCGCGCCTGGAGGGCCACACCGGCCCTGTCTGGTCCATCGCCTTCAGCCGAGACGGCAAGACAGTCGCCTCAGGCTCCTGGGACGGGACCGTACGCCTCTGGGATGTGGCCACTCAACGCGAAGCTGCGCGCCTGGAGGGCCACACCGACAAAATATACTCCGTCGCCTTCAGCCCAGACCGCAAGATCCTCGCCTCTGGTTCGGGGGACGGGACCGTGCACCTCTGGGACCTGGCCACCCATCGCGAAGCTGCGCGCCTGGAGAGCCACACCGGCACTGTCAACTCCGTCGCCTTCAGCCGAGACGGCAAAACCCTCGCCTCTGGCGCTGATGACAATACCATCAGGCTCTGGGACCTGGGCACCCACCGCGAAGCTGCGTGCCTGGAGGGCCACACCGGCCCTGTCCGGTCCATCGCCTTCAGCCCAGACGGCAAAACCCTCGCCTCTGGCGCTGATGATAACACCGTGCGCCTCTGGGACCTGGCCACCCATCGCGAAGCTGCGCGCCTGGAGGGCCACACCAGCCATGTCTGGTCCGTAGCCTTCAGCCCCGATAGCATAACCCTCGCCTCTGGTTCCTTGGACGGGACCGTGCGCCTGTGGGATCTGGCAACTTACCGTGAAGTTGCATGTCTGGATGCACACAGTTATGGTGTCTCCTCCGTCGCCTTCAGTCCGGACGGCAGTATGCTCGCCTCTGGCTTTAATGACAATACCGTGCGTCTCTGGTACTTGGTCACCCACCGTGAAGTTGCCCACTTGAAGGGGCATGCCGATCAAGTCTACTCGGTCGCCTTCAGTCCTGATGGCAAGCTCCTTGCCTCAGGATCTAAAGACAAGACCGTGCGCCTCTGGGAACTGACCACGTATCGCGAAGCTGGGCGCCTGGACGGCCACACTAACGCTGTCACCTTCGTCGCCTTCAGCCCCGACGGCAAGATCCTCGCCTCAGGCTCCTGGGACAAGACCGTCCGCATCTGGGACATGGCAGCCCAACGTGAAGCTGCACGTCTGGAGGGGCACACCAACTTAGTCATCCGAGTCGCCTTCAGCCTTGAAGGGAGGACACTCGCCTCAGGCTCCAGGGACAGAATAGTGTTTTGGGATATGAAGACGCGCAACGAAACGGATGTGCTCATTCGGGGGGGAAGGGGCACGTGGGTCTGGTGCGCCGTCGGTGCCGGGCTCTGCTGGCGCGGTGACGACGGTACCCTGATTGTTGAGACCGATGAAGCAGGCCGTCTCTCATCCCACAAGCCGCCGGGTACTCCCCAGGAGCTGGCAATCACCCTCGACCGCAGCATATCAGCAGTTGTTTACGCCGGCGAAGTCCTGGAGATTTCAGCCCGGGTGCACAACAAAGGCACCGGTCGGGCCTACTGGCTCCGTCTCGTGCCCGTAGAGGACACGACCGCAGACATCGCCGCCCGCCCGTGGGTGTTCGATGCGCCCACCCTCTCTATCCTCGAACCGGGCGGTAACGAGACGCTCACCGCCCGGGTGCATCTGCACACTTCCCCCGTCAACCCCGCTCGCGTCAGGACGGTACTTCGTCTGGGCGTGCGCCAGGCCTATGGTGGCCTCACTGATTTACCGCCGCTGGCGGTGGAGGCGATACCGCCCCTGCTCAACGTGCTGGAAGCGCGCCTCCTGAAACAGGGCTACCAGCAGGCCTTGGCCGTGACCATCGCTAACCACGGCCCCGTCTTGTTCAGGACGGCGTTTCGCCTCAATGTGCCGGGTTTGGAACAGAACAGTCAGCCCGCTGAGTTGAATCAAGAGAGGATTGCGTATGCGGGGCAGGTGACCCTTAGCTTCGGCCTGCCGCCGGAGCTGAAACTGCCGCGCGATCTCAAAGTCGACCTTTTTGGCCACAAGCTGCTTTCACCCGGGGGGGTCGGCCCGCCCAGTTATGACTGGGAGTTCAAGAATCTGGAGGTCATCCCGCCGTCGCTTCCCTGGATGCTCTATGCCGCCGCCTTCGCACTCCTCGTGGCCCTGGGCGGCATGGTCTACTACCAGAAGGTCTACCGTCACCCGCTCGTCGTTCGTCTTACCGCGACTCCCGAAGCGATTCGCGAGCTGGATCTCGCCAAACTGGGGTCCGCCCGTAAGAGCCTCCAACGGGCGCGGCGGTTGAACAGCGTGCTGGAAACGGCCGGGGTCAGTTCGAGCTGGTTGGATCACGCAGCCGCTTTCGATACTCTTCAGAGTTCGGAGGAACGCTGCCGGGTGCTGGCGGAGCGACTGGGGTATCGATGCGAAGGGCCGCTCGCTGAGGACGCGTCCCACTGGAAGCTGGAGCTGGGGGAGGACTTCCCGCTCAACCTCCGAAGCCTGCCGCTCTACCTGCCCGACGCTGCTGTCCCCGCCCAAGATGCGCTGAACCGCCTCTCCTCCAGAGGGGAGGTGGCGATGGTGCTGGGGGCCACGCAGGAACAGCAGCAGGTGCTGGCCCGGGAAGCATCCCGCCGCAGCCGCCTGCTGGTCGCTCCGGAAGGACCGGAGCTGACCGCCCTGCTCCTGGCCGAACAGCCGGTCGAGGAACTGGCCCGCCTGATTGCCCGCCATGTGCCCGTGACGCAACTTTCTCCCTACCAGACCGGCGGCGGCGTCGCCAAGCAGAACCTCTTTTTCGGGCGCGGCGCCCTCATCGCCGGCGTCATGGAGCGTGATCCGGCGAATTACCTGGTGGTGGGCGGTCGCCAGGTGGGAAAGTCCAGCATGCTCAAAGAGCTCGATCGGCGCTATCGCAACGACCCGAACGTGGTGTGCCACTACCTGGTCTTGAGCGACCGGAGCCTCCTGAGGGAGCTGGCGGAGAGCATGGGCCTGCCGGATTCCAGTCCCTTGAAAGAAATCCTGGACTCCCTGTGCCGACCCAAGAAGCAGCGAACCCTCCTCCTCATCGACGAGGCGGACGCCTTCGTGCGTCATGACCGGCAGCAGGGTTACGAGTTGCTCCAGCGCCTGCGGGCCGTCAGCGAGGAGGGCTGCGCTCATTTCATCCTGGCCGGTTTCTGGGAGCTCTACGAACAGGCGGTCCTGGACTACCAGTCGCCGCTGCTGAACTTCGGGGCGGTGCTCACGGTGGGCCCCCTGGAGGTCGAGGCCTGCCGGGCGTTGGCCGTAGAGCCCATGGCACGGCTCAACGTCCGCTGGGAAACCGAGGAACTCGTCCAGAGGCTCATCGTCCAGACCGGACAGCGGGCCAACCTGATCGCCACGGCCTGCGACGAGGTATTGAATTGCCTGGGCGAGAGGGAACGGATCATATCGGCGAGGCACCTTGATGAAGTTTTGAGCGGTAAGAAGCTGCAGGACTGTCTTGTCTTGAGAGACCTCAGCAGCGATACCGAAGAACAACTCCGGGACCGCATAGTGGTCTATGCCGCTGCATGCGGCGAACTCAGGAGCAAAGCGCGGTTCACGCTGGCCCACCTCATCAGGCAACTGGAGGGCTACGGTTACACCCCCTCGCCGGAAGACCTCAAACGCTCACTGGCGCGCCTGGAACTGGCCTGCGTTTTCGGGAAGGAACAGAGCGAATACTTCTTTCAGGTACCGTTGCAGCGGGACCTGGTAATGGCCGAAGATCCGGAACTGCTGCTCCAACGTGAGCTCAGGGGGGCCGGTTTGGCCTATGAGCCTGTCCGAGAATAACATTTTTCAGGGTTTTTGGTCTCGTAAGTTCCTGAAATTGCGATCACCAAATTGTCAATAACCGAGTTCTCTGACAGCCTCCTAGTACCATGCGGCAGAAGTGATCATCCCGTTCCTCCCCCTTGATGGGGGGAGGTCAGGTGGGGGTGTCCAGCAAGGATTTACCCCCTCCCTCAGCCCCTCCCACCAAGGTAGGGGCGTCGGTGGCGTTGTTTGCGACGAAACGGAAGAAAGTCGGAAACCTTGCCCTTGACCATCCTGAATTATTTCAGCACTAATGCTCATCGAGGGCGAGGAACCGGGAAAAGACATACGCCGATCTGTATTACGCACCAAGGGTTCTCCTCCCCAAGCCTGACAAGGAATCGTTCATGACAGTCACGCAAGACGCCGTCCCGCCTCTCGCCGTCCTGGTGGTGGACGACGAACCGAATATCCGGAAAGTGCTGGCCATCTCGCTGGAGGCTGAAGGGCATCACGTGATCGCCGTGAGCAACACG
>CAZDKX010000233.1:0-8030 GCA_964505935.1 uncultured Syntrophobacteraceae bacterium
GGGTTGGGGGGGGGCCGGGGGCGGGGCTTACCAGCCGCTATCGGAGGGTTCTCGCGGCTGGAAAGCCGCTCCCACATGGTCTCATTAGACAAGGAGGGGTTTTCAGAGATGAGCTCGACTGGGGGGAGTTTTGGGAAATGAGAAGGACGGACAAGGAAGTCAAGGATCCGGGGATACTGGAGGAAATCATCACGAGCGCGACGGTATTGAGGCTGGCGATGTTTGATGAACCTTATCCCTACCTGGTTCCAGTCAGTTTCGGATACCGGGATGGGGTCTTCTTTTTTCACTCGGCGCCGGAGGGCAGAAAGGTCGAGCTGCTTAAGCGCAACAACCGGGTGGGCTTTGAAGTCGAGGTCGAATCAGGGGTGATAGCAGGTCCTACGCCCTGCAAATGGAGCGTCGCGTATGCGTCGGTCATCGGCACGGGGAGGGCCTTCTTCATTGAGGATCAGCAGGAGAAATGGCAGGCGCTGGAGCTCATCTTCCGCCATTATTCCAGGGAGCCTTTTGAGGTCCCGTTGAGCGCCCTGGACCGTGTGGCGCTGATCAGGATCGAGGTGACGGATATGACCGGCAAGAAGTCGCCCCGGCCCTGAGTACTACTCCCCATAAACAGGTGTCCAGCCGTCACCCCCGCAGGCATTGGGCGGGGAGCCATGGGACTCCCCGAGGATGTGGCAGCACAAAGCGGTATCAGGCCTGCCCTCCGGGCGGCTCGCTGATCAGCGGCCGGGACGTTCAGGCACGATGGGATCGGCCGGGTCCCACAAGATCCAGCCGTTGCCGTCGGCCCCGGCGCTGTGGAGGGAAACCGCGGTTTGGGGCGTGTACGGCAGTTCATCGTCGAAGTGAGGGTACGCATACAGGAAGACCCCGACGAGCGGGGTGGTTTTGCCCGGTCCTCCCCAGGCTTCGGTGAAATGGTCGTCACCCGCGCCCGGGCAGCCTTTGGTTTTGCCCACGCACACCGTGCTGTAAAGGGCCTGCACCCGGAACCGGGCGGCAAAAGTCTTCAGCCCGGCGTAGGTGAAATTGGACCCGCCATGCCCCGGCCCCTTCTGGCGCGGATCATTCCCGATGGTTTCCAGGAACCCTTCATACCAGCATTTCAGGCACTGATAGGTACCGGTGAACTTGACTTCATTGGCATTCCAGACGTCGAATTTGGCTTTGGCGCAGGTTGGAATGCGATCCTGCCGCAGGTCCTGACGACAGGGAGCCAACGCCAGCTCAGGAAGGCCTCCGGGAAATGCCGTTCCCGAAGGAGCAAAATTGCCGACCAGATATTTCGGGCAGGCGTCATACGTGATTCCATCAAGCGGGATGCGGCCGGCGACGCCGCCGTTGGCGGGGGTGGGGTCCTGCAGGGCCCGGAATGACCACGCAGGGATGGAGGTCGCACTGGTCACATAGGGGATGGGGATAAAGGCCGGAGACATGATCATGGACTCGCCGTAGAGATGGTTGAACTGGATCTGCGTGGAATCGCCCGCATTGACGGCCCAGCAGAGCAGCTGCCCGACCTTGTTCTTGAAGGTGGGCAACTCCAGCAGGCCGGGAGCGCCGGTGAGATTGATCAGGTCGTTTCCCCAGGCAGAGAAGGCGATGGGCTGATTGGCCGTCATGCGGAACTGGAAGTCCTCGACCGTCTGGTTTTCGTCAACCCAGTAGCACTTCAAATAGACGTCGATGGTATTGTCATTGGAAATTGTGATGATGGTGTCGACAAGCGGTGGTCCATCGGGGTCTGGACCGTAGGTGACAATTTTGGGGAACAGAAGCAGGCTTCCCTTTTGCGTCGTGTTGGTAATGGCCAGTACGGAGGCCGGGCCATTCAGAGTGCCAAAGAATATTAGAACTCCCAGCGAAACCAACAGGATTCTTCTTAACACACCCACCTCCCTGAACGTCTGCCATCGGGCAAAAGCTGCAGGCCAGTTTCCGGTTGTTTGAACTCGCTCAATATTTCTAGTAATCTCAACCATAATCTGGCGCGAGTGTCAAGCAAAATGATCCTGGAGCCTCACTCAGATGCGCTTCCGGTGCGGACGGAAACGAGATTATGGGCGGCTCGGGGCCATCCAGCCCTGGCGGGACAGGATGTTGGATTTTGGCATTGAAATCAGGGCGGGCCTGGTTTAGGTTGCCTCGTCGTCCACCTGAGTAGGCCTCAACAGCAATAAATGGTCACCTTTGGTTCGTCATGCCGGCGAAGCTTGCCCCGGCAGGTTCCAAGCCGGGAGCCGGTATCCAGGCGTTTTGCTGGATTCCGGCTGGAAGCATGCCGGAATGACGTTCGAATGACGTTCTGTGGCGATGGTAACTTTATTCTGTGGCGTTGCACTCAGCAATGAAACAGGATGGCGGCGGCTTGGGATGCGATCAAACCATGATCTTTCATGATCGTCGGTTTGAGCTCCAGATTGCCGGGAACAGCACGACCGGGCACGCAACGGGACAACCGGGAGATCCTCGCGATCTTCCTCATAGACAAGGAGACAATTCATGGGCAGAGAGGATTGGAATCCGGGGCGAATTCTCGAACTTTCGGGATCTTACTGGCAGACATGCACCTTGCACGCAGCCGTGAGACTGGGGGTGTTCAGCGCCATTGGCGAAGAGCGGTTGACCGGCGGGGAGGTTGCCGACCGGTTGAAGACGGTGGAGCGAGCCATGAGCATGCTGCTCAACGCCCTGGTCGCCATGGGCTTCCTTGTCAAGAACGAGGGGTGGTATGCCAACACGCCGGCCAGTCTCACTTTTCTGGTAAAAGATGCTCCCCAGTATCTCGGTTTTATGATCATGCACCACCACCACCTGGTGGAGACCTGGGCCCGACTCGGAGAGGCGGTGGAGACCGGCGGGCCCGTCGGCGGCGGCAGCGCCACCCGAGATGATGAAAGACGGGAGAGCTTTCTCATGGGTATGTTCAACAATGCCATGTTGATTGCCCCCACGTTGACCAAAACTATCGACCTGACCGGTCGCCGCCGGCTCCTCGATCTCGGCGGAGGACCCGGGACCTACGGCATCCACTTTTGTCTCAACAACCCTCACCTGCAGGCCGCGGTTTATGATCTTGCCACCACCAGACCTTTTGCCGAGCAGACCATCGCCCGGTTCGGGCTGAGCGATCGCATCAAATTCCTGGATGGGGATTACGTCAGCGAAGTGGTCCCAGGGGGTTATGATGTCGCCTGGCTTTCCCACATTCTCCATGGTGAGGGCCCGGAAGACTGCCAGAGAATCATCGATAAGACCGTAGCGGCACTCGAACCGGGCAGTCTGATCATGATTCATGAATTCATCCTCGACAACACGCTGGACGGCCCCCTCTTTCCAGCGCTTTTTTCGCTCAATATGCTCCTCCACACGGAAGGTGGCCAGGCCTACTCGGAGGCGCAGCTCGCCGAGATGTTGACCCGGGCGGGGGCAGGGGAAATTCGGCGGCTTTCCTTCCGGGGGCCGAACGATTCGGGGGTGGTGACGGGGATCGTGAAGTGAAAAGGGCGCGAAGGAGCACGAAGCTATGTCCTCATGCCCTTCGCGGGCTTTGCGGCAAACCTGGACAATCGGGCCTCGGGGATGGTGCTTGATGGCATTCGTCCCCGATACCATGACGCTCACCCCCTCCTCGTCATGCCGGCATGCTCCCCACGGCAAAGCCTGCGGGGACAAGCTTCAGCCGAAATCCAGGGCTCACCTCCACTGGACCCCGGCCAAAAACCTGCCGGGGTGACGGTTTACAGAAGTCCGGAGTGACGGTTTACAGAAGTCCGGGGTGACGGTTTACAGAAGTCCGGGGTGACGGTTCACAGAAATGTCGGGGACTGCTGGAATTAGGCACTAGCCATGGATTTTCTTGAGCAGCCAGGCCATGTTCTGGCCGAGGACCTGCATGGTTTGCAAGCCCTCCTCATCCTGCTCCACAGCCCCCTTGTCCAGGCCGATGCCCATGTTCCAGTAGATGGAGCCCGGAACGGTCATTTGACTGATGAAGAAGAAGTGGTTGATGGAGTCGAACGCGTGGATCGCGCCCCCCCGGCGCACGGCCACCACCGCCGCGCCGACCTTGCGCCGAAACATGTCATCGTTGGCTCGGGAAACGAGCCCGGCGCGGTCGATGAGGGCTTTCATGGCCGACGTGACGTCCGCAAAATAGGTGGGTGAGCCGAGGATGATGGCATCGGCCTCGCACATCTTTTCGATGCATTCATTGACCACGTCCTTTTTGATCGCGCACCGGCGGTCCTTGTTCTGAAAACACTTGAAACAGGCCGTGCAGCCCTGGATCTTTTTTCCGGCCAACTGCAGCAGTTCGGTTTCAATCCCTTCCTGTTCCAGTTCGTTGAAAACCGTTCTGATGAGGATGGCGGTGTTGCCGTCCTTGCGAGCACTGCCGTTAAACGCCATGACCTTCATGGTGCTTTCGCTCCTTTCGTTGTCGATACTGCCGACTCATGCCCAACATTCCGAAGGCAAAAGCGGTTGGGTTCTCTTGCCTCCGCTCCTCTTTCCGGTGATACTTCCGCTGATTCGCTGCCGGTGCTGCTGTCGGTGCCGGGGCTGGGCCTTTATAACCGATTCCCAGGTCCCGGGCCTGGAGCCGCTGAAGGATCGCGGCACCTTGGCCTGCAACCTTCCCGTATAGGACGAATTGTGCTGTATACGCCAACCTTTTTTGCCCTGGGCCTGGCCAATTTCCTCATTCTCTCCAGTTTCAGTGCCTTCTTTCTGTTCCCCCTCTATGTCTTGCAGTGCGGCGGCAATGATGTGGACATCGGTTTCGTGATGGGGGCCTTTACCCTGGCGTCGGTTGTCTGTCGCCCGTGGATTTCCGAGATGATTGACCGGATCGGACGCAAACGGAGCTACACCATCGGGTCGCTCAAAATGAGCGTGGTGCCGCTGGCTTATCTATGGTTCCACGGAAATCTGGACGGCTTTTATCTTCCGCTCCTGGGGGTTCGCATTGTTCACGGCATGGGGTTTGCCATTTGTCTTACCGCCGCTTTCACCTACGTGGCCGACCTGATCCCGGAAGGTCGCCTGAATGAGGGGCTCGGCATTTTCGGCGTCTCGGGTATCGTCGGGTCAGCCGTCGGTCCCGCGCTTGCGGAACTGATCATCGACCGGTTTGGCTTCCAGGCGCTGTTCTTGACCGCCGGCTTGATGGCGGCCCTGGCGGTGGTCATCCATCTGCCTCTGGCGGAAACGCTGAGGCATGACCCGACCCGCAACCCCAGCTCGTTTTTCGGGGTCTTCAGAAGCCGGAAAATATCACTGGTGGCGGTCCTGGCGGTCCTTTTCGGGTTCGGCCTGGCGGCCTCCAACGGCTTTGTCTCCCCTTTTGCCAACGAGCGCCAGCTGGGATTTGTGTCCTGGTATTATCTTGCCTACTCGATGTCAGCGGTCCTGACCCGCTTGCTTGGCACCAGACTGGCCGACCGTCTTGGTGAAGAGCGCATCCTTCCCCATGCCATGATCGTGACGGGGCTGGGACTCTCCTGCCTGTTCTTCCTCAACGGCACCGGAGTGCTGGTAGCGTCAGGAATGATGACCGGGTGTGGGCACGGCTTTCTCTATCCTTGCCTTATCGCCCTGGCGTTGCGGGATGAACCCTCCACCATCCGGGGGAAAATCACCGGGGCCTTCACGGGCAGCATCGATGCGGGTGTCTTCGCCGGTTCGCTCATCCTCGGCTTTATCGGCCAATGGGCCGGCTTTCAGGTCCTGTTTCTGACGGCGGGGGGGGCGCTCCTGCTGGCGTTCCTGCTCTACCAGGGGATGCGGCTGAGGGTCCGCTAAGGCGTCGGGGGCTGCTCCTTTTCCAGGGCCGTCAAACGCTCCTCGACCTTTGCCAGGCGTTCTTTCAGCTCGTCGAGCTCCTTCCTTTTCACATATTCCATGCCTTCCGACCATTTTTTAGTCGTGTCCGCCATTTTGGTGGTGATCTCCTCCCACTGCCGTTCGCCGCTCTTGACCAGCTCCTGGGCGAGCTTCTCCCCTTCTTCCGTCGAAATCTTTCCTTCCTCCACAAGCTTCTTAACGGCTTCCTGGACCTTTTCCGTGGTCAGCACCACGGCTCCAATCCCTGCCATCAAACCCTTTCTGAGCAGCTCCAACATCCTCGTCCCTCCCTTTAAGGTTATTCAACTGAAGCAATCGGCACGCCGGCGGTGGTCGCCTGCAGGAGCCTTTCTTCCTCACGAAGCGGACGAAGACTACCAACAGGTTGCGTGACGTGCTCAGGTTCCTTTCGTGGCGCGCCCAAACATGCCTTCTGGGAGACAGGGGGCGCTCAGCAATAACTGGAACCGTCCCAGCAGTGAGTGCAGAGCCGCTCCCTGGGCAGGCCGATGGCGGCCACGAGATCTTCGAGGCGCTGATACGTGAGCGACGTCAGCAACAGCCGTCGCCGGATCTCCTCGACCATGGCCTGGTTCTTTTCAGAGCCGGCCTGGGCATAGGCTTGCAAGTCACCATCTTTGCCATGCTCGAGTTCGCGGATGATCTTGCGGCCAATCAGGTCCAACGTTGAACGGGAGCTGGAAAAATTCAGGAATTCGCAGGGGAAAATGAGGGTCGGGCAGGCCGGTCGCATGTGGATTTCGCGGGCCCCGTAATCGAACAGGACCTGAATGTTGTCTTTGAGCTGAGTACCGCGCACGATGGAGTCTTCGCAGAACAACAGGCGTTTGCCCTCGATCAGCCGGCGGACCGGGATCAGTTTCATTTTCGCCACCAAGTCCCGCAGTTCCTGGTTCTGCGGCATGAAGCTGCGCGGCCAGGTGGGAGTGTACTTGACGAAAGGACGGCAGTAGGGCAGCTTGCGCTCATTGGCGTAGCCGATAGCGTGCCCGATCCCCGAATCGGGAATACCGGCGACGTAGTCCACGGAAACCTCGTCATGGCGCCCCAGAACGGCCCCGCAGGCATTGCGGGCGGCCTCGACATTGATCCCTTCGTACTCGGAAGCAGGGTAGCCGTAGTACACCCACAGAAAGGCGCAGATCTGCATCCGCGGACCCGCTTCAGCCCGCTGTTCCCAGTCTTCGGCCGTCATGAAAACGACTTCGCCGGGGCCCAGGAAATGCTCCGTTGTCAGGCCAAGGTTGGGGAAGGCGCAGCTCTCCGAGCTCACCGCCAGGGCCCCCTGCCGCCGGCCGATAACCAGCGGAGTGCGCCCCAGGCGGTCACGCACGGCGTAGATGCCTTTGTCGGTAAGGAGCAGGAGGGAGCACGAGCCGCAAATGGCGGCCTGGGCCCTCTGAATGCCGTCTTCGAAGGTATCTTCCTGGCAAATCAGCTTGGCGACCATTTCAGTGGGATTGACCACGCCCCCGCTGGAGTCGAAAAAACTCCGCCGCCGGTCGAAGGCCCTGCTTACCAGCTCGGGCAGATTGTTAACCTTGCCCACGGTCACGATGCCAAAGGTACCCAGATGGGAAGCGACGAGCAGCGGTTGCGGGTCGGTGTCGCTGATCACCCCGATCCCGTGGGTCCCTTGGAATCCTGCCAGCTCGGGCTCGAACTTGGTGCGGAAGTAGCTGTTTTCAATACTGTGAATGGAACGCTGAATCCCCCTGGGGTTGTGAACCGCCATCCCTCCCAGTCTGGTACCCAGATGGGAGTGATAGTCGGTCCCATAGAACAGGTCGGAAACACAATCGTTGCTGGATGCAATGCCGAATAAGCCACCCATGTAGTCGCCTTCCTTGCCTCAGGTTGTTCGTCCGCAGCCGGACCATGGAGGATAGGGAGCAGGGCCACACCTGCTCTTCCCACATTCGCCGCTACCCGGCTTGTCCTGCCATCAAGATCGGTCAGCGGTGGCATGATAGCACTTCATTCCAGGGTGTGTCCAGGTGAAGACCGCGAACGCTTGATTGACGACTTCCACAGCCTATGCTATCGAAAGGGCGCTTCCGGAGTGATGCTCCGGAAGGAAAGCCTCCTCATTCTTGTCAGCCACGGTGAAGATCATGATGTTATGGTGCTGCCTGCGTCAAGGCCTGCTGGTCATC
>CAZDKX010000234.1:0-8029 GCA_964505935.1 uncultured Syntrophobacteraceae bacterium
CATCCTGAGTTTGCGGAAGAAACGGTCCCTGAGCCCATAGAAGACCTTCACGTAGGCAAACCCGAAAGGCACGCAGACCAAGCCGAGAGCAACATAGAAAAGCAGTTCCAGGGGATGAGAGAAGAGTTTGGGAGGAACTTCAAAGATGGCCTGGTTGCCGAAAATCGATGTGAAGAGAGCATAGGAGACCACCGAAGAAACGATGCAGAGAATGATTCCCTCGGTTTCAAAATCCTCGCGGTAGAGCACCTCAATGGCCGTGACCGCTCCCCCCAGCGGCGCCCGAAAGATGGCTCCCAGACCGGCGGCACAACCCGCAAGCAGCATCAGGCGGCGTTCGCGCGTGTCCAGTTTGAAAACACGTCCGACCCATGATCCCAAGCCGGCCCCGATCTGCGCAATGGGTCCCTCGCGGCCGGCGCTTCCTCCGGTCGCCATGGTGATGATCGAGGCCAGCCCCTTGATGAAAGGAACCCGGGTGCGGATGATGCCCTGCTTGTTGTGAAAGGCGTCAATATAAGCGTCGGTACCATGACCCTCCGCCTCGGGGGCCCAGATGTAAACCAGCAAGCCGGAAATGAGTCCCCCGACGGCCGGAAGCAACAGCAGGACCCACCATCTGAAGGGCGTATGCGAGACCAGGGTCACAACGTTTTGCTCTCCTACCGGCCGGGAAACCTCATAGCCGGCACAGTATTCGAGCGCAAAGAAAGTGGCCCAGTCCAGCAGATAATAGACGGCACAGGCCATCGTGCCGCTGATAAGACCTATGGCAACGCTGTAGACACCCCATCTTGATACCCGATGCCGCTTCAGGCTGGACAGAAGGCGTTCAACAGGATGTTTAATAGACGGTAGTCGAATCGGCGTTTTCGTTTTCATCTTCACTCTAATGCTGACTCCGCCGCTTTTTTACACTATTTTGGTACCATTCGCCATAGTGCTCCTGGGCGCAATTCGGACAAAGGCCATGGCTGAACTGAGCGTCGGAGTGCCCGGAGATATATCTCTCCAAAGGTTCCCATTGGTCATCCTCATTTCGGATCTTCTTGCAGAAACTGCAGATGGGGAGAATCCCGCGCAGCAATTGAACTTCTGCGTACAGCGCTTTTCGCTGCACTGCCTGGTCAACCAGAAAGGCAAATGCTGCGAGAGTAGCCATCTGGATGAGGCCGTTGAGGATTGTTGTGGTGATTGACCACGGAACCGCCCAGAATGCTGAGAAAACGATACGAACCAAAGGCAGGAAGACTGCCATTGCAACCCCCCAGGGGCGACCGCTGTACCAGGTCGCCAGAGTAACTGGAACCAGGAAAAGAATCGGAAGCTGGATGAATGGTCCCGAGAAGTAGTCAGCAACCAACACCAAGAACGATAGCATCATCCAGCATGAACGCTGAAACCTGCTGTTTCCCTGCGCCGTGTATTGCATATCCAACCTCACAAGCAGAAAACCGATCGCCACAAAAACACAAACGGTTCTTCACCGTTTGTTCTCTGTCTTTCATTTGTTTGCCTGATGCGTTTCAGGCCAAACGAAAAGCAATTTGCAAGAACTTCGCCATCCCTGGTTTTTGGCCCCAACCAGAATAGGTTGTCTTCACCTCACATCAAGTTCATCCGCTTTCTCCCAGGTTGCTTTGCTCCGGCCCGTCTGGTATCTTCGGGAGGAGTTCGTTTGCGGATTTGCAGCATTCTCAGAGGGTCGGGCATCCAGCAGGTTGCGAAGAGAGAGATGTCGAACATTCTGCTTATTGACAATGATCGGGCGTTTTTCACCTCAGTAGATGAGGCGGTCAACCAACTGGGGCACACGGTTGTCTGGGTACAAACCCTCGCCGATGGGTTTAGGGCTCTTGCCGCTGGTTCTGTTGACGTGGTTTTGCTTTATTCGAACCTTTCTGATGGGAAAGGCATTGATGCCCTGCCGAAGATCCTTGAAGCATCCACGGTTCCGGAGGTTATTCTGCTGACCGATGGGGGAGACCCCGACGAGGCCGAAGTGGCCATCAGAAGCGGGGCCTGGGACTATATCGAAAGGCCGCCAAGCGCCAGGGCAATGGCCCTTTCTCTCACGCGCGTCCTCCAATACCGCGCCAAGAAGGTTACCCAAGCCCCTCCTCTCACTCTGAAAACCGACGGCTTCACGGATATTGTGGGCAAGAGCGCATCCATCAAAGCCTGCATTGAACTCATTGCGTTAGCCGCTGGTGGTGACGCCAATGTCCTCCTCACGGGCGAGACGGGCACAGGCAAGGAGCTCTTTGCCTGGGCGATTCATAAAAACAGTCCCAGGGCCGCTAAGAGATTTGTAGTTGTTGATTGCGCCTCCCTCCCTGAAACGTTAGTGGAGAGTACCTTGTTCGGCTATGAAAAGGGCGCCTATACAGGAGCCCACCGGGCAAACGAGGGCCTCATACGAAGAGCCGATGGTGGGACTCTCTTTCTCGATGAAGTGGGTGAACTTCCGCTCTCCATTCAGAAAGCCTTTCTGCGGGTGTTGCATGAGCGCCGTTTCCGTCACGTGGGAGGCAATCGCGAAATAAGGAGCGACTTCAGATTGATTGCGGCCACCAACCGCGACCTCGACGAAATGGTGAGACACCGACAGTTCCGTAAGGATTTGCTGTTTCGCTTGAGAGCGTTTGGCATCGAACTCCCGCCCCTCAGGCAGCATGTCGAAGATATTAAGGACCTGACCATTTATCACGCAAGAGAGCTCTGTAGGTCCTCCGGCCTTGCAGAAAAACAGTTTTCTCCTGATTTTTTTGAAGTCCTGGCTTCTTACGATTGGCCGGGTAATGTCCGCGAATTGTTTAACGCCATCGAGAGGGCCATATCGGCGGCGCGTGCGGAACCCACAATCTTTCCCAAACACCTGCCGACTTACATCCGAGTTCAGCTGGCACGATCGGCCGTGGCCTCGCAAAGTTCACCGCCGCAGGCCCAGAAGGAGCGTTGTGACCCCGCGCGCGTCCTTCCCAGCCTGGTCGAAGTGCGTGAGACCGCCATGGCCGATGCCGAGCGGAACTACCTGAAAGAAGTACTGACCTCAACTGAGGGCAACATCCCGGAGGCTTGCCGGATCGCTGGGGTTTCGCGCTCACGCTTCTATGCCCTTCTGAAGAAGTATAACCTGCTTAAACCTGCCTACAGTCTGCTGTCTGTAACGGTTGCAAGTCTCTTCTAAAAGGACTTTATCCCGATCGGTGGGATTTCTTGCCGTCAGGCAGGACACATGCTTCCATTCCCCTCCTAGTGGCCTTCCCTCACAAACTGGTCCAAGCCGCCACTGTCATCCCAGGTGCAGGGTCCTGAAAGGCGGTGGCATAGGATTTGATGTTTTCATACCTTTTCAGCAAAAGAGAGCCAATGGATCAGGTGACCGGCGATAAATTCCGGTAAGCCAATCTGCCGAAGGGATTTGCAGCTCAGAGCCGCCCTGTGCACAGAAAAGATGGGTGGTCGATGGCTTAGGAACAGAGTTAAACATTTCCAGTTCGGCATGATGAGGCAAACCTTCCTGAGCGTCTACTTTGAGGAATGACCGATGAGCGCGTCTATTCGTATCAAATTGATGGGGATCCTTTCCCCTTCATGGGCCATGAACCAGGAGAGATGCTTATGGCAGAACCCTTTGCGGTCAAGGACTGTGCCCTCATAGCCCTTGGCACCGGTGAACGGGCTCAGAATCTCAGGGAGTTGCGGGACCGGCTGCAGACAACGCATGCCGCATGCATCTATCATCACTTTTGGGGCGGACTGTTGCGGCCCCGTTTTGATGATCCGGAATACCAGAATGATTTTGCCGGATGGGCCTGGCATGGACTGCGCGATGCCCGGCTGGCCGAAAGGCTGGCGCTTATCGACCCGAGCCAGTGCGCCAGCCTGGATGACCTGCGCCGGGAGTTGGTGGAGGTCATCGAAGAGAGGCTCGAAGAGAGCGAGTTCATTCCCTGGGCCAGGACCAACCAGCAATTCTACTTCGTACGCTCGCAGATCGTGGTTTTCGATACGAACGTTCGCATTGAAGACCCGGCAAGGCTGGCAGAGACTGTGCCTCGCCTCTCGGTTGGGAGCATCTTCTATCATTTCATTGATGCCCGACGCCGCACCACGAGCAAGAGGGACGACTTCAGCGAATGGCTGCTGGGGTGCGAAGACCGCTGTGCAGAGATGGTGATTCCGCGTTTGCTGGCCATCGATCCCTATTTCAGCAGTTTGACGGAGTTGCGGCGTGAGTTGGAGTCGATTTTTAAGGTCTGCCTTTCGTAGGGAAATTGCCCATGAGCACTATGCTTGACCAGTATGCAGGAATTGTGGGGGAAGATGTTGTTGATCATCTCCGGCAACTGACCAAAGCCCTTGAAGGGGCAAGGGTTGTACACGTCAACTCCACGCGGGAAGGGGGCGGGGTTGCGGAGATCCTGCACTGGCTGATTCCGCTCAAACAGGAACTGGGACTGAACGCAACATGGGAGGTAATTACGGGCGAAGAAAGCTTTTATGAGTGCACGAAAAGCTTTCACAATGCGCTCCAGGGCAACGCGGTGAGGATCCCCGAGTCACTGCTCAGGGGCTACGAGAGCACAACTCAGCGGAATGCCGAAGAGCTGCGGGAAAAGCTGGAGACAGCGGATTTTGTCTTCATCCATGATCCACAGCCGGCGCCCTTCTTGAGGTTCTGCCCGAACCGGAAAGGCAAATGGGTCTGGCGCTGCCATATCGATTTGAGCCATCCCTATCGCCCGGTGTGGAAGTATCTTCGACAGTTCGTGGCCGGATATGATGCCAGCGTCTGGTCGCTGGCGGAGTTTGTCCAACCTCTTCCCCATCCCCAGTATCTCATTCCTCCCAGTATCGACCCTTTGAGCGAAAAGAATATGGAACTCGATCCGGCCGAGATTAACAGGGTGCGTGAACAGTTCCATCTGGACCCCGAGCGCCCGATTGTCGTGCAGGTTTCCCGCTTCGATCGCTTCAAAGACCCGGTGGGAGCCATTCGCTCATGCCTCCTGGCCAAGGCTTTCACCCCGTTCCAACTGGTGCTGGCAGGCGGGGGCGCGACCGATGACCCCGAGGGAGCGAGAGTTTTTGCGGAAGTGAAAAATGAGGCAAACGGCGATCCGGACATTCATCTCCTGCTTCTGCCCTCCGATGCCCACCGGACGGTCAATGCGCTCCAGCGGATTGCCGACGTGGTCCTCCAAAAATCCATCCGCGAGGGTTTTGGTCTCACGGTTACGGAAGCCATGTGGAAGGGAAAGGCCGTCATCGGTGGCGATGTGGGCGGCATCAAGCTACAGGTCATTAACCATCACACGGGGTTCCTGGTCAGTACGCCGGAAGGCGCGGCCCTGCGCATTCGCTACCTTCTTAGGCATCGAAACAAGCTGGAAGAGATGGGAAGGAAGGCAAAGGAATTTGTGCGCGAAAACTTCTTGCTGACCCGTCATTTGCGCGAATACCTGACCCTCATGCTGGCGATCACCCATGAAACCGAAGAAAGGATAGAGCTCAGCTGACATCCCGAGAGGACGTCCCATGATATTGCAGACTGTGAAGATAGGGGCAGACTACCAGCCGGATGGGACGTGCCGTTTTGTGGTGTGGGCGCCCGCGCGGGAGAAAGTGACCCTCAAGATCGTGTCTCCCCGGGAGCGATGGATTTCCATGGAGAGGGTCGACAGGGGTTACTGGGAAGCTATCGTGACCGACCTTTCTCCTGATACTCAATACCTTTGTCGGCTTGATGGAGATAAGGAGCGTCCCGACCCGGCCTCCCACTTCCAGCCCGGCGGTGTTCATGGACCTTCCCGGGTGGTGGATCACCACCGCTTTGGATGGCTGGACCACGCATGGAAGGGTCTGGAACTTGCCGAGATGATCATCTACGAGCTCCATGTCGGGGCCTTCACTCCGAGCGGGACGTTCGAGGCCATCATTCCCAGGTTGAAGGACCTCAAGGCCCTCGGTGTGAGTGCCATCGAGATCATGCCGGTCGCTCAGTTCCCGGGAGAGCGGAACTGGGGATACGACGGCGTCTACCCCTTCGCCGTGCAGGACTCCTACGGTGGACCGGAGGCTTTGAAGAGGCTGGTGAATGCCTGTCACCAGGCGGGGCTGGGCGTCATCCTGGATGTCGTCTACAACCATCTGGGCCCCGAAGGCAACTATTTCTGGGATTTCGGGCCATATTTCACCAATCGTTACCGCACCCCCTGGGGGGATGCCGTGAATTTTGACGGACCTTACAGCGATGAAGTGAGGAACTTCTTCATCGAGAATGCGCTCCATTGGTTCACCCGCTACCACATCGACGCGCTCCGGCTGGATGCCGTCCATGCCATTCATGACCGCAGCGCCACCCCGTTCCTGCTGGAGTTGGCGGAGCGGACTAAAGCGCTGTCCCAAGAGTTGCACCGTCCATGTCATCTCATCGCCGAAAGCGACATGAACGATGTGCGCCTGATCGCACCACCGGCATTGGGCGGCTGTGGCCTCGATGCGGTGTGGTCGGATGACTTTCACCATGCCCTCCATAGCCTGCTCACGGGTGAAAAACACGGCTACTATGTGGATTTTGGTGCGGTCCATCATCTGGTCAAGGCCATGGGTGAGGGCTTTGCCTATGCGGGGGAGTATTCGACGTATCGAAAACACCGGCATGGGAACTCATCCAAAGACCGACCCTGCCGCCAATTTGTGGTGTTTTCTCAGAACCATGACCAGGTCGGCAACCGCATGCTGGGGGAGAGACTCTCCCGATTGGTGGATTTTGAAGGCCTCAAGCTCTGCGCCGGGTTGGTCCTGCTGTCTCCTTATGTTCCGCTCCTCTTCATGGGGGAAGAGTATGGTGAAGAGGCCCCTTTTCTCTATTTCGTGAGCCACTCCGACCCGGACCTGATCGAGGCGGTCAGAACCGGCCGCCGGGAGGAATTTGCCTCCTTCAGTTGGTACGGAGAGCCGCCTGATCCTCAGAGCCCTCAGACTTTCCTTCTCTCCAAGCTTCAGTGGCAAAAGAGGAAGGACGGGCGACACCAAACCCTGCTCAGCTTCCACAAAGCGCTCATCGAGCTGAGGAGGGAGATTCCGGCTCTTTCAACCCTGGACAGGAGCAGGCTGAGAGTGCAGGGCTGGGAGGAGCGGAAGACCTTGCTGGTCCACAGATGGGATGGCACGGAATCCAGCCGGGTGCTTTGCTTTTTCAATTTGAATAATGAAGACAGCCACTTTGAAAAGCCGGCCTTTGTACCCGAGCCCGTCTGGAAAAAGAAACTCGATTCTTCCGAAACGATTTGGGGAGGGCCGGGCACTGCGCTCCCGGACACTCTCGTTGCGAAGCAGCCCGTTATTCTGAAGGCGCGCAGCCTTGCCGTTTATGTTGAGGAGGGAATCTAACGATGGATCGGTATGTATGCATTCACGGGCACTTCTATCAGCCGCCCCGGGAAAATCCTTGGCTGGAAGAGATTGAACTGGAAGACTCCGCACATCCCCACCATGACTGGAACGAGAAAATCACCGCCCAGTGCTACGCCCCGAATGCGGCTTCGCGCATTCTTGACCCGGAAGACCGGATCATCCAGATCGTCAACAATTACTCCAAGATCAGCTTTAACTTCGGTCCCACGCTGCTTTCCTGGCTGGAAAGACACGATCCGGAGACTTATAGCGCCATCCTCGAGGCCGACCGATTGAGCCGGGAAAGGTTTTCCGGACACGGGTCCGCCCTGGCTCAGGTCTATAACCATATGATCATGCCTCTTGCCAACCGAAGAGACAAGACCACTCAGGTCTTATGGGCGATCCAGGACTTCAGAAAGCGATTCGGGAGGGAACCGGAGGGAATGTGGCTTCCCGAGACCGCTGTTGATCTGGAAACCCTTGAAGTATTAGCAGACGTCGGCATTCGCTTTACCATTTTGGCACCCCGGCAGGCCGCAAGAGTCAGGGAAATGGTTCGGGGAGGAAGGTGGCACGATGTCGGGAACAGCAGGATCGATCCCTCCCGGGCCTACCGGTGTCA
>CAZDKX010000235.1:0-8023 GCA_964505935.1 uncultured Syntrophobacteraceae bacterium
GCGAGGCGAGTTCCTCGGGCACCATGAGCCAACCCCATCCTCGCTGGCAGACGAAGAGCCCGTCGTAGGCCGTCTCTTCGAAGGTCCTGACGAAGGTCGGAATGCCTTCCTGCTTGAGAGCATCCAGGAGCAGATCGGCCTCAAAGCGATTGGCCAGGGTGTGAATATTCGCAAACCGGGTCGATGGTCCTGATGGCATATGCTGCATCGTCTCTCTCAATTCCGGATAAATCGGCCCTCGCCTTCTGCTTATCCAAAGACTCCTCCCATCTTGGTCCCGGTAATACGGTTGATGGCAAAGAGACAGGCTGCGCCGAGGATAATGAGAATCAGCCCGAGGGCGGCCGCTTCGTTTACCGAACCTCCAATATAGAAGTTGAAAATCCCAACAGGCATCATTTCATGGCCGGGAACCACCAGCAGCAAAGTGGCCGAAGCCTCCTGCAGGGCAAGGATGAAAGAATAAAGCGAGCCGACCAGAACGCCCTTCCAGATAAGCGGCAGGGTAACATCCTTGAACGTGGTCGTCTTCCTGGCCCCAACGCTTTCCGCCGCCTCCTCGAAGGATTTGTGCACAATCTGAAGGGAGGCAAAGGTCCCCCTCACCGTATAGGGCATCCTTCTGACCCCCAGGACGATGGGGATGACAATCCACATGCCGATCAGGGCCGTGGTCGTGAAAGGAAACGGTTCCCGGAAGGCACGGAGGTAGGCGATGCCAATCCCGGTCCCGGGAAGTGCGAGAATCAGGGTCGTGAGGGAGTCGAGGAGGTCGCGTCCCGGCAGTTGCGTTCGAGCCATCACCCAGGCGATGGGGACTCCGACCGCGATGCAGATCAAAACCGAAATCCCGGAATAAAGCAGGCTGTTCAGGATGAACTTGGGGGTTTCGATGGCCACCCGCTCGAAATACTGGAGGGTGTATTTGACGGGAATCGGGGTCAGCGCCCACCCTTTGCCAAAAGAATCCAGGACAATACCCAGATAGGGAATGAAGGCAAAAACGAGAATCGCACTGAGAAAGATGACCACCCCGACCCTCGCTCGGTGCGAAAGCGTCTTTCGTTCGATCACCGAATAGGAAAGCGAGCTGTAGTCCTTCAGGGCCACGTATTTCTTGGCGACAATGAGGAAGAGAATGGCCAGCAGGATCATGATGGCGGAGATCACAATGCCCATCTTGAAGAGCCTGCGGTCCACGAACTGCACGATGTTGAGGTAGGCCTGGGACGCGAGCAGATCGTCGATCCCCACCACCAGGGGGGTGGCAAAATCGGCGAAGGTCCAGATGAAGACCAGGAGGGCACCGGAGACATAGCCCGGGGTGGTGAGGGGAAAGGTGATGTCCCAGAATTTCCGGAATCCCCTGGAGCCAACGCTCTCCGCCGCCTCATCCAGGGAGGGTGAAATCTTCCCCATGGCGTCCACAATGCTCAGCGTCATGAGCGGGAAAAGATGCAGGGTCTCCACCAGGAGCACGCCATGAATGCCGTACATGAAATTAATGGGTTTGGAGAACCCCAGATAATCCATCAGAATTACATTCACCGTCCCGGCTCTCCCCAGGATAAAGACGAAGCCCATTACCCCGACCAGCGGGGGCATGATCATGGGGACAATGGAGAGAAAGGTGAAGAGGTTCCTCCCCGGGAACTCGTAGCGCAGGAGCAGGAAGGCAAAGGTAATACCGATGATGGAGGTGGTGATGACCGTGCCGACCCCCAGCAGCAGGGAGTTGACGAGTGCCTGGAGATAGAAGGTATCGGTGAAGAAGTCGTAGAAATTCATCAGGGTAAACGCTTCTTCATCGGTGGTGAAGGCGTCATAGAAGAGACGGATCAGGGGATAGATAAGAAAAATCGCCATGAACGCCCAGATAGCGGCATAGGCTGACAGGCCCCCGATCTTGAGGCGCGGGCGCACGCCAGCCTTCTCAGTCACCGTGATCACACCACCTGGCTCTGCCATGATCAGCCTGTTCCTGTATTCAAGCGGGAATAGCCAGGGTGGACCTGGCTGAAAAAGTGACGGTGACCCGATCGCCTATGGCATAGGGCCGGTGGTCCCGTGGGTTCTGGACATCCACCCGGAAGATCAGGCCGCCGCCAATTTCCACATCATAGCGAATCGTATTGCCGATGAAGGAGGCGAAATTAATGGTTCCCTGGATGCGATTATCACCTTCCTGGCTCGCCTCCGTCATACCGATGGCTGCGGTTTCCGGCCGCACGCAGATCATGCACTGATCCCCGCCGGCCAGTTGCCCTTCGGCTTCACCCCGTAAAACCCCGACCTCGGTCTTGACCCTCACCCGGTTTTCACCGCCGACGGGTGCTTCAACCCGCCCCGGAATCAAGTTGTTGATCCCGATGAAATCGGCCACAAACGCGTTGGTCGGCCTTTCATAAAGGTCCCAGGGCGTACCGAGCTGCAGGAGTTTTCCCTGTTCGATGACGGCAATGCGATCCGACAGGGTGAGGGCCTCTTCCTGATCGTGGGTGACGTAAACCGTGGTGATGGCAAGCTCTTTCTGGAGCTTGCGAATCTCGGCCCGCACCTGTAGACGGATCTTGGCATCGAGATTGCTCAAGGGTTCATCCAAGAGCAGCACGTCCGGATTCAGCACCAGCGCGCGGGCCAGCGCGACGCGCTGCTGCTGTCCGCCGGAGAGCTCACCGGGATAGCGCTTCTCCAACCCCTTGAGATTGACCAGGCCCAAAGCATGCGAGACTCGCTCAGCAAGGTTTTCCCTGCTGACCTTCTTGAGCTTCAGACCATAAGCGACGTTGTCAAAAATGGTCATGTGGGGCCATAAGGCATAGTTTTGAAAGACCATGCCGATGTTTCTTTCATAGGGCGGGATGCCCGTGACATCCCTGCCGCCGAAGGTGATCACCCCCTGATCGGGCTTGTGAAACCCGCCGATCAACCGCAGGATGGTGGTCTTGCCACACCCGGAAGGCCCCAGGAGAGTGAAGAGTTCCCCGTCCTGGATCTCGATTGACACATGGCTCACCGCTTCGAGGGTGCCGAACCGCTTGACAACGTCGCTCAGTGCAATGTTCATGGCTCAATAACCGTCCTATTTCTCTTTAACGATATCCTTGTGTTTCTCGGTGATCTCTTTGCGGAAATAGGAGTTGACTTCTTCAATGCGCTTCTTGTCGCCTGCGAGCTTGACGTCGTAGACATTGCCGACCTGAATATCAAAGAACGACCTCACGCCGCCCGTGAACTCGACGGCTTTCTCCTGGTTTGATCCCGGAGCACCCTGGACTTTGTATTTTGGCGTGATGGGATAGACGCCCAGTTCCGAAACCAGCTTCTGCCCCTCCTCCGAGACCAGGAATTCGATGAAGGCATGAGCGGCTTTGGGATGGGGCGCCCCTTTCAGGACGGCCATCGGTTCGGGGGTAACATAGGCATTGGTGGGATACACGTACTTCAGTTCGTAGCCGCCCAGGACCTCGGCAAAGGCCATGTAGCTGGGCACTCCAAAGCCTACCGCGAATTCCCCCTTGGCCACCACATTGGGGACGTCGCGAGAACGGGCGGTAAAAATCCCTGTGTTGGCCGCCAGTTTATTCAGCCATTCCCAGCCCTTTTCCCAACCATAGGTCTGGAGGATGATTTCCACCGTGGCGTGACTGGAGCTAGACCGGTCCGGCGTGCACTGCGCGATCTGCCCCTTCAATTTGGGGTCAAGCAGGTCGTTCCAGTCCTTGATTTCGACGCCCAGACGTTTCAGGAGCTTCGGCTGATAGATGATGCCGTAAGGTTCGAGCATCGTTCCGACCCAGAAGCCGTTGGGGTCTTTGAGCGGCAGAGGAACCGGCTTCCCGATGGCCGCCGGAATTTCATCCCACATCTTTTGAGGAAGCTGCACCTTCTCCAGGAGTCCTTGCTTGGCCAGGTCATCGAAAAGCGTGCCTTCCCCACCCCAGAAGATATCCGCCTGCGGGTTGCCTTTCCATTCCATGATCTGGCCATAGGCAACCGGTGTACCCTTGGGAATGGCGCTGGTCTTTACCTCGATGTTCCATTTCTTTTTGGCATAGTCGGCAAAGGCCTTCAAAACCGGATCATGAACATCCTTGGACACAGGAGTGATCAGATAGAGCTCATTTTCAATCGGCTGGGCCTGGGTGCTACCCCAACAACAAAAGGTCAAAGCCAAAATCACGACGGTCGACATCACGATCTTATTCATTGCTCTCCCCCTTTTGCGATTGATGTGAATGATTGTTCCAGTTGCTTCCCTGACCGGTCTTCTCCCGCAGTCCACCTCCTTCTCCGGCGCATTCGGCGCGAGGCCCTGTACCGAAAGGGATAATACTCTTCTTGATGCCTGATTAGAATGTCGCTGACTCTCGTGTGAGTGTAGAGGAGAGACCGTGATGAGTCAAGGCAATTGGGGCACATGAGGATGCAGCCGGCCGTGCCCCCCGGCGTGGAACTGCTCCAGATTCGCAGCTACCCACCATTGCCTGCGAGAAGGAGTTCTGCTATCTTTTGCAGGGCTGGTTCCCGAATGGCAGGCAGGAGCGGAAGCTGCCATGAAGCGGAGCTAATAATTTCAAACAAGGTGGAACGCGAAGAGATTGACTGGCATCAACCCTGGCGTAACCAGCCGCCGGGAGCCGACGACGCCATTTCAAACGAAACGGCCTGGCAGGGAACGGAGAAAGGAGCAAGGATGTCTGAATCGCGGGCAAAGCACTGGGATTCACTGAAGGAACAGGGATTCATTCCTCTGTGCAGCGACTGGAATGCCGATGGGACCGAAATGATGTGTGATGTATTCATGGATGGCGGCTTTGGGTGCACCGAGTGCATTTCCTGCAGGCAAGCCTATCGGAAGGATGAAGACGGCAACATTGAATATTATCGCTGAGAAGCCCTTGGCTCCCAATCGCGCAAACCACCCGAGAACCACCGGGAAAGGCCGAGGTTCTTGGCAGCCTGAATAGAGGAGAGACGGCGATGTCGCAGACTAAGCCGGCCGTCGTGCTGGGGGTTGTGGCGGGGTTGCTGCTGGGCGGGATGGCGCAGGCCCAGGGCAAACCGGCCCAGGGTGGTCAGGGCAGGCCCATGATGGGTTGTCAGGGGCGCTTTGACACCCTGGACACCAACCATGACGGGAAGATGTCTCAGGAAGAGTTCGCGGCCGTTCCTCATTATCGGGGGAACGCCGAGCAGCTGTTCAAAAGCATGGACAGCAATACCGATGGGGCCTTGACGAAAGAGGAGTTCTGCGAGGGCAAGGGTCCCGGCAGGAGTATGGGCAAAGGCAAGGGAGTGAGTCAATAGACAAGCCTATGCTCACACGCCACGACCTGCGCAATCTGGCCATTATCGCCCACGTGGATCACGGCAAAACCACTCTCGTGGATGCCATGCTCTGGCAGAGTGGTATTTTCCGGGACAATGCGCAGGTGGCCGAAAGAGTCATGGACAGCCTTGATCTCGAACGGGAAAAAGGCATCACCATCATGGCGAAGAATACCGCCGTGGTCTACAGAGGGGTAAAAATCAACATCGTTGATACCCCCGGCCACGCCGATTTCGGGGGCGAGGTCGAGCGCACCCTGAACATGGTTGACGGGGTGATGCTCCTGGTCGATGCGACGGAAGGCCCGCTGCCCCAGACCCGGTTTGTGCTCGGCAAGGCCCTCGAACGGGGGCTGCCTCCCATCGTCGTGATCAACAAGATCGACCGGCCCGACCGCCGCATCCATGAAGTGCTGGACGAGATCTATGACCTGTTCATCGACCTTGATGCCACCGAGGAGCAGCTCGATTTTCCCGTGCTGTATGCCAATGCCAGGGCCGGCATTGCCCTGGCTGACCCGGACGGTCACGGACGCGATTTGGTCCCCCTGTTCGAAGCGATTCTTGCCGCTATTCCTGCACCTTCCTACGACCCTGAAGCACCGCTTCAGTTCCTGGTCACTACCCTGCAGCACAGCGATTACGTGGGCCGCATCGGCGTGGGGAAGGTAGTGAACGGGGCTTTGCGCCGCGGCCAGGAGGTGGCGCTCCTCAAGGCCGACGGTCTGCCCCGCAAAGCTTCACTGAGCGTCGTCTATTCCTATGAGGGTCTCGAACGGGTGGAACGGGACCTGATCGAGGCCGGCGATATCGCGGCAGTGGCCGGAGTGGCCAACATCTATATCGGGGACACCCTCGGGGACCCGGCGGAACCTCGGCCCCTGCCGACCATAACCGTCGAAGAACCGACCATGTCCATGGTTTTTTCCGTGAACACCTCACCCCTGGCGGGCAGGGACGGCCGCTTTCTGACGTCGCGGCACATCAAGGAGCGGCTGGATAAGGAGCTGCTCTACAACGTCAGCATCCGCGTCGAACAGGCGGAAAACCGCGATTCCTACCGGGTGAGCGCCCGCGGGGAGCTGCAGCTGGCGGTGCTGGTGGAGACCATGCGCCGGGAAGGCTTCGAGGTCTCCCTTTCCAAACCCCGGATCATCACCCGGGAGGTCGACGGGCAGCTCAGTGAACCCAAAGAGCTGGCCGTGGTGGATGTACTGGAAAATTTCGTCGGGATTGTCACGGAAATGCTGAGCTCTCGGCACGGCCAGCTTGTCAAGATGGTGAACAACGGCTTCGGCCGCGTGCGTTTGGAATTCGAGATCGCGTCCCGCGGGCTCATCGGGTTTCGCAGCCAGTTCCTGACCGATACCCGCGGCACCGGCATGCTGAACACTCTCCTCCTGGGCTACATGCCCCATGCCGGCGACATCAGCGGCCGACCGAACGGCGTTATGGTGTCCGACCGTGTCGGCCGCGCGGTTACCTACGCCATCCACCACCTGCAGCCCCGCGGCACCATCTTCGTCAATCCCGGAGACCCGGTCTATACGGGTATGATCGTCGGCGAAAACTCCCGCGCCGAGGACCTCTGGGTCAATATCACCAAGGAAAAGAAGCTCACCAATATCCGGGCCGCCGGCTCCGACGAGGCCCTCCGCCTCATCCCCCCACGCCAGTTCACCCTGGAACAGGCCATGGAATACATCGCCGACGACGAACTGGTCGAAGTCACCCCCGCCTGCCTCCGCCTGCGTAAAGCCCGGGACCGATGAACAGTTTTCGGCAGGTGGTCTGGCCGATGCATGATGGAGAATGGAAAGGCAGCCGGGAAGACAGTCGTCGTTACGGCAAGGTTTGCGTGCAGCAGCACAAAGTTGTTCGAACCCAAGGTGAGCGGCCTCGCCCCATTCTGGATGAGCGGGCGGGGGGGTGGTGGGCGGCTGAGGCAGCGAAATGGCCAGCCTTCATCGAGCCGCCATGGCGTGGATCGCAAGATTGAGCAAAGCGAACAGCACGCTTCCGAGGAAGGCTGAACCGAAACCTCGCACGTGGATACCTGGAACGAGCCCGGACACAAGCCACAACATCAGAGCGTTGACAACCAGCAGAAACAGGCCCAGCGTCAGTACGGTAAAGGGAAAGGTCAGAATCACCATCACCGGTCTGACGAAAAAGTTGACCAGTCCCAGGACCATGGCGCCGATGAAAGCAGAGCCCCAGCCTTCCACATGTATTCCAGGAACTAGGCTGGAAATGAACATGAGGAGCGCTGCATTGATTACCAGACGCACCAGCAGCTCAATCATAACCTTGGGAACCTCGCTACAATTCAAGGAACGATTTCTGACCCAAATGCTTCAAGAACTGTTCGGTCAGACTGTCCAATCGGTCAGGGCCGGCGATGAACATCCAGTCATCGATGGAGCCTTTGAAGCAATACCATTCGAGGGGAGACAGTCTCTTTATCAAAGTCCTGAATGCGAATATCGGCTCTTATTATATTTGTTTAGCTTGAGAAGTCACCGTTTTTGCCTCACGCAGAGACAAGGAGGTCCCGGAAAAAGCCCTTGGCATAGCCTATGGGTCGTCTGGTGCAAACCTCAGTTTGCCGGCATTTACCACCCTAAAACTTGCCGGCGCGTTCCCCTGGCCTGAATCCGGCCGCGCTCCAGTTGCAAAACATGGGTGATCG
>CAZDKX010000236.1:0-8019 GCA_964505935.1 uncultured Syntrophobacteraceae bacterium
TGGCCGAGGCCTTGTGCTGGGTCGAGCTGCTCGATGAGAAGAACCGCTTCCGGCGGCTGCCGCGGGCCGACCTGTCACCGCGTTACCGTTCGCTGGGGCTGCCGGATGAATGGGTAATCCTGGGCTGCGGACTGGCCGTTACCGCCTGCGCCCGCGAATCCCAGCGCACCCGCCTCTCCCGGTTGATGCGGGAAAGGAGGAAGTCGCAGCCGCTGCAATGGCCCTCCGCGGGGTGTGTGTTCAAGAACCCTCCGGGGCATGCAGCCGGGGCCCTGATCGAGAAGGTCGGTCTCAAGGGTTTCCGCATTGGGGATGCCGAGGTTTCGACCAAGCATGCCAATTGGATCATCAATCGTGGCCGAGCCCGGTCACGGGATGTGGTGGCGCTGATCGAGCACATTGAGGCCTGTGTCCAACGGCATTCCGGTATTTGCCTGGAACGTGAGATCAGGATCATGGAACCATGAGGAAGAAGCGCAATCGCTACCGGCCGGATCTGGCAAAACGGCGCAAGATGGTCAAGTACTGGTTTAAAGCGACCATCGGCTTCGCCTTCTCGCTCGTGGCCATCATCCTGCTCAGTGCCGCGCTGGCCCATGGATATTATGCCCTGGTGAACGCTCCCTGGTTTCGGGTGGGCTTGGAGGATGTCTCCATCGTGGGACTCAAGCATCTCAAGGAAGATGAGATCCTCAATACCCTAATGCTTCCTCCCCAGGCAAGTCTGCTCAGTCTCAAGTCCAGGGACCTGGCCAAGCGGCTGGAGGCCCTTCCCTGGCTGGAGTCTTCCGTGGTCCAGTTTTCCCTCCCCAATCGCATCGTGGTGGAGGTGGCCGAGCGCGAACCGTTGGCTCTCATTCACGCCGAAGCACTCTTTTTGATGGATACCGACGGCAAACTAGTGTCGCAGGCATCCCCTGAACAGAAACAGCATTTTCTGCTGGTGGATGGCTTTACCGGCCTGGAGTTGAAGGAAGGCAGCCTGCTGCCCCGAAGCACCCTGAGGGAAATCAAGGCCTTGCTGGCAGCTCTTGCCCAGGCTCGAGACTGGTTGCCGCTCAAAGCCATTTTCTCATGCCGCTGGAGTGCGGAAACGGGATATGCCCTCTACACGGCGCGTAACAGCATTTGCATCCAACTGGGGTGGGACCGTTTCGAACAAAAACTGAATCATCTCCATCGCATTTTTGGCTTTTTGGAAGAGCGACAGCTGTGGAATTCGGTGATAGGCATCGATCTGGACTATGACGATCGCGCGTATTTGGAAGGGCTTTTTCCCTTTCCTAAAGGGACCTGATTTGTGGTATGAGAGGGAAGTTTTTGGGCAGTGAGTCGTTTCCCGGAATGCATTTCTAGAATGGCATTACAAGCGGAACGAGAAGCTTCGACGAAGAGCCGGAAGCGTGGTAATTGCCTCACCTCTGAGGCATGTTCAAGGGTAGGAGCCACGCTCACGGTAAGGCACTCACAACCACCAACCCAGGGCTGTTTGATCCTCGGACCACAGTGCCAAAGGCCAAGCGTGAATGCCATCCACGAGTAAGACGGTGAAAGGTGAGCGATGGGAAAAAGAGAGGAACTGATCGTCGGCCTTGACCTCGGAACCACAAAAATCTGCGCGGTAGTAGGAGAAGTGACCTCGGAAGGGATTGATATCGTGGGGGTGGGGACGCATCCTTCGATTGGCCTGCGCGGTGGCGTGGTGGTCAATATCGACCAGACCGTTCATTCAATCCGCAAAGCCATCGAAGAGGCAGAACTGATGGCCGGCTGCGAGATTTCCTCGGTCTTTGCAGGAGTGGCGGGAACGCATATCCAGAGCCTCAACAGCCATGGGGTAATCGCCATCAAGAGCCGGGAGGTGACTCAGGCTGATCTGGACCGGGTCATGGATGCCGCCCGCGCGATTGCTCTGCCCTTCGACCGCCAGATCCTGCATGTTCTTCCCCAGCAATTCATTGTGGATGATCAGGAGGGGATTCACAACCCGATCGGCATGTCCGGCGTAAGGCTCGAAGCCAAGGTCCACATCGTAACGGGCGCCGTTACGGCGATCCAGAATATCATCAAGTGTTGCGAAAGGGCGGGACTGCATGTCCAGGATGTGGTGCTGGAGTCGCTGGCCTCGTCCGAATCGGTGCTGGATCAGGACGAAAAGCACCTGGGCGTGGCCCTCATCGACATGGGCGGCGGAACCAGCAATGTGGCCATTTTCCTGGACGACGCCATCCGCTACTCGGGGGTGGTCGGTTTGGGGGGCAACCATATCACCTCGGACATCTCGGTGGGCTTGCGCACCTCGATGGAAGAAGCGGAAAAGATCAAGAAGAAATACGGTTGTGCCATCGTTGAATGGATCAATCCGCAGGACGTGATCGAAGTGGGGTCAGTGGGCGGACAGAAGCCGCGGGAACTCAAGCAGTCCATCCTCACTGAAATCATCGAAGCGCGTGTAGAAGAAATCGTCAAAATCATCGAAGCGGAAATGTTCCGCTCAGGCTACTTCGAATCGCTCCATGGGGGCGTGGTGATGACCGGAGGGGTTTCACTGCTGCCGGGCATTCGGGAGCTGGCCGAAAAATTGTTCGATTTGCCGGTGCGCATTGGGGTCCCCTACCACTTTGGCGGATTGGGCGATGTTGTCAAGAACCCTATTTATGCAACGGCTACCGGGCTTTTGTTGCACGGGAAAAAGCATGGTGGCCAGGCGCCGGCGGAGGAAACCGGGGCCGTGGGCAGCATGTTTGGAACACTCAAGCGCTGGTTCCGGAGTCTCTGGGGCAGAAGGAACAACTGGATTTGAGACTGCCTCAATGAATGCCGACCGGTTTTTTCAGCTAAGGGGCTGATATATATAAAGGTTCTTTTCACTGACGGGTCAACTCGATCATGAAAAAGACGAAGAGGAGGAAGGGGATGGAGATTAATAACTCAACCTCGAGCGGTGCGAGAATCAAAGTGTTGGGAATTGGTGGCGGGGGTGGGAATGCCATCAATAACATGATCAGCGCGGGACTCGATGGGGTCGAGTATATCGCGGCCAATACCGATATCCAGGCTTTGGAAAGAAGTCTGGCGCCGGTGAAGATTCAGCTGGGCGTGAATCTCACCAAGGGGCTGGGGGCGGGAGGCAACCCGGAGACCGGCGCCAAGGCGACCCAGGAAGACCTCGAGAAGGTCCGGGAAGCGGTTGACGGCAGCGATATGGTTTTCATTACGGCGGGACTCGGCGGCGGTACGGGCACCGGTGGCGCTCCCATTGCTGCGCAGGTCTGCAAGGAACTGGGAGCCCTGACCGTGGCGGTGGTCACCAAGCCGTTCCTGGTTGAGGGCAAGGTAAGGCACCGCCACGCCGAGGAAGGCCTCAAGGCCCTGCAGGGCGTGGTCGATACGCTCATTACCATACCCAATAACCGTTTGCTCTGCCTGGCCGACCGGCGCGCAACCTTCCTTGAATGTTTTCGGCGGGTCGACGACGTCCTGCTTTACGCCGTAAAGGGCATATCCGATCTCATTGTCCATCCTGGGTATATCAATGTGGATTTTGCCGACGTCAAGAGCGTTATGGGCGAGATGGGGCTGGCAATAATGGGAACGGGTGTGGGCAGAGGCGAAAACCGCGCTGCCCAGGCGGCGCAGCAGGCGATCTCGAGTCCCCTGCTCGAAGACATCTCCATTCACGGCGCGCGTGCGCTTCTCGTCAATATTACGGCGAGCGAAGATCTGGGCATTCACGAGTTTGAAGAAACGTCCTCGATTATCCAGAAAGAGGTCGACGAAGACGCCAACATCTATCTCGGCGTCGCCGTGGACAATAACCTGGGCGACGAGATTCGCGTGACGGTCATCGCTACCGGTATCGGCAAAGTCGAGCAGGTGCAGAAGGCGGAGGGACCCAGTCGCCCGAAGAGAAGGGGAGAAGGCCTGGTACCGGAGCTGAACTACGATTATCTCCAGGTCCCCACCGTGGTCAGGCATCGTGCGAGAGGGGGCGAAGCCCCGCCTGCCGATCAGCCGAAACGGAGAAGCCTGCTCCAGAGGATCGGGGTCGCCACGGAAGACGAAGATCTCAGCATCCCGACCTTCATTCGCAAACAGATGGACTGAGTTGGCGGATGGCTCATAGTTCTTGGCTCTTGGCTCATAGCTCTTGGCGGTTGGTTGAGATGGTTTTCGAGGACAGAAACCTTCCTTCCCAACCGAGTGCGTGAGAGCGTAGGTTGGGTAGAGCGGCAGCGAAACCCAACCATGGAGGCACGGGCGTAGGCTGGGTTTTTCAACCTTAATGAGTGTTGTAGGTGTTCGAAAGCGCCATAGGGTGGGTTAGGCGCATCATGGCGCGCCCTGACCCACCGGCAGTGATGCCTTGTTTTTCCCACCATGATTCCAATATGCTCTGGAAACTGAAGGAGCAACACCAACTGTGGCTGGCCGAGGAAAGAGGAACAGTCCGCAAAGACTGGGGCGGCAAGTTGCGCATAGCGCTGGCGTTTCCCAACCGCTATGCCGTCGGCATGTCCAACCTGGGTTTCCAAGCAGTTTACGGAGCTCTCAACCGTTATGAGCGGGTCGTTTGTGAGCGATTCTTCTATCCGGAACCGCAAGACCTGCCAACCCTCAGGCAACAGCCCGGCAGGCTGCTGAGTATCGAATCTCACAGACCTCTCGGGGATTTCGACCTGCTGGCTTTTTCCATTCCCTTCGAAAATGATTACAGCAACGCTCTGGAAATGATCACCCTCGGCGGCCTCCCTCCGCTTAGCGAGCAGCGCCGGGAAGGTCACCCTTATGTAGCGGCGGGCGGGATTGCGGTCTTTATGAATCCCGAACCGCTGGCTCCTTTTCTGGACTTCGTCTTTGTGGGAGAAGGGGAAACCCTCGTTCCGGATTTCCTGCGATTCTGGCTTCAGCCCCGGTACCGCGAAACAGTTCGCCGCGAGCTGTTGCAGGCGCTTGCCGGGGAAGTCCCGGGCATCTACGTGCCGTCGCTTTATCGGGTCTCTTATCATGGGGACGGCACCCTGGCTGCCGTTGAACCCCTGCCGGGCAGCGGCGCCCCGGCGAAGGTCATTTGCCGCCGCACGGACCTCACCACTGCTTCCCCCTGCAGAACGGCCATCCTGACCCCCAATACTGAATTCAACAATGTCTTGCTGGTCGAAATTGGCCGCGGTTGCGGGCACGGCTGTCGGTTCTGTGCTGCCGGCTTCATCTACCGGCCGGTGCGGCATCATCGCGCCGCCGCGCTGGAGGAAACGATTACCACCTGCTTTCCCGAGACCTCGCGAGTCGGTCTTGTGAGTGCGGCCGTCTCCGACCATCCGGAAATCTCCCACCTCTGTCAGCACCTGCTCGATTCGGGGAGATTGCTGTCTTTCTCCTCTCTCCGCGCTGATGGGATCACACCGGAACTGGTCGGCGCCCTCAGGGCAAGTGAGCATCGGGCCGTCGCCATGGCCGTGGAAGCAGGATCGGCACGGTTGCGGCGGGTTATCAACAAAGACCTCACCCTGGAAGAGATCTACCATGCGGCGGCCCTTCTGACGCAAGGCGGCATCCTGAACCTCAAGCTTTACTTCATGATCGGTCTGCCCACGGAAACCCGCGAAGACCTCGAAGCGATCATCGAGGTGGCCAAGGGCGTCAAGCATCATGTCCTCAAGGTGAGCCGCGGCCAGAAGCGGCTGGGGACCATCACCCTGAGCATCAACGCCTTCATTCCCAAACCTTTCACGCCCTTTCAGTGGACTGGCTTTGCCGGCGTCCAGACGTTGAAAGAGCGGGCCCGATGGGTTCAGCAGGCCTTGAGGAAGGTCCCCAACGTTCGTGTCCACTTCGATGTTCCCAAGTGGGCTTATGTGCAGGCCTTGCTGGCGCGTGGAGATCGCCGGGTCGGCATGTTCCTCGAAAAGGTGGCCCTGGACCAACTCAGCTGGTCACAGGCGATGCGCACCACGCCTTTCAACCCCGATTTCTGGGTCATGCGGGAACGAGGCCGAGAGGAAGTCTTTCCATGGGAGGTCATCGAGCTGGGGGTGCAACGCTCCTTCCTTTGGGAGGAATATCAGCGCGGCCTCAGAGAAGAGAGCACCGAGCCCTGCCGGCCAACGGAAGATTGCCACCGCTGTGGCGCCTGCCATTGATCCGGATGGAGCATCAGCCCGTCTCTTTCCCGCCAGAGAGCAGCCAGCGGCATGACGATGAGACTCAAACGCTCAGGGTGATTGATCTTCCCCGACGGGATTCTTATAATACAGCGCGACTTTGCAGTCGTTCCGGACGCGAGAGGTTCTTCCTGCTGCCTCTCCCGATTCCTCAATAAGAAAAGAGAACCCGATGCCCCAAAACGATTATTATCAAACGCTGGGTGTTCCGGCTGATGCCTCGACGGAAGAAATCAAGAAGGCCTACCGCAAGCTCGCCCTCGAAACGCACCCGGATCGAAACCCCAACGACCCCCGTGCGGAAGAGCGCTTCAAACGCGTGAGCGAGGCATACGGGGTGTTGATTGATCCTCACAAGCGCGCCCAATACGATCAATACCGGCGCATCGGTCCACAGCAGCCATACGCTGGAGGGACTCAACGCGGTTTTGGCTATTCGCAGGAAGAGATCCTCAGGGATTTCTACAAGAGCCGGTATGCCCAGGATGTGTTCGCCGAGTTGAACCGGGAATTTCAGCGCATGGGCTTCCGCTTCGACGATACTTTCGTTAACCGCATGTTTTTCGGAGGCAAAACCGTCTATTTCCAGGGTACCATCTTCGGCGGGCCGGGCGGCGTCCGTATCTTTCGCAGCGGCAGCGGGAATCGCACCGGGCCTCAGCCGACCTGGAAGCCCGCTGATGAATACCCGCCTCACCAGGACGTTGCATCGGGACCCAAGGGCATCCTGCAACAGGGGGTGTCCCTGCTGGCCAAAGCCGGCAAGAAAGCCGGACAGTTTATCCTGAACAAACTCACCGGCAACGCCAATCCTCCGGCGGGTGCCTCGACCCGGCATGCGCCGAGAGAGAATGGGGCGGATATCAGCTATCAGCTGCACATTTCAGCCGCTGATGCGGCGCAAGGCGCCAACGTCGAGGTTGAACTGCCATACTTTGAGGGGGGCAAACGGGTCTCGGTCCACATTCCCGCCGGCGTAAGAACGGGCACCAAACTCCGTCTCAAACAGATGGGACAGCCTCTCCCCCATCGCCCCTCCACCCGGGGTGACCTCTATTTGCACCTTCAGGTGTCTTAGTACAGCGCCACACCAATGTGTGTCCGGTTTCCACTCGTCATGCCCGCGAAGGCGGGCATCCAGGCTCTTTTTCCGGATTCCCGCCTTCGCAGGAATGACATTCTGTGGCAATGGTTACTCTATTCTGGGGAGTGGTACTTAGGAGGCGTCCAAGAGCAGCCTTCCCCCGAGATGGAATTGTTTGTTTTGTCTGCACTGCTGAGGAATAATGGTAAAGCTTCCGGCTTCGAATGCCGATAGAGTGAAAGCAGGACATGGGCGAGCGGACAGAGGATGATCGGGGATGGGCATAGCGATTCAAGGGTCTTATAGCGACAGGTATTCTCCTTGCGGCGACTCCTGGACCGTACGAAACAACAGTACCGCGCGCTCGAAGGAGGCCAAGGGAGACCCGCCTTCGACCACTGCTTCCGATGCTGTGCCCGATGGGGCAATGGATGTCGCGTCAAAGGGGCAAAGCCCTTCTTCACCTGCCGGACCTCAGCAGCTTACCAATGAGCAGAAAGCCCAAGTCGCCGAACTCAAGAAGCGAGATACCGAGGTGCGGGTCCATGAACAGGCTCACGTTACCGCCGGTGGCCAGTATGTGCGCGGCGGGGCCAATTTGGAGTTCACCACCGGCCCCGATGGCCGAAAATATGCGGTAGGCGGGGAAGTGGCCATCGATACCAGTTGGGTTCCGGACGACCCGCGTGCGACCATCCTGAAAATGGAAACGATCAAAAGGGCTGCCCTTGCCCCCGCCCAACCCTCCTCTCAAGACCGTGCCATCGCCGC
>CAZDKX010000237.1:0-8004 GCA_964505935.1 uncultured Syntrophobacteraceae bacterium
TGGTCGGGACGAGCCGATTTGAACGGCCGACCTCTTGCACCCCAAGCAAGCGCGCTAACCAGGCTGCGCCACGTCCCGACCTTGGCGCGTACCTATCATCTCGGGCGCCAACTGTCAAGGTGCTTTTTCTTTACAGCTGCCTGGTATCCCCTTGAAAAATCACATGAACGCGCAATTGAGCAGACACTCGCAAAAATGCCGGATGTGCCAGGGGCAACTCCCAGTGTCGTTGAAATAAGGAACGCTCACAGACGAAATTCCCCATTTGAGGGGGGTGAGGGGGTGTTTTTGATGTGGCTACAGCCGGTTACCCCCTAGCCCCCCTCGAAAGGGGAATCGGATCGCTTGCTTCAAAAGGATTGGGGGCGCCCCCCCTCGGCCGTCAGGCCTCCTGCACCTCCCGGATTCCGAGGCTCTTCATTTTGCGATGGAGATGGCTGCGTTCGAGGCCGATATTTTGGGCGGTGAGCGAGACGTTCCAGGCGCATTCTTCGAGCTTGCGGACGAGATACTCGCGCTCGAAGCTTGACCGTGCTTCCTTGAAGGAAGGCAGCCGGAAAAGATCATTGCCGCTCGCATGATGCTGCACCTGCTGCCGAAAGTCCCTGGGAAGATCTTCCGGTCGGATGAGCTGGCCCGGGGTCATGATCACCAGTCGTTCCACGAAGTTGCGCAACTCTCTCACATTGCCCGGCCAGAGATAGGACTGCAACAGCTCATGCACAATGGGGTCGATCTCCTTGCGACCCATCGTGCTCTCATAGGCCACCTGGCTCAGGAAATCCTCCACCAGCAGCGGGATGTCTTGAAGGCGCTCCCTGAGCGGCGGGACGTGGATGGGGATGACATTCAGGCGGTAGTAGAGGTCCTGGCGAAAACGTCCCGCATCGATCTCCTTCTGGAGGTCCTTGTTCGTGGCCGCAATGATTCTCGCGTCGACCTGGACGGGCCGTGAACCGCCTACGCGCTCGAAATTCTGTTCCTGAATGATGCGCAGGATCTTGGCCTGCGTGCGGAGGCTCATGTCGCCGATTTCATCCAGAAACAGGGTGCCGCCGTTGGCGGCGTCGAATTTGCCTTTGCGCCGTTCGACCGCCCCGGTAAAGGCTCCTCTTTCGTGGCCGAAGAGCTCGCTTTCGATGAGTTCTTCGGGGATCGCCGCACAATTGACCTCGACCATGGGGCGCAGACTCCGGCGGCTCAACTGATGGAGCATCCGCGCCACCAATTCCTTGCCGGTGCCGTTTTCGCCGGTAATCAGGACCGTGGCACTGGTGGGGGCCGCCCTTTGAATCTCTTCCCTCAACGACTCGACCGTCGGGCTTTTGCCGGTAAGCCGAGTGCGGTGCCGGGCTTTCTGCTGCCACAAGCGGTTCTCTTCCTGGAGCCGGAAAAACTCCAGACCATTCTGGACGGAAACCACGATGCGTTCGAGAGAAAGGGGCTTTTCCACATAGTCGAAGGCGCCCAGCTTGGTCGCTCTGACGGCCGTATCGATATTGCCATGCCCGGAAATGATGATGACCGGAAGGCTGGCATAGATCTTCTTGATCTCTTCCAGCACCACCAGTCCATCCATGCCGGGCAGCCAGATATCGAGCAGCACCAGATCGGGGGGGTCTTTCGCAACCTCATCAAGGGCCTGCTCACCCGTGGCCGCCGCACTGACCAGATAGCCTTCATCCTGGAGAATCCCTCGCAGCGATTCCCGGATGCTCACTTCATCGTCAACCACAAGAATTCTTGGTTTCATAACACTATCCCGGCAATTCGATGATGATGACAGCTCCTTGCGGCTGATTGTCGCGAACCCTGACAAAGCCGTTGTGATCGGCGATGATACTGGCCACGATGGCCAGTCCCAGACCGGTGCCTTTGTCCTTCCTGGAGTAATAGGGTTCGAACATGCGCAGTTTGTCCTCCGGGGAGATGCCGTGCCCGCTGTCCGCACATTCCAGTCGGGCAATCTTCAGAATCGGATCATAGAACAGGCTGACCGTGATGGTGCCTCTGCCGCCATCCAGGGCATGGATCGCATTGTCGAGAAGGTTGTGCATCACCTGCTTGAACTGGTCCCGATCGAGTTTGAGCAGCGGGAGGCTCTCATCTGTGTTCAGGCCGAAAGCGACCCGCGGATAGGTGTGCTGATAGAAGGTCAGCACCTCTTCCACAATCCCGGCGAGATTGCACAGCGTGGGCTGGGCGCGAGGCAGCCTGGCAAACTTCGAGAACTCGTTGACCAGGTGCTTCATGTGATCGACCTGTTCGACAATTGTGCGGGTACACTGATCGAAGATGGAACCTTCATTGGCTGCCAGGTCGGCATGCTTGCGGCGGAGTCGCTGCGCCGAGAGCTTAATCGGGGTAAGGGGGTTTTTGATCTCATGGGCAATCCGGCGGGCAACCTCACGCCAAGCCGCCATGCGCTGGGCCTTTTCGAGATCAGTCAGGTCGTCCAGCACCACTACCGCTCCGACGTGCTGGTTCCGATCGTCCCTGAGCACGGAAACTTTGATGAGGAGGACCATCGGGCGATTTCCGACGATGACCCGAACCTGCTGTTCCAAAAAGGGCTGCTGACTCAAGCGATAGATCTCCGCGAAGGATTTGGCGATTTCCAGGTGGGCCGGATGAAGGACTTCCGAATAGAGGCGGCCGCGCACCTGGTCAGCCTGCACCCCGAAGGTGTTCTCCGCCGACTTGTTCATGGTCACGATCGCCCCTTCCGCGTCGATGCTGACCACCCCGGCGGCAATGTTGCCCAACACGATCTCCATGTAGCGACGACGATCTTCCAGTTCCGCATGGCTCTGCTGCAAGGCCCCATACGCCCTGTCAAGCTGTTCCCGCCCTTCACGCAGATCATGCACCATTTTGTTGAAGGACTTCATCAACATGCCGATTTCGTCTTTGCGATCGGAGTCGACCTGCAGGCTGAGATCACCGTCGGCGACGGATTGCGTGGCAAACACCAGGGTCTCAATGGGAACGGTGATGCTCCTGGCCAGGAAGAACGCAAACCAGATGGCACCAAATACCACGAGCAGGGTAATAATGGAAAAGGTGATAAAATGGCTGCGTTTCAAGGGCTTGTGCAAGAGTTTGAGCTGCAGGTAGTCCTCGTACCCGAGCCCCATGGCTCTCAGCCTCGCCGTGATGTGCTCCGGAAAGACCTTCACGGCCAAAACCTTTCCCGTTGTCTCGGGGTGTAAGGGATCCCCGGCAGGGTATTCCAGCTGTACCCCAAGGGCCTCCCGCTTCTTGTCGACCATGATGGTCTGCACCTGGCCGGGGTCGGCCGCCTCCACGGAGGTTACGTTCTTGAGGGAGGCCAGATCAATTTTGGAGGCATCCGGCCGCCGCGCTTCTCCTGACAGCTTCCCTTGGGCATCCAGCAGCCAGAGGGCATCGAGGTGATAGCGCAGCAGCAAGGGTTCCAGGGCTTGTTCGGGAGAAGAGACTGAGGACCCTTGGCTGTTCAGCAGCACCGTGAGGTCCTCTGTTGCCATGTGCACGTCAGCCAGAAAATCCTTCTTCTCCTCCTCCAGATAATCCTTGGCGAAGGAGACGGATTCTACCAGGGACTGTTCCACCCGATGACTGAACCAATACTCCAGACTGGAGAAAATGAACTGCGTGGCCAGCCAGAAGAGCGGAAGCGTCGGGATCAGGCTCAGCCCCACAAAAGCGGCTACCAGCCGCGTCTTGAGCTTGGTGCCGAGCAAATTGCGCTTCCGCTCGAAAAGCAATTTGACAATGTTACGCAGCACCAGGTAGGCAAGCAGCAGGAGCAGGATAACGTTGAGATTGATGAGAGCAAACAGAAGGATATTGCCCGAAAGCGGCAAGTCCGGCTGAAGCTGGAAAAACCATCCCTCCAGGAATCCAAAGAAAATGACCAGGAGAAAAAGCAGAATGACCCAGAACCGCTCTTTGCTGCGGCGGTCCTTGAAAAAGGAGAAGCTGGGGAGTCTCATGGCATCATTGCAGGGTGAAAGGTGTTATCTGCCAGTCGGTTTCGAAATCCCACAGGGAAACGAAAAAGAAGATATAGCGGAAAAAGAGGGGAAGCTCGACCTTGGAAAGCTCCGCTTTGATACGCAATTCGTAGGGCTGGCCTTTTTCCAGGCGCCAGAGAGGGAGCAGAGGCAACTCCCGGACCGTACTCATCCACTGTTTGGCCTCGTCAAAATCCCTGGTAACCCTCGTTGCCTCGGCATTCTCCGGCAGGTGAACCTGGTATTCATTCTTCAAGTAATCATACTTGATGGTGTGTTCGAGCGTCACATCCAGAATCACCGAGGAAAAAAAGAGCAGACCGGGCTTTTCCACGACGGTATGAATCCGGAAGGTGGTGGAAACACCACTGCGGATGGCCTCTTCCATACTCGGCGTGAAACAATCCTGAATGAAAAAAGCCACCTTCAGAATGCTGGCGTCTTCGCGAACTTCGACGTTGATGATCTCGGCCTTGTTCTTGGCCACGGCCGTGGTGACGAACAACCCACCGAACACCATCCAGAAACAGCAAATCATGGCTGACAGTATTCTTATCATGGTATCATGTAGTTAAGGAAACCGATTGGAGATGACCGCAAAGGTAGGCTCGATTGTATCGAAAGCATGAATAGCTGACAAGCGCTTTCTCGCCGTTGCCGAGAAGTGGGGGTGAGGAGCAAGGCTGGTGGCTCGGGACGCTATCCCCCTCCCTTCAGAAGAAGGCAGGGGGGAGCCATTCTTGACAGTTCCTGACTGATGCTACCCGAAAGCAGGGCTGGGCCCAACCAGCGGTGGCCGGCCGTGGAGGGGAAAAAAAGACGCGGCGAGGCTCGTCGCAGGAGTCGTGCAATGGTAACCGGGGAGAGAAAGCAGCTTTCTGATGAAGGCATTATGGAGAGCATGACCGGCCTTATACACTTCGAAGCAGCCGATCAACGGCCTTCCCGCCAGAGCCAGATCACCCATGAAGTCCAGAATCTTGTGGCGGACGCATTCGTCCACATAGCGGAAACCATCCTGATTCAGAACGCGGAAATCGTCGAACACCACCGCATTGGCAAGCGACCCGCCCTGGGCCAACCCCAGGCTTTGAAGTTTCTCAACGTCTTTGAGAAAGCCAAAAGTCCTGGCGCGGGCAATATCCTGCCCAAAAGAGGCCGCGTTGAAGGACCACGCCAGAGTCTGCTTGCCCACCAGCGGATGAGGAAAATCAATGGAGTAGCGAACCTTGAAATGGTTGGCAGGAGTCGCCTTGACAAAAGCCTCGCCGTCACGCAAATACACCGGCCTGGCGACCACCAGGCACTCTCTTGGCGCGCGCTGTTCTTTGAGACCGGCCTTCTTGAGGATCTCAAGGAAGGGCGCCGCGCTCCCATCAAGAATGGGAACCTCGGGACCATCGAGTTCGACCAGGATGTTGTCGACACTGCTGACGTAGAGCGCCGCCATCAAATGCTCGATGGTGGACACCGTCGTGCCGTTGGACCCAATGCTGGTAGCCAGTGAGGTGTTCACCACATGATGGGCATGTGCTCTCACCGCAGGGTGATGCCCCAAGTCCATGCGCCGGAACCTCACACCGAAATTCACCGGCGCAGGCCGAAGCTTCATGGTCACCTTGGCACCCGAATGCAGACCAATGCCCCTGCAGGACACTTCCCGAACAACCGTGTGCTGCATCATTGAGATTAAGTTCAAGCCCCTTATCCTCCTCGAGTGAACGGGGCTAGCACTAAACATGCCACAATGTTCCATTTCAGAAAAATACTCTTGGAATGCTTGAAAGAGCTCGAACCGCAATCTTCTACCGGAATGCCGGAGAGAAATAAGCCGGCATTCCGGTGAGCAGAAGCCCGGCCGGCGTGGCGGAAAGCGCACAATCGGTGTGTCTTTTTCGCAACATACCCTTCTCCCACCTCCCTTCGAGATCGCCTTTTTGGTCATGGGTCCTCAATGATCGCTTGATTCCCGCTCCCGGATGCCAGATACTAACACGGTTTTCGCCGATGGCCCCGCTTCGCGACCTCGGGCCATCCAGTCTCCTGGGGCGCTTGGGCGATCAGCGTACCCGCTTCACGGCCCTCCAGGCAAGGAGAGTAACTGAGAATGAAGATTGAAGATTTTCCACAAGAAATGCAGTCCTACCTGACGCCTGAACCGGGAGGCAGGTACCGCTATCACTGTATCCACTGCAGCGCGACCTATGGCATCGACAAGCTGCTCTACACCTGCCCCCAATGCAACAGCGTGCTCATGATCGAAGATGCCGAATGGGAACGCTTACGCGCCCTTTCGGGCCCACTGTGGCGGAAGATTTTTGACTACCGCAGCATGCTCAATATCCCGGCCTTGAAAGGGATCTACCGTTATCACGAATTGATAGGCTCGGTCATCCCGCTGGAGGCCGTCGTCTGCCTCGGCGAGGGTCACACGCCGGTGGTAGCGGGCAATGACAGGATGGTGAACTGGGCCGGCATGCCCTTTTGTTTTAAGAACGACGGCCAGAACCCCAGTGCCTCCTTCAAAGACCGGGGCATGGCGAGCGCCTTCAGTTACCTCAATTTTCTCATCAGCAAACAGGGCCTGACCGATGTGCTGGCAATCTGCGCGTCAACCGGGGACACCTCGGCAGCCGCGGCGCTTTATGCCTCATACCTTAGCGCCGGAGTAAAATCCGCGGTCCTTCTGCCCCAAGGGAAGGTGACGGCACAACAACTGGGGCAGCCTCTCGGGAGCGGCGCCCGCGTCATCGAGATCCCCGGGGTGTTCGATGACTGCATGAAAGTGGTCGAGCATCTTGCCGAAAACTATGCGGTAGCCCTGATGAACTCCAAGAATGCCTGGCGAATTCTGGGCCAGGAATCCTATTCCTATGAAATCGCCCAGGCTTTCGACTATGACGTGACCGATCTCGTGGTGGTGGTCCCGATCGGGAATGCGGGCAACATCACGGCGGTCCTCCAGGGCTTTCTGAAGCTTCACGACCTGCAGATCATCACCGCTTTGCCCATGGTCCTGGGTGTCCAGTCGGAACACGCGAACCCGGTCTTCCGCTACTACCTGGAAGCCGCAGTCGAAAAGCGCCGTTTTGAGGCCGTGCTCGTGCGCCCGAGCGTGGCCCAAGCCGCGATGATCGGCAATCCGGTCTCCATGCCGCGCGTCATTGACCTGGTGGAACGCTACCGGCAGGCGGCAGGAGGGGATGCGGTACAGGTGGTCGAGGTGAGTGAGCAGGAGATCATGGACAGCATGCTCACCGCCAATCGCAACGGTCACATTGCCTGCACGCAGGGCGGTGAATCCCTTGCCGGCCTTCGGCGCGCCGCTACCCAGAAGAAAGTGCCCGGCAACCGCATCGCGGTTCTGGACGCGACCGCCCATGCCCTCAAGTTTGCCAGCTTTCAGGAAAAGTATTTCACGGATTGCTTCGAGCCTGAGTTTGAGGTCAGGCCTAAGGTTGAACTTCAGAATGCGCCCCGGCTGGTCGCGCCTCCGGACAATGTGCCGCGGCCGACGCCGGGCAAACAGCTGGCACCGGAGGCGCTGGAAAGCTTTGTCTCCTACACGGCCGGCGCCATTGCGGAAAGCTTGGGCCTGAAGCGCCGTTAAAGGCAGGGGGTCAACATCCCGTGGAAATCATTCAGGTTGGCTTTTGGGCGAGGCCAAACGGCTAACAAGAGGAGGGTCGCTAACGATGGTCAATATTCTGCCCTACAACAACATCTATCCACAACTCGATGATGAGGTCTTCATTGCGCCGGGGGCCTGGGTCATCGGCGATGTCGTCATCGGCAGGAAAAGCAGCGTCTGGTTCAATTCCGTAGTCCGGGGCGACGAGCACTACATCCGCATCGGGAGCGAGACCAACGTCCAGGACCACGCGATGCTTCACGGCACGCCGGTGGATTTTCCGCTCGAAATTGGCAACCGCGTGACCATCGGCCACGGCGCCATCGTGCACGGCTGTATCATCGAAGATGAGTGCATGATCGGCATGGGCGCCAT
>CAZDKX010000238.1:0-7996 GCA_964505935.1 uncultured Syntrophobacteraceae bacterium
CCTTCCCCGTTTCCGGATTCCACTGGGGTGCCCCCCAGGGACAGGCCGACATGCACGTCTTGCACCCCACGCAAAGGCCCTGGTCGACGAAGACAATGCCGTCCTTCTTTCGCTTCTGCATGGCGCCCGTAGGACAGGCTGCCACACACCAGGGATTCTCACAATGGAAGCACGGCATGAAGGTGTAGGCCGCGCGAGGCACCTCCCCCACCAGCTTCGGCCCCACCGTAATCACCTGGCACAGCCTCGGGCCCATCACCAGCCCTTTGTTGCTCTTGCAGACGACTTCGCAGGCATGACACCCGATGCACTTCTTCGCATCCTGAAACAAATAGTATTGGCTCATCGCACCTTCTCCTCAATCCGCCGAACAGCTGGCTAGGCGGCCCTCACGGTGACAAAGGTATCGTGGAGTGCCGGGCTGCCGCCGATCTTGTCCGAAATGTTGGCCTGCAGCAGGCTGTCTGACAATCCCTTCTCGAAGCAGCGCGAAGCCTGCTGGGCTTCATGGCCAAACCCGTGGAGCATGAATACGGCCTCGGGATGAATGTGGTCGGTCACCAAGGCACGGATGAAACCGGACCCCTGAGGCGAACTGACCGCAACCCGCATACCATTGCTGATGCCCAGCCCGGCAGCCTGGGCGGAATTGATCCACAACAGGTTTTCCGGAACGAGTTCAGCGAGATAGGGATTGTTCTGCGTCGACACATGAGTATGCACGGCACAGCGGCCCACGGTCAAACGAAACTGACCGACTGCGGGCGCCGACACCGGCTCATAAGGCGGGAGCGAGGGAAACCCGGCGTTTTCGAGAAGAGATGATACGATTTCAATCTTGCCTGGAGGAGTTTTGAACTTGATCCCCTGCTTTCGCTCCCAGAAGATCCGCTGGTCGGTGCAGGAGGCAACCCCCCTCGCCGCCAGGTCTTCGAGGGTGAATCCGGTCCCCTCCAGCTGCCATCGCACCAGCTCTTCCATGGTTTCATACGGAAAATAGCGGCCGACCCCGAGGCGCTCCGCCAGTTGTTTCAAAATGATCGCCGACGGCAACGTGTCATACCGGGGCGCCACCGCCTGGCTACGCAAAAAGAGCTGCGGCTTCAAAGCATTCACCTGTTGCACGCAATCCATCCGTTCGAGATAAAGCGATTCGGGCAGCACCACATCGGCGTACCAGGCAATATCGCTGAAATTGAGATCGATGGCAACGATCAGCTCGAATTTGTCCAAAATGGCTTTGAGGCGGTCGGCTACGAAATCAAGGGCCTCATCCCAGGTGGCCTTGCGCCACTCCCCGGCGCCCCGCGCCCCGGTACGGAGGAGAGGAGTCTGCAACCGCTCGGTATCGTTGAGCAGAGCATTCCCGGCCACCCCGCGCGGACAAGGGCTGCCCTCCATGCCGGGTACCTGAGGACTCCCTTCAATCCAGGAGACCTGGCCGTGTTCGGCGGTGACTTTGATCGGACAGCGCACCGAGCACACGAAACACAAACTGTACACCACTTCAGACATATGGCCCTCCAACCAGCAAAGGCTTTCCCTTGCCTTTTCAGTCTGAAATTATCGCTTCAAGTTATCAAAAGTCGACGCTTATCGGAACCGGCTCACGCCCCACGGCCGTTTTCATGGGTGGTCCGGATGAGGAAGAAGCCAGCCCTGAAAAGGGATCCTCTCAAGCCATTATCTCAAGACCTCCTCAATACTTGTTTCCAGGTGGTCGATTTCGATTGGCTTCAGCAGGTACTTCGCCGCTCCCAGATTCACAGCTTCAATAAAGGTCTCTGGAGAAGGATAGGCAGTCAGGATCACAACCCTCGTCGTCGGGTTGAGGCTTCGAATCCGCTTCAGCAATTCCAGACCACTCACTTTCTGGAGTTTCAGGTCCAGAATGGCCAACTCGGGGGAATTGAGCTGCAGCCAACCAAGGGCGGCCCCAGCTTCCGTAAAGGTCACCACCTGATGCCCCATCGCCGAGAGGATACGATGCAGCATGCTGCATGCATCCTGTTCGTCATCGATCACCAGAATCAGCGCCATCTTCCCCTTCCCCTGAATAATCCAAGAGTGCCAACCTTAACCAGGCCAAGGCAAATTTCGTACCAGCACCAGGCCGAGGGGAAACCTCAGAAGTGGGAGAGACACGGGCGAGGCGCATACGCGTCATAGCAGGCCTCAACAGAAATAAGTGAGCGCCTTCGGTCCGTCATACCGGCGAAAGCCTATTTCAAGGTCTTTTCTGGATTCCGGCTAAAAGCATGCCGGAATGACGTTCTGTGGTGACGTTCTGTGGTGAGGGTCACTTTATTCCACGGCGCTGTACCCAGCGAATAGCTCCACCCATTGGCAAAGAGGGGCGAGGGAGATACTTGCAGGTCCCCAAGCTGGAGCTTGAGGGCCAGCATTATCCAGCATGAAAGCAGCAATAGATATCCCGCTTGTGCCTTCTTCATGCTCTTCGTGCTCTTCGTGGTTAGGTTTCAAATCAGCGATACCCACAAAAACCCATGCAAAACCCTTGAGGTGCAAGGCAAGAAATTATTATCCGGGATCGAACCTTCTCCGTCATTCCCGTGTTCTTTTGGCGGGAATCCGAGCTGCACAAAGCTCCTGGATTCCCGCCAGGAACATGCGGGAATGACGGATGGAGGGATTGGCCGGACGATCATCTCTTGCCATGCGTCTGAGTTGACGCCTATGCGCGAAGGCTGGAATCCAGAAGCTACGCCTGGCCCCCCCGCTCCCCGCTTAAGACCTGCGGGGACAGGCTTCGCGGGGGTGACGCTTCATCATCGGATGCTTGTATATGTTCAGCCTCCTGCAATGAATTCACTGCACCGCAATAATAATATTGCACTCGCACAAGAACCCTGGACCGACCTGCGGCGGCTTTATCGAGAGCGTAAGAGTTGAGTTGAGATAAGTTCCCAAGGGCCGGCTTGGGAGTTGGTTGGCAGATGGGCTCCAGCTTGGTCAGCTGTGGGGATGGCGCCGGCTCCCGGGGGATGGCGCCGGCTCCCGGGAGACGGCAAGGCTGGTGCTTTCTTGCTTCACTCCCCAACTAAAGGATGGGAACGAGCGAACTCTTGACGCTGAGCGCGATCTGAGCGAACGCATGTCCCCGAAGGGCCTGAATTCAAGGACGAGCAGCAGTCGACCCGGACCGGTTGGCAAGTGGCACAAAGCTTGCTCTTGCAGCTCAACGGCAGTGTTTTGAGGGTTGTATCTCTTCATAGGGTGAGAGACCTATGGCATCATTACTAATGATATAAGGAGGTCACAATGAAAGGACGATTTCGTAAATGGCTGATTGGCGTAACGCTGGCAATGGCGTTGGCCGTTTCCCCCTTACTGCTCGCTCTGCCGGTCGGAGCGCAGACCACGCAACCTGCTGCCCCTCCCCAGGCAACTGCCGAAAAGGCCCCGGTGGTGGGAAGTGATTTGGGATTGGCGGGAAAGATTGGTGAGGCCATCAAGAACGCCCCCATAGGGAAGGGCAAAGGCCAGATCGATCCGGAGGCCCCGCGGGGGGTTTTCGGTATCCCCGGCGCACCGCAGGTCAATTACATCCTGGCAGTTTGTTGGGCGTTATGGGTGGGCTGGATTTTCTCGACGGTCGGAGCTTTCGGCGGCATCATGGCCGGCGTGGGCCACATGACCGTATATGGTCTTGGTGACTACGCTCGGACCTTCAAAGATACCGTTCCCGCCTTAAACAAGACGCTCACCGACAGCATCCGTACCTCCAACCAGTGGCTCGTGGGTCTTTCGTCCATCCTGAGCGTTATCAACTACTTGAAGTCGAAGCGCATGTCCTGGCCGCTGGGGCTTGCCTTGGGGGCCGGTTCCATCGTCGGCGCCTTCACGGCCGCCTCCTTGACCGGCGGCAAAGTCAGTTTCAGCCAGTACCAGGGATGGTTTGGCTTCTTCGTTTTGATCGTGGCGGGATTTCTCTTCTACGAAACCACGCCGGCCGGGCAGGCCAGCAAGAAGGCCGCCAAGGCAGCGACCCAGGCTTTTGAGCAGACCGTCAAGGAAAAGGGCGACACCTGCGCCATGGGGGTGTGTGCCAAGGATTGGGGCATCACCCGGTCCACTTTCACCTTCTTCGGTTCCGAGTTCAGCTTCAATCCCATCTGGGCTTTTGTGGGGGGCGTCGTCATCGCAGCCATCTCCGCGTTCATTGGCGTAGGCGGCGGCTTCCTTTACGTACCCTATTTGACGACCTTCGTGGGACTTCCCATGTATATCGTCGCCGGCACCTCGGCCCTGGCGGTGTTCATCAGCATGGTTACCAGTATCACTACCTACATCAAGGTGGCCGGCGCCGGGATGGACTGGGGCCTCGTCGGGATCCAGCTCGTAGGCGTCTTCGTGGGCTCAATGATTGGACCGCGGACGCAAAAATACATTCCGGACATCTGGCTGAAGCGTTTGTTTGTCGTACTGGCCCTCTATGTGGGGATCGGTTATTTCAGCAAAGGCTTCTTCGGTACCGCCTGGGTGCCCATGTAAGCCGGGCTTGCGGCATCCTTCCGGAAGCGTGCTCGGTGAAAGATCAATGATCTTGCCGTCTTGTTCTGAGGAAATGCTCATTCGTGCTCAGGCTGCGTCCCGGCCTGAGCACACCAGTTCATTCCCGTCCGCATCCTAACAGGTGAAGGAACGTGCTGGAAGCTATCGATGCCCTTCTCATCAGCCTTTACCGGCTTACCGGCAGCCCGGTTTGGGACTATCTGGCGGGCACCTTTCTGCTGGCCCTCCTCGCCGTTGCCGTCGGCCAGGCCACCCTCTCCCTGGTCTACCGCGTCAATCGCCGGCATCTGGACCAGCTCGAAAGCCGCACCGAGGAATTGAACCGCCTCTCCAGCAACGCCATGGAGATGGGGGACAGGAAGCACTACAAAGTTATCAACAAAGAGGCCAGTGACTCTTACGGGCAGCTCTTTTTTAACCGCTTCGGGCTGTCGGCCGCTTCCCTCTGGCCGGCCTTCTTTGCCCTTGCCTGGATGCAGATGCGTTTCGTCCATGTCGTGATTCCCGTGCCGTGGCTGGGATTCGGTGCCAACTATTTCGTGGTGTTCCTCTTCGCCTACCTTCTGGCCCGGATCGTCTTTGGCCGAGCCAGGGAGATTCTCATGCCCTTCCTGAGCCGACGCCCACGCCCGGATGAAGCAGGACCGTGAGCATCTCGACGCAGCCGGAAGTCGGTGCCGTCCATGCCGGACATGGTGGCTGACGGAATGAACCGGAGCATTAAACGCAGAGGTGGCCTCATACAGGCTGGGTTCGCTGTGAGGCCTTGAAGCGCTCAATGAGCTTGGGGATAAAAAAGGAGAAGACAAGGAGCAGCACAGCCAGGAAAGACTTCCAGGTCAGAAGTTCCCCCCACCGGCCGTTGGCCCAAACCTCCTTTACCGTCCCAACAAAGAAGGTGATGATGAATACCGCCACGATGATACCCAGCGCCGTCCCGAAAAAGTAATCCCAGAAGCGCACTTTGGTGAGGCCCATACCGAAGCTCATGGGGCTGAACGGCATGCACGCGAGACGAAGGTACAGCACGGTGGCAAAGCCATGCTTTTCGATCCTGTCGTCATACTCTTTGAGTTTGTCCCCAACCAGTGAGTCCGCAAAATCCCTGCCCAGGTATCTGCCCACAAAGAAAGCCAAGGAACAGCCCAGAAGGGCCCCGATCCATCCATAAAGGAAACCGAAAAACCCGCCGAAAATGGCAGCTCCTAAAGCGACCAACACCGTACCCGGCACAAAAAGGCATACACCGACCGCAAACAACAGGACGTAGGCAAGAGGTGCCCACAATCCGGCCATTTCCAGCAGGGCCGCAAGTTTGTCCGCGGCGAGATAGTCCCGCATTGAAGTGAAGCGAACCACGACCATGGCCGTTATGGCAAAGAGGACTAAAATCATCGCCTTGATTGCCGCAATTCTGCGATTATCTCCCAACAACATCGGAGCTTGCCTCCCGCCTTGGATTGATCCGGTTCCAGCCTTCGACCGGGACAGAGGATTTTGAACAGGGGAACAGCCTCAAGTCAATCACTTTATGGGCCTTCGGGAAGGTTTTGCAGGGAGCCTTCAGCGGCCCGAAACCGTTTTGCCTGGCGCCAGGCACATGATATCATAATAAAAAAAGCTACCGCACCCTGGCTCTTGCCGGGGATGGCCCCGTGGGGCTGGCCTTCAGCGCTTTTGCGGTGGTCATCGATGTCGACTGAAAGGACTGAAGAAATGAAAAACCGCCACAGGGATTGTATCCTGGGGCGGTTACCTTGGCGCAGGATGACCGACCTGCCGGGTTGTCATCAACTGACGTCGCGCGCGCGGCTACTGCATCGGCACGTCATGAAGGGTGTAGGGTTGGCCGTTGTAGTTGAAGTTGACGGTCCAGAGCCATTGGCCGGCCGGTTCGGTGATGCGGCTGTCGAGCCTGAGCTTGATGCCGGCTTTGGCATCACATGTCGACCACACTTCCTTGCCGGCACTGATCGTACCTACTGCCACCTCACCCTTGATGATCTTGGTAAAATTGCTCGGAACGCTGGTCAGTTTCGCCTCAAGGCTCAAGATGCTTCCGGTGCCGGCCGTGTTCTTGAAAAGCACCTTGATGATCTGGCGTTTGACGAATTGGCTGACGACCGTCTCGGAGCACACTTCGTAGTCCTTGTCGATAACCAGCGGATTCGACACGATCGCATAGGAGCGGGTCGCCTGACCGACCAGCCCGAAGCTGTCCGTCACCCTCAGGGTGGCCGTGCCGGTGGTGGCCACCTCAAAGGTCTTGATGACCTTGGTGTAATTGCCGTCGGCGACCGGGGTACCGTCTTCGGCGCCGTTGAAGATCCCGTCGCCGTTAAGGTCCCATTCGTAGGAGACGATCCGGTCATCAAGGCACGGCAGTGCCCCCTGGCAGGCATTGGTGTCATAGGACCCGCTGCCGTCGAAGGTAACCGACACTCCCGCCAGGCCCCCAAGCCAATAGATCAGGGCGATCGGCGGTGCCTTGGGATCGGCATCCCAGCGGACAAATCCCGTCGTGTCCTCCCCGGCCCCCTGCAGAGGGTATCCCGTATAGGGAACCCGATCAGGGGTGCTTTCAGGAAATTGCAGCTGATAGGTCAAGGTCCCGACGAAGGGAGCAGCAACCTGGGAGCCCGCCGGGCAGCCCACGGTACTGTTGCAGACCGTACTGCCCGCCATGCCCATCACCCGAAAGCGAGCCGCTGCGGACCTGAGATTGTAACCCCCAAAGGTGAATTTCACTCCGCCATATCCTGGGCCTTTTTGGCTCGGGTCGTTGCCCATCTTTTCGAGAAATCCCTCATACCAGTCGGCCAGGCATTGATAGGCCCCCGTATACTTCACGCGCGTCGCATCCCAGATATCGAACTTCGCTCTGGTGCAGGTCGGCGTGCGGTCCTTGCGCAAGTCCTGCCGGCACGGGGAAAGCGTCAGTTCGGCCTGCACCGGCAACGTTTCCATCAGTTTCTCGCCGGGGGTATAGTTGGCAACCAGGTACGAAGGGCAGGCATCATAGCTTTTCCCATCGAGCGGCAGCAGTCCGGCGGTGCCACCGTTCGCGGGTCCGGGACCTTTCAGAGCTTTGAAGGCCCAGGCATTATAAGACACCGCTGCTGGGACCGGACTGGGATCGAAGCCGGCAGCCGCGCTATACTGAATGATGGCGGTGCCGTAGAGATGGTTGAACTGAATCTGGGCATAGTAGCTGGTATCGACCGCCCAGCACAGCAGCTGGCCGTTCCCTTTTAAGGCGGGAAACGACTCCGACCCGGATAACGGCAACCCCGTCCAGGCGGAGAAGGCCAGCGGCACGTTCGCCGGCAAGTCCACATTGAAAGGCGTGATGGTCTGATTCTCATCGACCCAGGAGCACTTCAAGTTCACGCCCACGAAATTGTCGTTGGTCAAGTAGATGAGGGTGTCCACGGCGACCGTTCCTGATTCGGCATCTCCC
>CAZDKX010000239.1:0-6395 GCA_964505935.1 uncultured Syntrophobacteraceae bacterium
AACGCGGCTCCCTGGCCTAACCCGAGCAATACTTGGTCATTGGAAATTTCTTGTTCGATATTGGATATTCGCTTCTAGGTTCGCTTCATCATTGGAAATTTCTTCTTGGGTGTTGGATATTTGCTGGTTCCCAAGCTCCGGCTTGGGGACCCTGGTCAGCCAAGCTCCAGCTTGGCGTGACTCGTGGCCACTGGAAGCTGGAGCTTCCGAGATACTTTCCCAAGCTGGAGCTTGGGAGCGAGCGGAAAAGGCGAACCGCAGAATAACGAACAAGAAACCGCAGAATGATGAAGGAATGAAGCAGCGGGAAGGAAGGTGCGAGTAATTCATGTCGTCCGGGGGAATAATCAACGCGGCTCCCTGGCCTAACCCGAGCAATACTTGGTCATTGGAAATTTCTTGTTGGGTGTTGGATATTCGCTTCTAGGTTCGCTTCATCATTGGAAATTTCTTGTTGGGTGTTGGATATTCGCTTTTTTCGGTTCGTCAGCGTTTGAGGAGCAACACATGAAGCGCGTTTTGGAAGGCAGTGATGCGGTGGCTGAGGGGGTGAGGCTGGCCAGGGCGCAGGTGATTTCCGCCTACCCGATCACCCCCCAGACCCACATTGTGGAGCGCCTGGCGGAGTATTGCGCCGACGGCAAGCTCGAGGCCCGCTTTCTGCGGGTGGAGAGTGAGCATTCGGCGCTGGCGGCCTTGATCGGGGCTTCGAGCATGGGCGTGCGCACCTTCACCGCCACTTCCTCGCAGGGGCTGGCGTTGATGCACGAACTGCTGCACTGGGCTTCGGCCGCCCGTCTGCCGATCGTGATGGCCAACGTCAACCGGGCGCTCGCCCCCGGCTGGAACATCTGGGCCGATCAGACCGACAGCCTGGCCCAGCGCGATACCGGATGGATCCACCTCTACTGTGAAAGCGTCCAGGAAACGCTCGACAGCACCCTCCAGGCCTTCCGCCTGGCGGAAAGCGTGAACCTGCCGGTGATGGTGGTGCTCGATGCCTTCTTTCTCTCCCATACCTTCGAACCTGCCGACGTTCCCGAGCAGGAAGCCGTGGACCGTTTCCTGCCGCCTTTTCAGCCCCGCATCGCCCTGACCCCGGAAAACCCCTGCAGCCTCAGCCAGATGGCTCCTCCCAACGTTTATATGGAAATGCGCTACAGCATGCACGAAGCGATGGAGGCGACCTTCGCCGCCTACGCCGAGATTGCGGCGGATTTCGAGCATCTCTTCGGCCGCCGGGCGGGGGCCGTAGAGGCTGTCCAGTGCGAGGATGCGGCCATCATTCTGGTCACCTCCGGGACCGTCACCAGCACCGCCCGGCAGGTGATCGCCGACTTGCGGTCCCAGGGCGAACGCGTTGGCGTGCTCAAGATGAAGCTCTTTCGTCCCTTTCCCGTCGCCGCCGTGCGCCAGGTTCTCGGCGGCGCGCAAAAGGTGGCCGTGATCGACCGCAACTACTCGTTCGGTGCGAGCGGTATTTTTGCCCAGGAGGTGCGGGCGGCCCTCTGCGGCATTCCTCACCCACCGCCGGTCTTCGGTTTTGTGGCCGGCCTCGGCGGGCGTGACGTCAACACCGGTACCCTCGAAGAGATCTACCGGCACACCAGAAACCACCCTTCCCCAAGCGAGGAAAGCATTTGGGTGGGCCTTCAAGAGGTGGAGCATGCAGCTGGAAATCGTTGACCATGACTATATGTATCCGGGACATGTGGGCTGCCCCGGCTGCGGCGCGGCCATTGCCATGCGCTTTGTCCTCAAAGCCCTCGAAGAAAAGACCGTGATGGTCATCCCCGCCTGCTGCTGGTCGATTATCGCCGGTCCCTATCCCCAGACGAGCCTCCAGGTCCCGGTGATCCACACGGCGTTCGAGACCGGGGGCGCCGTGGCCAGCGGGGTTCGTGCCGCTCTCGATATGCAGGGTGATACCCAAACCACCGTCGTGACCTGGGCCGGCGACGGCGGCACCTTCGATATCGGCTTCCAGGCCCTGAGCGGCGCGGTCGAGCGCAATGAAGATTTCCTCTACGTCTGCTACGACAACGAAGCCTACATGAACACCGGCGTGCAGCGGAGCTCCTCGACCCCCTACGGCGCCTGGACCACCACCACGCCCAACCGGGAGTGGAAACACCTGCGCAAGAAGAATATGGTGGAAGCCCTGGTGGCCCACCGCATTCCGTACGCCGCCACGGCCAGCATCGCCTACCCCGAAGACCTGGTGCGCAAGGTGAAGAAAGCCCGCGCCACCAAGGGGTCGCGCTTCCTTCATATCTACGCCAGCTGCCCCACCGGCTGGCGCATGCCCTCCGAAATGGCGATCAAAATCGCCCGCATGGCCGTCCAGACCAATATCTTCCCCCTCTACGAAGTCGAAGACGGGGTGCGCTACACCATCAATTTCACGCCCCGCGGCTACCTCGTGAGGGAATACTTCCACCTCCAGGGGCGCTTCAAACACCTCACCGAAAGCGATCTCGATCAAATCCAGGAGATGGTCAATCAGGACTGGGAGCTGCTCCAGCGCAAAGCCGGGGTGCTCCACGGGTGAGGAAAAGGAAAAGCGTCCACGAAGTCATGAAAAAAGCGGTATCCACGAAGTGATGAAAAAGGCGGTATCCACGAAGTCACACGAAGACACACGAAGAAAAAACGGCTCCTCGCGCATCGGGGCGGTAAACCGGCAGGCCCGCCAGGATTTGACAACCGTCATTCCGGCATGCTTCCAGCCGGAATCCAGTAGTGCCAGCTGGTGTCCATCCGGAAAGCACCCTGATTTCTCCTCCCCTTGCCCCTCCTACCAAGGGAGGGGATTGGATAGGACGGGTTGATGGCTTTCACTGTGCTGTATTAGGCATTCCTGCGTCTTCTCAGCCGGTAGCCGTATAGCCCAAGCAGCCCCAGGCCCAGCAGGAACACGGTGGCAGTTTCGGGTACGAGGACGGTAATTGACGCGGGAGCTGAGACATTGCTCGCGGGGTGCCAGGATACATCGTGCGAACCGGGATTGAAGACGACCTTGGTCTTGCCCTTCGCATCCGTCGCCAGTGCCATCACATCGAAATGGATCCAAGCCAGGCTGTCCATGCCGCTCAGGGTCAGAGTTTTGATTTCCCCCTCACCCTTCCCATGAGCGGATCGCTCCGTTTCCTCGTCAAAGTCTGGAACAGCAGTTGATCTGGAAAAGTCCCCAATGTCGAAAAACAGAAAATCGGAGGTCTTAGCCTTCAAAGGATCGTGGTTGTTGGGGAAATGACTATCGGTGGCCGAACGGTAAAAAGCCGAGGTCCCGTTGATCTTCAGCGAGGCAAGATCCAGGGTGCCCTCCGGCACGGAAGCCACCAATATCGCCCCGTGACCATCGAAAGCAGTCGGCACAGTAGAAGATGAATCTTTCTTTGCTTTGGTCCAATCCGCGGAGTACTGCCCACCACCCAGGTGAAGAGTGTCCCCCCCAACAAGGCCCCCCACGTAGAGGATGTTGCCGGAGGTAAGGGCGGTTTCTTCCCCTGCGGACGGCAGGGTCGGGGCCTTCTGGTAATCGGCATAGGTACCCTCCTCCGAGGCCCCGGGGGCACCCACCTGCAGGATGGGGACCGACCGGGCATTCCCGGCAAGCCCCACAACGATCAGAAACACAATAACGGCAAGGGATTTTCTCACAGAATTCTCCTTCTTCCCTCAAAACAAGGTCCGTGCCTGCCGCCACTGAGATGAAGGGGCGTGAGATGAAAGATCGTGAATCGGAACAGTGCGCGTCGTGTTAAAGGTGAGCAATAAGGGTGCCATAGGGAATAAGCGTTGCATGGTTGTTGTATAACGCTTGGAAATCACAAGGTAACATTCTTCGCTAAAACCCCACCGGGAGACGGGGAGGGTGCTTCAAGGATGACCGAAGTTGTAAAGAATTCCGACGCTAAATCAGCGCCTGCCTCCGGGTTGAGGCAAAAAATGAAATACTATTAATTAGTTGAGAAATACTGCTACAGAAATCACAATTGTAAAGATTACCGACAGGTTAGAAATGGTTCCACAACATTTCTCCTGTAGGTCGCCATAAGTGATTAATAACAATACGCAATATCAAATTGCTCCCGGGGCTCCCGCCGTCCCGGTGTTTGTAAGGATATCCGACACACGGCCTTTTTCATGTATCTCCGGATGTCCCAAAGCGACATGAGCTCCTTCGTGTGTCTTCGTGGATGAAAAAAGAGAAGGGGGCCGACGCCCCCCTTCTCAACCCCCCTCCTTTGCGTGCTGAGGCTATTTGGTGATCGTGAAGCCGGCGCCAGGCCCAGCAGCCTCTGGCTTTCCCGCACCGCCGGGGGGGCCTCGCTGGTCTACCCGTCCTTGATCAGGCCGAGTCCCTTCTGTTCGGGGTTGGCATGGGGCTTGGCAACCCACTTCAAACTTTTGTCCTTGATTCGCTGCTGCACGTCAGCCAGCTCATCGGCGAAAGCTGCGCCGCCGGCAAATAGTGTCACCAGGCAAACGATCAACCCCCAAACCGCCAGCTTTTTCCCCAACACCATCATCGTCTCCTTCCTTTCCTGTGGCCTCGTCTTGCCGGGAGGCGCTCACCAAGCCGCCTTGCTCCTGGGGGATCCAGGCTGTCACAACGTCGCGACGGCTTGGGTGCACCATCAGTACCATCCGCGAAAACCCCCCGCAGGGGGAGCACGGAGAAGGGCCGGAAGCAGGCCGGCTGAGGGTTTGCCCGAAGGTGGCGGGCGATCGGGGCGCAGGGAATTCCCTCCGTTGGTGTCGGGAAACGGCACCGCCGCTGCCCGGAAATGTCAGGGAGATGAAGAAGACGGCTCATCGCGGATTAGCGTGAAAAACCGCCAGGCCCCCCAGGATTCGACAACCGTCATTCCGGCATGCTTCTAGCCGGAATCCATACATTGCCTGGATACCGACTCTCGCCGGTATGACGAACGGCAAGTGGACACCTATTTGTGTGGAGCTGTGCTTAAGGCATTGCGACCAGGGATGAGGGTGGAGGGGATTCCCTCGACTGCTGCCGAGACGACACCCGCCCTGAGCCAAAGTGTCAGGTGGCCGGTAACACCCCAAGCCAAGGGGTGCGAGAAAGGAACTGCTCGAAGGAGGAGAGGGAAACGGCTATATTGAGAAACGGGGTGGACCGGAATGCCTTATGAGACTAAAGCATGATGGCGGTATAAGGTGCCTGGCAACAAAGAATCGTCCACGATTGGGAGACCGACTCGGTTTTGAAAACCGAGTCGGTCTGGATGTCACGGACAAATATTGTTCGCCTGTGGCCTGAGCTGTTGAAATCCGCGGTGGCCGATCCTGTGTATAGGCTTCTTGCGAGACAGGTGATAATGATCGACAATCAATCGAGGGAATAATGGAGAAGACTTCAGTTACAAGAGCTCAGATCCAGGAGGGGATCCTCGCCATGCCTGCAGAAGAGAGGGCTTCGTTGCTGACATGGTTCCTTGAAGTTGACAAGTCCGCCTGGGATCTGGAAATTGAGCGAGACTTTGCCGAAGCTGGTGCGGGTGCCTCGCTGCTCGACAAGATCAGAAAAGACTATAAAGCTGGCCGCTGCCGAAAATGGGTCTGATGTCGCACATCCACCCCGATTTCTGAAAGTGCTGCTGTCTTCCACCCAAACAAATCCAAGAACTGGCCGATAAGAAATTCGCTCTCTTCCGCTCTGACCCTTTTCATCCGTCATCAGCTTTTGCTCAGAAGGGAGCTGTTTGGACTGTCGACATTGGTTTGCACTATAGGGCAATTGCCTGGCGGGAGGGTGATAATCTCGTCTGGTTTTGGACGGTTCCCACGAGGACCATAATAAGCTCCTGAATCGGTTGCGATAGCTCGTTTACCACTCCTCAGAACATTGTCACAAAATAAAGTGACCCTTCGCGCCGGACGACATTCCCGCGAAACCTTCAGGGACAAACCCCGGAACTGATGCCGTGCGCGGTATGCTCCGCAGGCTGAAGGCTGCACGCTCCTTGACCGAATGACGGCATCTGGCTAGTATAGATCGGTGGCGATAGTCATAATGACCCCAAATTACGAGGGCACCCGGATGATCCGTGTGAGCGTGTCGGAGACAAAGAACCGTTTGAGCCATTTCATCAGATTGGTTCGCGGCGGCGAAGAAGTTGAAATCATGGACCGTAATACGCCGGTAGCCAGAATCGTCCATGTCGCAACGTCCTCCGAGACGGATAAAGAGGCGTCGTGGGTCTTGGAAGCGGTGCGTCTCGGACTGATCACACCACCCAGAAAGAGGGACCTTCCGGCAGCTTTCTTCGAAGGAAGAGAAGCGCTCCCAGCAGGGAAGGGCGTCCTGCAGGCGCTTCTCCAGGAGAGGGAGGAAGGTCCATGAAGTACTGGGATTCTTCCGCCAT
>CAZDKX010000239.1:6495-7923 GCA_964505935.1 uncultured Syntrophobacteraceae bacterium
CGGCTGTATAGGATTCGGGCAGGGGCCGAGCTGAGTGGCTGGCGATCAGTTCCTTCAGTTGTTTGCGCTGGGGAGTGGAAAGGCGACCGAACCGGATGCCGCAGCGCCGGGTCTCGATGTCGCTCAGGCTTGGCTGTTCCAGCTGTACGTCGTAGACCACCCGGCACGGCACCTGCCGCAGCATGAAATGGTCCGGCCGCGACGAAAAAATATCGACCTCCCGCGCCTCCGCAACCTCCCGATGGTGGTCAAAGACCGAATACTCGAAAGCCGCCCCCCCCATGCTGACATCCTTGAGCGTCCCCAACCGGTCGAAAGCCGGCCTGAAGACGAGGAAGACATCCGTCTTCAGCGCATGGCGGGGATGCTTGCGGCGGTCGGCGGGGTTTCCGGGGTTCAAGTCGTTTTGCTCCTGAAGGGGGAAAGCGGCAAAAAGGCAGGGCTCGGAAGAACCCTGCCTCTGCTGGAACGTTGGCAAACTTGGGATTGCCCGATCGAGCAGGCCCATTCCAAGAACTACTTCTTACCCCGTTTCCTCAGCCTGTAGCCGTAAAGCCCAGTCAAGCCGGCGCCGAGGAGAAGGAGGGTGCCGGGTTCGGGAACAGGAACGGTAGAAACCCCGATGTATCCGGTTGAACCGTTTGTGGCTATTGGGTACACATGGGTAGAAAAATATGCTGTCATACTACCGTTTGTACTAAGTTCCTCCAGCTCGGAAAGACTAGAAAAACCGCCCGACCGGGAAACCGTAAACGATAGTGTCTTGTATTGATGATTGTCATTCCCGTTCGGCGTCGTGAGGCCAGCATCGAAATTACCAAACCCGTCCATATGGGGAGTACCAGCATATGCTGACCAACCGTTAGCGTTGGAACTATCACTAGTCCACGAGATGCTGCCGATGCTTACAGGGACAGTTCCCTCATAGTTGAAAGCGAAGTCCAGACCTAAGCGGTAATTCGTAGCCATGGACACCGCCACTGTGATCGACTTGTCGGCATTTAGGGTCAAAGCAATCGTTCCATAGTTGTTGGATGCTGGGCTAACACCATCATTCTCCAAATCAAATATGAGAGTGGCTGATGCCACTCCTACTCCAACTCCCAAGAGACCCAAAATCAAAACCGTTGCCATCAAAACCTTCTTCATTTCAAATCCTCCTTGACCAATCTTGATTAGCGATTGGGAACGTCTGCATCCATTCACTTTATTCCCGGTTCCGCTGTTAAACATAGCAAGACAAATGCCACACTCCAAAAGTTCCCCTATTTTAATTCTCCTGTGCGTTCAACATATTGATAATACATTGAACATTCCAATACTACAGCCCTCACGCGAGGTATCCACAATCGAATGATGCCAGAAAAGACTGTAAACTATCCCGACACAAAATCAGGGGTTGTCTCGGGAGCGATACAATATCCTAAA
>CAZDKX010000240.1:0-7737 GCA_964505935.1 uncultured Syntrophobacteraceae bacterium
GTGAAGAGTGAAGAGTGAAGGGCGGAGGGCGGAATGGGGGGCAACCCGCAACCCGCAAGATTGAAAGACGTTTGAGCCGGCGCATTTGTGCTTGATCCGGGTAAGGCCATTTGGTACCTTTGCTGTCGTTCTGTCTCGAAGTCGGGTTGAGGCTTCGTCTGTCCAGGCGTGACGGATGGGTTCAGCAGAGGGGTCTGGATGCGGGTGGGTGAGTAAGGTCGGACAATCAGAGAGGAGAGGGAAAACATGAAAAAGGCATGGTGGCTGGTGTTGCTGGTGTTTGTGTGGTTGCTGGCGGGCAATGCGCCTTCGAGCATGGCTCAGGAAAAAGTCATTGTCAATGGAATCGATGCCAATTTTCCTCCTTTTGCCTTTGTCGATAAGACGGGCAAGCCGGACGGTTTTGACGTGGCTGTTGTGGATTGGATTGCCAAGGAATACAATTTCAAGGTGGAACATAAGCCCATGGACTGGGACGGCATCATTCCCAGCCTCAACACCAAGAAGATCGATCTGATTGCCTCGGGCATGAGCATCAACGATGCCCGCAAGGAGAAGGTCAACTTTTCCATTCCTTACTGGGTGATCAAACAGGTGCTGGTGGCGAAGGCCGATGCCGGGATGACGCCGGAAAAGGCCATGAGCGGCGGCAATAAGATCGGCGTGCAGCGGGGAACGACGGAAGCCAAATGGATCGAAGACAACCTGATTAAGAAGGAAGGCAAGAAGTTCGAACTGGTCCAGTATGATTCCGCTCCGCTGGCGGTTGAAGATGTCATCAACGGGCGGATTGTGGCGGCCGCCATGGATGATGCGCCGGCCAAGGACGCCGTGAGCAAGAAGAAGACCGTTGCGATCATTGGCGGTTTCGGCATGCCGGATGAGCAGTTCGGTTATGCCTTCCGCAAGGAAGATACCGAGCTCATGAACAAGTTTAATGAAGGTCTCAAAAAGATCATGGCTTCCCCGGTATGGGAGGAGCTCAAGAAGAAATACGAGCTCTAACCAACACGCTTCTTTGTCGTCTGAGCTAAGAATGAGTTCTGGAAGGCTTCGGGGGCCTCCCCGCAGCCTTCCAGTTTTTTTCTCTCCCTTCAGCACTCAGCACCAAAAGACTCTAGGCGCAGGAACCGCATGTCAGAAGGTTTGGCAGCCATCTTGAACGTCCTCCCCTATATGGTGGGAGGTTCCGTGGTCACCATCCTGGTGGTGCTGGGGGCAATGGGGCTGGGGCTCGTGGTTGGCATTCCGCTGGCGGTGGGCCAGGTGTATGGGGACCCAGTGGTGAGGCGGATTATCGGCCTCTACGTCTGGTTTTTTCGCGGCGTGCCTCTGCTGGTGCTGCTCTTTCTCTTCTACTTCGGGCTGTTTTCGATGCTCGAGATCAATCTTTCAGCCTTCACCGTCGCCGTTATGGTGCTGGGCATGATCAGTGGTGCCTACCAGTCTCAGATCATCCGCGGGGCCATTGTGTCGCTCCCGGAAGGGCAGTTCCGGGCAGCTCGGGCCCTGGGCATGAGCGACATCCAGGCGGTGCTGCATATCATTTTGCCGCAGGCCCTGCGTCTTGCCATTCCCGGTTGGTCCAATGAGTATTCCATTGTCTTGAAAGACTCGGCCGTCACGTTTGCCCTGGGCGTTCCGGAAATCATGGCTCGCACGCATTTCGTGGCGACCCGCACCTATCAACATTTGCCCCTCTATATCCTGGCAGGCTTGATCTATCTGGTGCTGACCTTCGTCGGCGTCAAAGCCTTACGGATGTTGGAGGAGAAGGTCCGGATTCGCGGGTATGCCCATCACTGAGCAGCAAGAAGGACAGACGATGCCTCCAGGGCCCATCCTGAGAGTCGAAAACATCAGAAAGGCTTTTGGCCCGAGAGAGGTCCTCAAGGGGGTTTCGCTGTCTATCTGCAAAGGTCAGCTGAAGGTGCTGATCGGGCCTTCGGGGGCGGGAAAGAGCACCCTGCTGCAGTGTATCAACTTCCTCGTAACCCCCGAAGAGGGCGCAATCTGGCTTGAGGGCCACAAGGTGAGCTGCCATCGCAAACGCGACCTCTACCTCTACCGCCAGCAGGTGGGGATGATCTTCCAGGATTTCAATCTCTTCGACCACCTGACAGCCGTCGAAAATATCAAGATCGCGCTCGTTCGGGTACGAGGCATGAGTAAGCAGGAGGCCGGCGAGCGGGCCATGGCGGAACTGGAAAGGGTTGGCCTGAGGGGGCATGCCCATCACTATCCGGCAGAGCTCTCCGGTGGGCAGAAACAACGGGTCTCCATCGCCCGCGCTTTGGCCATGGACCCCAAGGTCATGCTCCTCGATGAACCGACCTCGGCCCTCGATCCCGAACTGATCGGGGAGGTGCTGGCGGTGATTCGCGACTTGGTTGCCAACGGCATGACCATGATCATGGCGACCCACCAGATCGGGTTTTCGCGAGCCCTGGCGGATGAGATCGTCTTCATGGTCGAGGGGCAGATCCTCGAACAGGGCACGCCGGAAAAGATGTTTTCGGATGCGGTGAGTGCCCGTACCCGAGAGTTTTGCTCAAAAATCACCGAACTCTATGGGGAATCGTTTTGAGGATGGGTAATGGGTAATGGGTAATGGGTGAGGGGTAGCACGGTAGGTTGGGTTGAGTGGTAACGAAACCCAACAAGCAGGGCTGGGGACTGGGGATTAGTGGAAATCAGGCTGCATGGACGAGTTCGCATTTATCCAGAGTGAAATCCTCCCGGCTTTTTGGAGGGGGCTCAGAATCAGTATCCAGTTGATTGTGCCGTCGGCGGTCCTGGGGCTGGCCCTCGGCGTTCTGGTGGGCTCACTGCGGATCTATGGTGGGCGCCTGGTTGCCGGGTTGGCGGATCTTTATGTTGTGCTGTTCCGCGGCATTCCTCTGGTGGTCCAGCTGTTCATCTGGTACTTCGGTCTGCCTTATTTCGGCGTGTATCTCTCGCCTTTTGTGGCTTCAGTTGTGGGCTTTTCCCTTTGCAGCGGTGCCTATCATTCCGAATATGTTCGAGGTGCGCTGCTTTCCATCAAAAGGGGGCAAATGCTCGCGGCGCAAGCCCTGGGTTTCACCAAGACGCAGATGGTGGTGTCAGTCATTCTCCCCCAGGCGCTGCGTCGGGCGCTGCCGGGATGCGGCAATGAAATCATCTATCTCATCAAGTACTCGTCCCTGGCCTATATGATCACCTGTATCGAATTGACCGGTGAAGCCAAAATCCTGGCTTCCAACACCTTCCGCTACACGGAAGTCTTCCTCATGGTGGGTGTCTTCTATCTGGGCCTGGTTTCCGTTGCCAGCTGGGGCCTGGGTTTGCTTGAAGAGCGTCTCAGCCTCCCGGGCTTTGAACAGCACAGGATGTAGACTTTGGACTCGACACCCCCAGCTTATGCTCCGCTCACGCCGGAACTGGTTACGCGTATTCGCGAAGTCATCCGGGAGGGTATGGTCACGGCCGAGCCCGACAAGCTGGAGCCCTTTGCCAAAGACGCCACGGAACTTCATCGCCTTCCCGAGGTGGTGGTCGAAGCGGCCACCGCCCATGAGGTGCAGGCGCTCCTCCGTCTGGCCAACGCTCATCGCTTTCCCGTGACCCCGCGGGGACTCGGGACCGGCTTGACCGGGGGCGCGGTGGCGGTGGCCGGGGGGGTGCTCCTTTCCCTCGCCAGGATGAATCGCATCCTCACCGTCGATCCCGAAAACCTGATCGCCGTGGTGGAGCCCGGGGTTATCACTGGAGATTTGAAGAAGGCGGCCCAGAGCAAAGGTCTTTTCTATCCGCCCGACCCTGCCAGTGTCGATACCTGCTCCATCGGCGGCAACGCGGCCACCAATGCCGGCGGGGCTTCCTGCCTCAAATACGGGACGACCCGCCATTACATTCTGGGCCTCGAAGTCGTACTGCCCTCGGGAGAAATCATTCAGGCTGGCGTTCAGACGCGCAAGGGCGTGGTGGGCTACGATCTGGTGCAGTTGCTGACCGGCTCCGAAGGGACGCTCGGCATCATCACCAAACTCATCGTGAAGCTGGTGCCGCTGCCGCCGGCCGTGACCACCCTGGTGGCGCTCTTTGCGGACCTGCGCTCGCCCATGCGGGCGGTCACGGCGCTTCTGACGTCAGGGCATCTGCCATCGGCCCTCGAATTCATGGACAACCAGTGCCTGGAGCTGGTGGGTGACCTCCTGCCGTTCGCAGGGGTGAAAGACAGCAAGGCGTTTCTGCTCATCGAAACCGACGGCACCCCCGGCGTCATCGAACGCGAAATCGAGCAGATGGGTGAAATCTGCCTGGAACACGAAGCCGTTGACGTCTTTCTTGCGCCCGACTCCCACAAGCGTGCTCAAATGTGGGAAGTCCGCCGCCAGGTTTCACTTCGCATCGAGGAACAGGCCGGCCTCTATATTCCCGAGGATGTGGTGGTGCCCATCGGCCGCATCGCCGAGTTTGTCGAAGAGTTGCCCGGTTTGGCTCAGGTTTTTGGGATGAAGATCTATTCCTTCGGCCATGCCGGGGACGGCAACATCCATCTGAATATCACCGCCGGCAGCCGCGACCACCTCGAGCGCATCGAACAGGGCATTGAAGCGGTCCTGAAGCTGGTGCTGGCCATGGGGGGCACAATCTCCGGGGAGCACGGGATCGGCTTCGTGAAGAAGCACCTGCTGCCCCTCGAACTTTCTCCGGAAAGCATCCGCCTCCAGCAGGCGATCAAGCGCACTTTCGATCCCAACCTGATCCTCAATCCGTGGAAAGTGTTTTAGGGATGAAGGGTGAAGAGTGAAGGGTGAAGAGTGAAGGGTGAAGGGTGAGAAGAGCGATAGCCACTGGTCAGTTGTGAGGAATGAGCAATGACTTCAACACGTTCCGCCTTGGTGGCATCCGGCAAGGTCTACGAAACCGGGGGCATCAGTCGGCGGGTGGCTCAGATTACGATTTCCGCCATCAAGGAGATGCCGCTGATTGCCAGCAAGGTGGGCGGATGTGTTTCGCTGGGGCAAGGTATTCCGTCGTTTCCCACTCCCCCGCACATTGTCGAGGCGGTTGCCCGGCGGATGCGGGACGACCCGGACAGCGGCAAGTATACTTTGGGTCCGGGCCTGCCCGAACTCAGGGAGGCCATTGCCGGGCCGTTGAGCCGCCAAATCGGGCGCCAGGTTGATCCAGACCAGGAAATCTGCGTGACCGTGGGTGCCATGGAGGCGCTGTCGGCAGCCGTGCTCACGGTGGTGGACCGAGGGGATGAGGTGCTGTTGCCGTCACCGAATTATGCGTCCCACATCGAGCAGGTGCTGCTGGCCGAAGGGGTGCCCATCTTTGTCCCGCTGCATGAAAGCTCCTGGCAGCTTGATGTGGAGGGCCTGCGCCGAGCGGTGACGCCTCGGACCAAAGCGATCATTCTCTGCAATCCTCACAATCCGACGGGGGCCAACTTCGCGGAGGCCGACCTGCGAGCCCTGGCCGACCTCGCGGTCGCTCATAACCTTTTTGTCATCTGCGATGAAACCTATGATTTTCTGGTCTATGATGGAAAATCACCTTTTAGCCTCACCACCCTGCCCGAGCTGGCTGACCAGACGATTGCGACCTTCAGTTTTTCCAAGAAGTACGCCATGACCGGCTGGCGCGTGGGGTATGTGTACGCGCCGGGAAGGATTCTGGATCAGCTCATGAAGATCCATGACGCCGTGGCCATCTGTGCCCCGAGCCTCTCGCAGCATGCCGCGCTGGCGGCCCTCCAGGGCCCGCAGGAATGTGTTGCGGCCATAAAAGCCGTGCTGCAGCGGCGTCGGGACTTGGTCTGTGAGCGGCTGGATCGGCTGAAAACATTCTTTGGCTATGTGACGCCGCAGGGAGCCTACTATCTGATGGCACGCTACCGGGTTCCCGGCGTCGATTCCATGACCTTTGCCCTGCGCCTGCTGCACGAGGCTCGCGTCATCTCCATCCCCGGAGCGGCCTTCGGCCCCACCGGAGAAAACCATATCCGCCTTTCCTTCGGCGGCGCGGACGCGGAGATCAACAACGCTTTCGATCGCATCGAGCGGTGGTTGCCTGCTGCTTCCTTTCTTCAGAAATGATCGATTTTGCCCTCTTCTTTCTCCTTGACAAGGAATCTGCCTGACGGCTAGGAATAGAATGTCAGCTCGGAGCCATCAGCACCGGGCTCAAGTCACAGCAACTCTCAGCCATTCTCACTGCAATGCCGCCGAGCGGCGGCTACATGCCGACAACTTAGGCAACACGGAAGCTTATCATCGAAAGTTTTTCAGACGGTGGCCGTTTTGAACCAGAAAAGAGGGGGGCTATGAAATGAAAAACCAAAAGCTGCTGGTTGTGGTTATTCTGGCATTCGTCGCGACTGCCGCTTTCAGCCCTGCCTGGGGCCGGCAGGTAGTGACCGATGACGATCGATCCTGGGCCAAGCAGGCCGTGGCGCAGGAAAAAGCGCTCAAGACCGTCGCGGCCGCCAATACGGTGGGTGTCCTGTATTTTTTCAATCGTACCGGTCAGCCTGATCTGGACCCGCTCCAGAAGGGACTCACCGTCATGCTCATCACCGACCTTGCCAAGGTTAAGAGCCTGACGGTGGTCGAGCGTGTTCGCCTGCAGGCCCTGGCGGAGGAATTGAAGTTGGGAGTCGCCGGCCTGGTGAGCGAAAACACGGCTCCCCGCATGGGCCGGTTGCTGGGAGCACAGTGGCTGGTGGGAGGGAACTTTCTGGGCGGCAAGCCCAGCCCCCTGCAGATCAAGTCCAGCGTTTTGGATGTTCCCACGTCACAGGTCACCGGCCAAGCGGATGCCGAAGGGGTCCTCGAGGAGTTCCTTCGCATGGAGAAGGACCTGGTGTTGGGAATTATCAAGTTTCTTAAGATTGTGCCCACCCCGCAGGAAGAAATCGAGCTGAAAAAGCCGCTTACCGTCAACGTCAAGGCGCTCTTTGACTTCTCCAAGTGCATCGATCTGAGCGACCGCAAAGCCTACGAGGAGGCTTCCAAGGCCTGTGAGAGCGCCATCAAACAGGATGCCAATTTCGGCCTGGCCCGCAATACGCTTGATGAATTGCGCGGCATGCTTGCGCCCGGCGGTGATAAGAGCATCAACCTGCTGCGCTCGCTCAGGGACCAGACTTCCCTCACCAATCAGCTGACTCCGCATGATTCCACCAAGAGGCAGGTGCAGCCCGACGACGTTAAGAGAATGGAGACTTCTCAGCCGCCAACGCCGGAGCCTAGCCCGCAAGCCCCCATCTCCCAGCCGACGTCAGTGCCGATACGTCAGTAGGGAGGGAGAGGGGTGTGTTGCCGGTAGGGCCGTTGAAATGGCTGGCAGGGAGCTGAGTGACGATTGATCAGGCGAGAGGGGGGCAAGGCCATGAAGAAAGTCATAGCAATTCTGGTGGTTTTGATCGGGGTCGGGGTAGTTGGCATGGGGGTGAGTGCCGCACAAGAGGTTGAATTCCAGACAGGCTTTCATACGGACTGGTGGAACAGTCCTAACGGGGAGGCGGGGACGCAGATCTATTTCCCTATCGTCAGCGGTGTGAGGTACCATGACTTCGGCTTCAAGGTCGTGGCAGGGGGCGCTTATACGAGCTTCTTCCCATCCGGCTCGGGCAGTACCTCTCTGGGAGCCATGCTCGATACCAAACTGAACCTCTCGTATGAGTTTGCCCGGAAGTGGCCGGTGGATATTCTGGTGGCGCTCGATTTGAACCTGCCGACC
>CAZDKX010000241.1:0-7703 GCA_964505935.1 uncultured Syntrophobacteraceae bacterium
GGATCACATCCTTGCGGTCAGGATGTACCATGACCGCTCCCAACGCTTGGAGATGGTAAATCATATTGCCGGTTTTCGAGCATTTCTTTTCCAGGCAGGCCGGGGACTTAAGTTTCGTTGAAGAGAAATAGCCGGTCCCATCAACGGAAACGAGGCAGCAGTCTTCCATGAAGACCATTGGCTCAAGCACTTTGCCTCGCTGGGCGCTTCGGAATATGGCTTTGTAAGCCGAACGGACGGAGTCGGGATGGATCTCGTCGAGCCGCTCGCGCACCTGGGTATCGCAGGGGAAGTTCTTGACGTGATAGATGGATCTCAGGTTATGTTCCTCGGCCATTCTTCTGCGCTCGAACTGGAGCAAGGATGGGTCTTTTAGAGAAAATATGGCGAATGCTGACATGAGCACATCATGGAGAGAGATTTGGGGATGCCCCTTACTGGGGTCCCTAACGGCCTCGAAACATGGATGCAATGCCGCGATCAGCGCATCAGCACCCAGGTGTTTCCGAAGCCCTCCTCTCGTTGCGGAAGTGCCTGTCCGATCTCCCACGGTAGCCTACCATAGAAGATTTGACGGGAGGTGTCCAGCCCGAAGTGGGGATCCTTGTAAGTTGGTAAATCAATACGAACACGAGAAAATGAATCGCTGTTCCCAATAGACCAACTGCACCATACGCAAGAAACTGTTTCTTAATGACGTCAAAATTCGACATAACACTCTTGGCCAGCGCCTTAAGATCCTCCATTTGCGAAGGCTTGGGGCAATGTAGATTCGAACAACCCCGCAGATCTCACAGAACTAGGCCTGCAAATAGCTTCTCGTAACTTTCGCTGTAAGCCTCCAAGGACAGCTCTCTCCCTGCAAAGGAGCGACCCATCCGTCCCATTTGAAGGCGTTGCCCATCGGAGAGCTGGCTCAACTCATGGATGGCACGCGCTATGTCGCCCGGATCGGCTGGATCGAAGAGGAAGCCGGTCACCTTCTCTTGCACTAGGCGAGCATTATCGCAAATGTCGCTCACCAGGGCCGGTCGTCCACTTGCCAACGCCTCGCAGACTGCATTCGGCAAGCCTTCGAAAAACGATGGATGGATCAGGGCATCACATTGCTGCAGCAGGGCAGCCGCATCCCTGCGTTCACCCAACCACTCCCATTGACTATCCAGGGAAAACTCCTTGAGCAGGAGGCAGGCCCCTTGAAATTCCCGTTGAGAAGCCTCATCCAGGGTAACCTTTCCTGCCCAGCGTACGGTGCACTTGCCGCCGTAAGCATCCCGGTAGGCAGCCAAAGCGCGAACCAGGCCAATAGCGTTCTTCTTGGGCACAACGGAGCTGAGGGTCAGCAATTCCAGGCATCGTTTCCCCGGAATCCGAGGGATTGCAGAGGGTTGGAATGCCTCTAGGTCAACGCCGTTATAGATGGTGGAAAGCTTCCCGCACATCCATGGAAATGTATGTTGCATGAGCAGTCGCTGGTGGTGTGAATTTACGGTAATGTGGTCGGCAGCCCGATGTATTTGGTCCAGAAGGAATCTGCTGAGGGGCAGCTGGCTGGAAGTATAGGTAAACCGTTCAGAGACAACCAGCCGGAAAGACTTCAAACCAAGCTTTGCAATCTCGGCGTAAAAGCTAGGGGTTGGAAGAAAAGCAAGACCAGCGTCCCAGCCTCCCTGTTTCATGACGCGACGCAGGGCAAGGATCGGTCCAATTGAAAAGCGACTCTCTTTCTGGTGAGAGTAGACGCAAATCTCATGCTGATGGAGCATCGGAGCGAAGAAGTTGTGCTCCGGGTAGTATAGAAAGAAGGCAACCTTGTGTCCGCGCCTTTTTAACCCGATGGCCAGATTGACCATCTGACGCTGGGCACCACCCGAGCCCAGACAATCAATGATGAAAAGAAGGCGCACGAGAAGATTCCTCAGAAAATAACGATTGTTGCCACCATCGGTAGGCCAGAACTCTAAACAGTGCAGGGTGAAGCGCAACGTTGCCCTCGGCCATTTGCCATAATCGTGCGGCGCCATTGGAAAGCAACGGATCGTGGGCAGAATCGGAGCCGTTCATGAGAACTGTCTTGAGCTCGCTGGTATATTGGCTCCGAAAGAGCCAATCGCCTAGCGGTATGCCAAACCCGCGTTTTGGCGCATGGGTCACCTTGAGAGGCAGATGACGTTCGGCAAGTCGCCGCAAAAGATATTTGTTTTTCCCGTGAGCGATGCGCAAGGCAGATGGAATTTGCATGGCCAATTCGACCACACGATGGTCCAGAAAAGGCGAACGTACTTCCAGGGAGTGACGCATACTCATGCGATCCACTTTGACCAGGATATCGTCGACAAGGTAGAGTTGCATGTCCGTGCGCTGGGCTTGATCAAGGGCATCGGCTCCCGGCCATTTTTGAATGCGCTCTTCACATAAGCGCCCCATGTCATCAACGGTTAATCGGAATTCGGGCCTAACACAGGCATCCACCCAGTCTTCTAAGGGGTAAAGCTTACCGCCCATGCCCAACGTACCGACATCATGGGAAAGGCGACGAAAAAACCGTCGAATCCGAGAGTCCGCGGAGGTGTATCGCGTCGCTGCCAATGAAACCTGCCGGCGCACTGCTGCCGGGATGCCATCGAGAAAGCTCCAATATTTTGCCCGTACATGATTCTCGTACCCCGCAAACATTTCATCACCGCCGTCACCGCTCAACGCCACCGTAAGATGCCTGCGAGCCGTCTGGCACACTAATGATGTAGGAAGGGCAGAACTATCGGCAAAGGGCTCATCAAAGTGACCCAAAATACCGGGCAGCATTCGCACGCCATCCGCCCGCATTTCTTCGTGCAGGGCGTGTATTCGCAAGTATTCTGCCGTTGCTTGCGCGAAAGGCCACTCGTTGTCAGCCCAGTCCGGGAAGCCAATCGTCAGACTGGTCAGGTTACCTTGAAGTTGCTTGGCGGCAGCCGCGGTAATCAACGCAGAATCGATGCCACCGGACAGAAACACGCCGAGAGGGACGTCTGAACGCAGACGTATGGCTGTCGCATCCCATAGCAAAGCTTCAATGCGATCGACCCAGACTTCTTCAGAGATTCCTTTTATGACCTCCACCGGCGGAAGAGACCAAAAGCGTTTTGGGCCTTCGATTTCGCCTGTAGTCAGCGAAAACTTCATCCAGGTCGCTGGAGGAAGTTTCTTGACTCCTGGATGGATGCATGTCCAGCCAGGAACCCACCCCAAACGCAGGTAAAAGCCCACGGCCGTGTCATCGAGCTCGGTTGGGAAACCGGGTAAACCACGCAAAGCCCGCAGTTCTGAGGCGAATCCCAAAGCCCGCTGATGGGGCCAATAGAACAGCGGTTTCTTTCCCAGCCGATCGCGAGCCAGAATAATGGATTTTTGTTGCCGGTCGTAAACAGCCATGGCGAACATACCGTTAAGGCGCTCGAACATCTGGATCCCATGCTCGCAAAAGAGATGGAGAAGAACTTCTGTGTCCGATGAGCTTCGAAACCGGTATCCTTTCTTCTCAAGGTCGTGCCTCAGCTCGATGTGGTTATAAATTTCACCATTGAAAACGATCCACACCTGACCATCTTCCGTGGCCATGGGTTGGTCTCCGAGTGGGCTTAAATCGAGGATGGCCAAGCGCCGAAAGCCTAAATACAGCTGGGAATCCTGGTAGTCTCCGGCTGAGTCTGGCCCCCGGTGGCACAGGAGATCGCGACCGTGCTTCAGAGCAGGACCGTCTGTGACCATCCCAAGGCCATCTGCTAATCCAAGAAAACCACACATGAGCTTTGCTCTTTCAAGTGCTGAGTTTTTCAGTCATGCGTTCAAGCGCCAGCACGACTCCAAACCAAAACCATGTAACCGTCATCTTCAGCGCATCTCCAAAGAAGAGGGTCATCACTAACTGGAAAAAGACCAATGGCGCTATGCTCCACAGCGCGGTAAGCTTGGGATCCTGAGTCTCCAAGGTACTGAAGAGAGGTCGTCCAATTCCCCAGAGCATCAGGCAAAACCCGATCAGGGCGCCTGCTCCAGCTTCGATGGCCGTCGAAGACCACGAATTGTGCGGCGCAATGCCTCCGTAGAAAAGCATCGCTGATGTCACGGTGTCGGGAAAGTGACGTTGGATGGCCTCATAGTTTCCGGGACCGTATCCAATCAGAGGAGAGGCCAGGAAGGCAGTAGGAGTGAAACTGAAAAGAAGCACCATTCTCGGGTCTTCGCCGGAAGCGAAATCTTCCACGGTCTCACCCGTAAGTCGGTCCATCCACTCTGGCGAAGCCATGATAAAAAACAAAATCCCTGCGACCATCAAGAAGATCAACAGTATCGTGTAGCGGCGATGCCGGCCGGGATGCCGCCAGAGAAGCCACACGAACCCTAGGGCAATGGACACCAGAGCCTCGCGACGCAGTGCAAAAAGACTGAGTACTCCGAACCACAAGATCGCCGCCACCCAAAAGAATCGGCCCTCTCTGCTGCTGGTTTGCCAGAGCATTGCAATTGCCAGCCACAGGGCCATGGTATTACCTGCTCCTGCTCTCGCAAGCCCTCTCAAAAGTGACAGTTCGAGGTCTATTTCATCAGGATTAAAGGTTGCCAACCTGATTGTGGACAGGGAGCCCTCCGTATAATAGACATACAGCGTAAAGAGGGAAGCAATGAAGCTGGCTGCCAGAAACAGCTTGATAACTGTGTTGAGCTCTTTCGGTTCACGAAAAGAGATGAAGACAAAATAACCCAGGATTGCCTTTTGGAATAGTCCCAGCACACCAGACTGGCCATGATCGGAGGGAAAAAGCAGCATCGCCGCCAAATAGCTCCCCAGAAGCGTGATCGAACCGAAGAAGACCGATTTCGGGAGGGGATGCATCCGGAGTCGCTTGGTTACGAAAATGCCACCAATGAGTCCAAGCCCCCCAACGATAACCAGGGCTCTTTCCAGAGAAATCGTGACCTCGCCAATAATCAAGGGCACCTGCCCGAGCATGATGAAGGGGGGGTATATCGCCGTGAAGAACCAGCTTGGGTTGAGTAGAGTCAAGACCAGTACTGTAAGGCCAACAACCCCAAGCAGTCCCACCCACACCGACCACAATGCCGCGGCAATGACGGTCACTGTGGTAAAAACAGCCACCGCAATTCCGTGTGTGATTATCTTCTGCTGGCTTTTCCGAGTGGCAAAATCCATCAAAATCTCACCCGCAACTCTTTATTTTGGTTGCCTTTGGGAGGCGCTCCAAGCAAGCATTTCAGGGCCAATCATGCCAAACACCAGGATAGCCCACATTTTCAAATCACTGGGAGCAGATCGGAGGTATGCCCTGAGGTACCTGATGGCTTCTCTTCTCTTGCCACAGAGAAGCGACAATCGTCCCATCTCTCGCAGCATACTCAAGTACCGCTTAGGGGCATACCGCTGAATTGCTTCCCCGTGCCGGCACCTTATCCGGTATAAGTCATCCAGTTTATCCTGCGCCTCCAGGAGGAGGCGACGCCTGACCGCAGGCCCTTTGCCGGTCGTGAGTCGATTGGGGGCATCGGTATGGACCTTCACCAGCACGTCCCTCGTCACCAGCAGCTTCCAGTGGGAGGCAAGGTCGAGATGAAAGCTCGTTTCCCAGGCCCGGCTTTCCGGGTACCTGACCTGTGCGAAGACTTCCCGTCGGATACAGTTGAAGTATTCTGATACCGTCAGATTGTCAGACCAACGCAGATAGGCGACGTAATCGAGAACCTGGTCCGGGACATTCGGGAGCGGCGTGACATATCCTCCTTCGAATCTGCGATCCCAAAGGCAGCTTGAACCAACGTTGCCGATATCATCAGTTGTAATTTGGGTTCTTCGGTAGAGATTGTCTAACGCTCCACGCAATAGAGAAAAATCACTGTCCAGGATCACATACCACCGGCCCCTGGCAAAAGCGATTCCCATGTTGCGGGCAGGGCACGGCCCGCGATTGGTCGGGCATACGACAAGATGAACGCGTGGATCCTTGAAACCCTTAACAACTTCTCGGGAAAGATCGGTCGAGCCATCATCCACCACAATCAGCTCAAAATGAGCAAAGGATTGGCCGAGACAACTCTCGATGGCGCGCCCAATGGTTGATTCCCTATTGAACATGGGGGTGATGATGCTGAAGTAGGGTACCATCACACCGTCCCAACAGAGGTTCTGAGTGGGCTACTTGGCCCACATCTGCATGGCGTAATACTTGCGAGCAAACTCGCGATTGACTGCGTCATAGTATTCCACAGGATTGTAGTCGTCTGTCAGTATGAGCCCGCGAGCACGATTGACATGGGACTGCTGGCTAAAACCCTTCTTCACATCCTCAAGAGCCGCAGGGTGCACTTGGTTTAGATCAAAAGTATTGGCAAAGGTTAGCGAGTTTCGATCAGCAGCAACGAAGAAGACCCCACCGGCTCCCTGATGCACACGAACTTGGGAAAACACCGATTCCAGTGTCCTGCCTACAGAAGCGGTCAAGAAATCGTTGCCGCTCACAAGCTCGCCAAAAGTGTTCATCACCATGGTCCCACCGGGTTTTAGGCGGGCTCTCACCATGATGAAGGCTTCCCGGGTCAACAGGTGGGAAGGCGACGAATCCCCAAGAAATGCATCGAGAATAATCACATCATAAAGACGGTCCGCGTTGTTCAAGAAGTAGCGGCCGTCACCAATCGCAAGGTGGAGTCGGTCCGATTCCAGATCAAAATAGCGGACAGCGAGCTGAGTTATCGCCGGATTGATTTCTACGACGTCAACGCGAGCACCCTCGCGGGCAAATTGCATTGGAACAATTCCAACGCCCATGCCGATACAGAGGACGTCCCTGATGTCAGCAGTATAAGCCCGGGCCAGACCATGCAGCAGGTAGGTAAATGCGTAGGTACTCTGCTTCTTGACTGGATCGTAACCATTCTGGCAGAAGTAGTCCGTCAGAAAGAGACGTCTTTGCTCGCTCTTCTGATCGAATACCTGCAATAGGCCGAAGTTCGAGTTCGAGCGATAGATTTCAACGAGTCCGGGAGAATTTATAGAATTTTCTCTGCAAAAACCAAATACCCCCAAAGCCAAGGCAAGCAGCAAACCTGTGAGCCCCGTTCCCTTCCAGCGTTCCTTCCTGCCCCACAGGAGGAAATACCCCAGCGAAACGCTAATAAGCAGCCCCGCTGTGAGGAGCATGATAATGGAATTCGACAAAAAAGGAATCAACAGATAGCCGATCGCGAAAGTCCCAGCAACACTGCCCAAAGTGCTGACGGCAGTCAAGCGCCCCACCTCTCCCCCAATAGCGCTGAGAGAGCTTGCAAGGATGCGCACCAGGAAGGGTGTGCTCATACCCAGTAAGGTAAGGGGCAACAGGAAGAGAACAAGTGATGCGAGCAGGGCGCCCAATGCAAGCTTGAACTGAAGACACCAATAGGCAACAGGTTCACGCACGACTACTACCAGACTTATGTAGAGCGCCGCCCCCAGAATGCATAGGTACAGGTGCCCCACTCTTGTCGATTTGTCAACAAGCCTTCCCCCCAGGTAATACCCCGCCGCCAAAGCGATGAGGGTAACGGCAATCTGGGCCGTCCAAACGAAATGAGAGGTGCCAACATAAGGAGCAAGCATTTTTGCACCAAGAATTTCGATTATCAGGATGGCAGCACCGGTAATAGCTGCCGTCGCATAAAGAAAGACC
>CAZDKX010000242.1:0-7579 GCA_964505935.1 uncultured Syntrophobacteraceae bacterium
GGAAACTCCCCACATGTTCAAACCGCCTTTTTCCTGCATCTTCACGCCGCCGGTAGCACTCTGGCGATACACACTAATGCTTTCAGCTGTTGCAGAAATGCCCAAATCGCTTTCAGCACGTGTTTCTTATAGAGCAAACACTATGCCACCCCCAAGGCATGATGATGTACACTAATGGTTCTGGATAGATAAAAGATGGTCCAGAGGTTGGGTGGCATTTCGAGACGACGGATTGCGTCCTGTTATATTGGACAGAATCCATCTGCACTAGAAATGTGCCGCCTGACAGGACAAGCGTTTTCTCGTATGGTTCTTCTGTCATGGTACGCGTTTCGAGAGTGTGCTATCAGTAATTGGAAATGGCGTTCGCACGCTTCCCTCAAGCTCTTGGACGAATATGGAAGATATCAAAGGATCGGAGCATCAAGGGGATTCCGGCAACCAGCGATTGGTGCAGCTTTCACTGGCCGCCCTCGGCGTGGTTTTTGGTGATATTGGCACCAGCCCGCTATACGCCATCCGGGAGTGCTTCCACGGTGACTATGGCATCGCCGTAACCGAAACGAACATCTTTGGAGTTCTTTCGCTCGTATTTTGGTCCCTGGCAATTATCGTGTCGTTCAAGTACCTCACCTTCATACTTCGAGCAGACAATCATGGAGAAGGCGGCGTTATAGCGCTCACGGCGCTGCTTAGAAGGCGAGATCCGATGACCAGGACAGCCCCGCCGGTCTTCATAGGACTGGGGCTGTTTGCCGCTTGCCTGCTTTACGGAGACGGCATGATCACCCCTGCCATATCCGTGCTCAGCGCGGTCGAGGGTATCCGGGTCATCACCCCGCTTTTTGAAGCCTACGTCGTTCCTTTGACGATCGTCATCCTTACAGGCCTTTTTTGGATACAACACCATGGCACTGCTCGAGTAGGAGCTCTTTTTGGCCCGGTTATTTTGATTTGGTTTTTTGTTATTGCAGCTTTCGGACTAGCCCAGATCGTGCGTCATCCGCAAATACTCGCTGCTGTCCTGCCGTGGCATGCCGTCGATTTTCTTATGGTGAATAAAGGGCATGGTTTCGTGGTGCTGGGTGCGGTGTTTCTCGCTGTGACCGGGACCGAGACCCTTTATGCCGATATGGGACATTTCGGGAAACCCCCGATTCGGTTGACATGGATTAGCCTGGTTTTCCCCGCCTTGATCCTGAATTATTTCGGGCAGGGAGCCCTGTTATTGACGATGCCCGGAGCGGCTATTCACCCGTTTTACGGCCTCGTCCCCTCTTGGGCGATGCCCCCGATGGTCCTCCTGGCTACCATTGCAACCATCATCGCTTCTCAAGCTGTGATTACCGGGGCCTTCTCATTGACCCGACAGGCGATCCAATTGGGGTATCTTCCCCGATTGAGAATTACCCATACCTCAGCCGCGCAGATGGGCCAAATTTATGTCGCCCCGGTTAACTGGCTGCTCATGCTCTGCACCATTGGACTGGTCATCGGGTTCCGCTCGTCGAGCAAGCTTGCCGCAGCCTATGGGGTGGCGGTTACTTCGACCATGCTGATCACTACCATCCTCTTCTATGTCCTTGCGCAGAACAAATGGCACTGGAACAGGTTGACGGCAGCCTCCCTAGCAGGGCTGTTCTTCGTGGTGGATTCCGCTTTCTTCGGCGCCAATGCAAGCAAGGTTTTCCACGGCGCGTGGTTCCCCCTCGTCATCGGTGGGCTGGTGTTTACTCTCATGCTGACCTGGAAACGAGGGCGCAGTCTCCTCTCGAGCCAACTTCAGACTCTCACCCCAAGATACCAGGATTTTAAGAGGAGCCTGGAAGCCAATCCCCCCAAAAAGGTCAGAGGACAGGCGGTATTTCTTTGCGGAAAACCGGATGCAGTGCCGGTCGCTCTCATCCATAACATCAATCACAACAAGGTCCTGCACTCGGAAACGGCCTTTCTCCACTTCAGGGTCGAAGATGTGCCGCGGATTCCCAATTTCGAAAAGGTGGAGGTGGAAAAGCTCGGGCACGGTTTTTGTCGAATAGTCGCTCACTACGGGTTCATGGAAGAACCAAAAGTAAGCAACATCCTCGCCCTGGCGGCAGAACAGGGCCTGGAGTTTAAGATGGAAAGCACCAGTTTTTTTGTGGGGCGGGAGAAGTTGTCCATCGGTAGCAAGTGCCTCATGAGTCGCTGGCGTGCCACCCTTTTCCTCTTCATGTCCCGCAACGCCATGGATGCCGCTTCCTTCTTCGACATTCCTCCAGATAAGATCATCGAAGTGGGCGTCCAACTCCGGCTTTGAGAATGGGCGAGAGCAGGAAGTAGTGAAAGGGTCTTTTGCCGTCAGTTGTCATCGAAACGGTGCTTCACTGTGTCGCGTTGCCTCCAGCACTCGCCAGCTTTCTGAGCGGTCACAAAAGCTCCGGAGGAGGTCTGGTCTTCGAACCTCGCCCTGACCTTGGGGAAGCCGTCGGGAAAGCCTTTTTGAATGAAATTTATCAGTTGCTCCCTGACCTCACAACGTAGATTCCAGGCGTCTGAAGCATCCCGGGCACTCATCAACGCCCGCAATTCCATAGCCCTTTCGGTAGCCCCGGTCACCTGAACACCGGCCACCTTTCTATCCCAGTACCGTGACCGTTCGAGAATCTCATTTAGATTTTTCCGAATGCTGTCTACGGGAACCGCATAATCGACAAACAGAGTGACAGCACACAATAGGCCACTGGAGGTGCGAGTCCAATTCTCGAAAGGTTTTTCCGTGAAGTACGTCAGGGGAACAATCATGCGCCGCTCATCCCAGATTCTGATCACGGCATAGGTAGAGTTGATTTCTTCAACCTTTCCCCACTCATCCTCGACAATCACCACATCGTCGATTCTAACCGGTTGCGTCACGGCCATTTGTATGCCAACCAGGAGGTTGGCAATCGACCGCTGGGCCGCAAGACCGGCAACAATTCCCAATATTCCGGCTGAGGCGAGCAGTCCTGTGCCGATCTGTCTCACCTTTTCGAACATCATCAGTATCGAGGTTGCGGCCAGCACCATGATCACAGCCATCGTGAGCCTCTTGACGAAATGAACGGTGGTTTGAATCCTCCTGGCGTTGAGATTATCGTCCACCTTGATGGTGTAGAACTCCAAGGCGATTTCCCCGAAGCCATTGACGATCTCGATCAGCAGCCATGCCACGGCTCCTATTAAGGCGAGGGAGAGAACCTGAGCCACCACATCGAAAAGGTTCGGCAATGAATTCAGGAAAGGCAGCGCCATTCGGGTGACGATGATCAATACGAGCACTTTGATTGGCACACGGCATTGCTTAATGAGTACATCCAGGGCGTTGCTCTTGAGCGGAAGGCTCTTTCTGAGCTGAGCATCAACGGCATGAACAAACCGGTACGCCAGCCATATGAGTGCGATCATTCCGCCCATGTCGGCTGCAGTTGCGGCAATTTTACGCACAATGTTTGAGCCGTCCGGACTTTTTAAGTGAGCGAAGAGCGGCGAGAGCGCTCCGTATGTGCCGTAAACCAGAATCAGTAGGGAAACCGGCCCGAGGATTGCGCCTAGAGATGCTGTTGACCAGGTTGTCTGGCCTTCCCGCCGTTGCGCTTTCCGCTGCATTTTCGTAAGCCATGCGCGAAAGACACGTTCAAGTGCGATCACAAAGAGCAACAACAAGGCGCATGCGAACAACTTAAGCCAGGTGATGCCCATAAACGCTTCTTTCCTCACCCAATCACCGAACTTGAATGATGCTCTGCTGCCCACCTTATCGATCTTATCCCCGAGCTTCTCTCCAACCTTGTCGATCTTTTCCGTCTGAATGGGGGGCGATTGATCGGTGGGAAAAGCAATAGAATCAACCTGAACCGTGCTTCTTCCGTCTCGAATGGTCGCCGTCTCGGCTACAGCAAAACCGGGCAGCAAGAGGACGAGAGGAATCGTCGACAGAAATATCCAGAAGAGCATTATGATTTGGATTTTGCTCGATCGCATAGCATCCTTTCCGAAATCGCGCTCTACCCTGACTAACCTTGAATCGTGACTCGCAAAGGGTGAGACCCGCTGCTCAAAAACAACCTAGAACCAAACCACCGCGTCTCACCCATTGCGCCCAATCCCCGTCGAAGAAGTACCTAGCAGGAGTTGCAGCCTGACCCCTTCGGCCCAGAACAGACCCGCCTGTTGACGTGATGCCGGTTCTGGTTGTTAGCCTGGGCAAAGGTCCATGAGTTCCTTCACATTGGTCTGTTTGTCGATGGATATGGCGTTCAGGTGTGGACCCGAGTTCTTGAACCCCTTTAGGAATTTACGCCCCTTTTGGTCCATCGAAAGGAGGCGAAGAAGGTCTGCGACAGTGACGGTCCCCCTGGTTGGTGCTTCTATGGATGCGTGTAGAACTCGCCCCGGTCTTGCGAGAAGGCATCGATAGAATCTCTTCTTCCAGTCCTCCTTGGGATTGCCAGAGGATCGAATTCCTTCCATTGGTTGGACCTTAATGACCATTCCACTCCCTGATAATTCATTCTTGACCAAGACAACCATTTTGGCCTCCATCTGAGGTTGATCTCATGAGCGACCTGCATACGAAACGCCTCCGCAATGCGACACTCTCAAGGGCTAAGCCATTGCCAGCGATGTGCCAAGTCGGGAGTGTTTGAAATAATGTTTTGCGTTCAGCCACTTAAGCGTTAGGCAAGGGGGCAGATGACATGGCAGTTGAGGATGACTGTGTCCTGTTTGAATGGACATAGTCCACAATGGTGAAACATGTCTCATTACACAGGACTCACCTATCGGACTCTGTGGTTTGGGTATGGCAAACCGTTTATGCCCTGGCACGGGGTTTATTCTTGAAAGGTAGTTAGACCTTTTCCACCGCTACTATGCTTAACCGGTGCTATTTGGGTAGGATGTGATCAATTCCTTCAAGGAGCAACAGGCCCCCGCACAGAAAGCCACAATACCCGGCCATTGGGTTTTCGCGGACCTCAAGACCGGCAAGGACACTAACCAGCAGTCCAAGAAGAATTTGTATTGTGGGATTCATATTGACGCTTTGGCTCCTCAGAGGCTCTCTTGTTTTGAGTATTCTGCTCCTCGGTCATAGAAAGCAACGAACGTACCACGTGAAAGCGTCGATTAGAGCGACACTCTGCGCTTCAAGACAGCCCTGGAGATGGCTTCTTGCCGGCTTCCTTTCCTGGCGATGAAAGGGATGGAAAGGAAAAGTCTTCTGACAGTGGGCTATGGGCTGTGAAGGGAGGGTTCTTCCGGGTTGACGAGGGTGTTTTGCGGGCCGTCAAAGCGACAAAACCGCAGCGACGTGATCCTTATTCGCCAGGTTCGGCTTGTGTCTCCTGTGCCTCATCCTGCTGCCATGGGTACTCAACACGGGTGTGGAAAGAAGCCGCAAGGGACTCCGTCAATGCCTGGGTAATTCTTCCCATATCGTGAGTGGTGAGGTCGCATTCTTCAAACTGGCCGTCCGTCAGTTTTTTTTCGATGATGAACAGAATCATCTTCCGAAGGTTTTCTGGTGTCGGTTCATGGAGGGTCCTGGATGCTGCCTCAACCGCGTCACAGATCATCAGGATGGCTGCTTCGACACTCTGTGGCTTGGGACCCGGATAACGGAAATCTTCCTCTCGGGGTGGAACTACAGGGTTCGCTTTGGAGGCCTTATGGTAGAAATACTCCACTAACTGAGTCCCATGATGCTGGGGAATAAATTCCGCAATAGCTTCCGGAATTCCTGCTTCGAGCGCGATTTTCCTGCCGATCCGAACGTGGTCGAGAATGATTCTGGTACTTTCCGCCGGGTCCATCTCATCATGAGGGTTCTTCCCACTAAACTGGTTTTCAACGAAATACCTCGGTTCAGCCGTCTTCCCGACATCGTGATAAAAAGCTCCCGTTCGAAGCAACAGAGCGTTGGCCCCAACGACGTCTCCAGCCACTTCGGCCAAGTGGGCCACGGTCATGGTATGCTGATAGGTACCGGGCGCCTTGGTCAGGAGTTCCTTCAAAAGAGGATGCTGCGGGTCGCTGTAGCGGTGGAGCTTGAAGGTTGAGGCAGTATGCCAGAGCGCTTCAAGGAACGGCAGGAAGAGCAGAGCGACGGGTCCTGCGAGTAATCCACCGGCAAATGCCCACCCTGCTTGACCAAGCATTCCGGCGTTGAATATCTCCCACTGGACACCAGCACCTGCCCTCCCTGAGTGCCCAAGCCACTCCGCTAGGGCATGCAAGTCCAGCGACGACATGAGTAATACGACGACATTCGTGGCCCCGAGGGTAAGAGAAGGAATGCCTACGTCAAGACGTTTCCGGATCGCTGGACAAGTCACCAGCGCCAGAGAGGTGCCAAACGCAAAAAACAGGAGCATTCCGAAAGTGCGTCCGGTGAAGAAGGTCACCAGGAAGACGCCCAGCACCGTCGTCGCAGGGGCGAAGTAGCGCTCGGGCAGTATGGTCAGCAGGAGCAGCGGCAGCATTCCTATGGGAAGAGCATAAATGGAGAAGGAGGTAAAGAGCAGGCATGCCTTCAAGGTTACGACGGTAATTGTCAACACCGCCAGCAAGACCACATAGGGAGGCTTCCTTCTGAACCAGGCAGCGAGGATTTTGGACAAGAGGAGATTATAGACAAGGACCATGAAGGTGATGGCAAAGAGAACCCACGGTGCTCTGCGGACAACCCGCTGCCTGGCGGATTCCTGGTGCGCCGCAAGCAGGAGGACGTCTTCCTCGGTCAGGACCTTGCGAAAGGGCACCAGCACTTCACCGATCCGGTAGGGAACAATCTTGGAGGGATATCGGCGAATGATTTCCTCTATGCGTCGGTCGTTCTCCTTCTGGTCGTACTTGAGATTCGGCGAAAGCGTGGCCAGTGATATCTGGAGCACTGAATCTAGAAGCTCGCGGTCCACTTGCCAGAAGACTTGCGACACCTTCATCTGAAGGCTGCGTCGCGCCTCTTCCAGGGTGATGAGTTCGGTCGCGGGATAGGCGATGGTTCCAATGGGATCGGGATAGAGGACCTCCGCGGTTTTCTTTCCCTTCAGGGGCTGCGGGTCTTCAACGATCTTGCTCTGGAGGATGGACTCTTCGATGGTTAGAATGGCTTCGAGCAGATTCTTGAGGTTCGGGTACTGCAAAAGTAGCAGAGCTGCATCCTGACTGATCTCAATACCATATTCTTTCCGAAGATACTTTGTGAAGGCACCCCCGTCACTCATTTCCTTTGGCTGGAGAGAAGAAACTTTGCTGATCAGTTCCTGCATCTTCTTCTTTGAGGATGCAGCGCGGTCCGGAACATAGGTGTAGAGTGGGATGTACTGTGATATGGCCAGATTGCGCTTGCTCCCGAATGCCTTTTCCTGATCGAAATTGAACGGCAGCTGCGAGCGAAGGGTAAGGTAGACACGCTGCTCCGGGCGGGGCGGCTGGAAATGCAGGTAGATCTCCTCCACATAGCAGGAGAGGACACTCACGACCACAAGCAAAGCATTCAGACACTGCTGTCCGGTTAACTTTTGATAAAGCGCCACAACATGACGGATTCACATGT
>CAZDKX010000243.1:0-7571 GCA_964505935.1 uncultured Syntrophobacteraceae bacterium
CTGGCGCGCGTCCTGGTGGCCTATGGCAAAGGGCATGCCCCGACGAAGAAACTCGTTGACGGCGTGCTCAAGCAGTTGAAAGTCCCTGTGGATGCCCTCTTTTCCACCCTGGGCAGAACCGCCGCCCGAGCCCTTGAGACCAAGATCATCGGTGAGGCCATGGAAGGCTGGGTCAATCAACTGGTGGAAAATGTGAAAAAGGGCGATACCAAGATCTACCAGGACTTCGAGGTCCCCAATGAAGGGATGGGGGCCGGCCTCAATGATGTGCCGCGGGGCGCTCTCGGCCATTGGCTGCAGATCAAAGACCAGAAAATCGGCAACTTCCAGCTCGTGGTGCCCTCAACCTGGAACCTCGGACCGCGCTGTGCGCAGAATAAACCGAGTCCTGTCGAGGAGGCCCTTATCAACACGCCGGTTGCCGATCCCAAACGCCCGGTGGAAATCCTGCGCACCGTTCACTCCTTCGATCCCTGTATTGCCTGCGGGGTGCACGTGATCGACCCGCAAACCAATGAGGTGTACAAGTTTAGAGTTGTCTAGGCCCCCGACTCCGCACAGTCGATGACAAAGGGACCCGGCCTCACTGACGACGGCCGGGTCCCTTCGTTTAGAGGGGCAGACCGGCGCTTCAAGAGCCGGCATTTGTCATCCCTCCGCCTTCATCCCTTCCCTGGTGACTTCCATGAAGGCATTGAGGGTGGGAGAGACCCACCGTTCCTTGTACCAGATCATCAGGGTGGCCACTTCGAGCTCCCCGTCCGTCCAGGGCAGTTTCCTCAGCTGTTTCGCAGCGACCTCCTCCGCCACGGCAATCTCAGGCAGGATCGTGATGCCGATTCCAGCCGCTACACACCGCTTCACCACCTCGACGCTGGAAAACTCCAGACCCTTGCCATACGGGACCTCCTGTTCGTCCAAAAGGCGCTGAAACATCCTCCGGTAACTGCAATCCGCTCGGGAGAAGAGGATCGTCTCGCCTGCCAGGTCCCCGGCACATAACGAAGATCTCCGCGCCAAGGGGTGATCCGGGCCGGCCACCAGCGCCAGGGACTCAAAACCCAGGACCTCCACCGCCAGGTCCGCTGCTTGAACGGATTCTGTCAATAAAAACGCCAGATCGGTTATGCCCTTGCGAAGATCTTTATCGAGGCCCTCATGGGCACAGGTGATGAAGTTCAGCTTGATGTTCGGGAAGTGGGCGTGGAACTTCTTGATGATAGGCGGCAGCCGGTGAACGCCAAAAGACTCCGGAATTCTGATGGTCAACGACCCCTGCGGCTCCTTTCCCTCGGCTACCTCCGCGCGGCTCTCGTCCACCAGGCTCACGATCTTCTCGGCATATTGCAGCAGCCGCATGCCGGCTTCCGTCAGCAGCACCCGCCTTCCCAGACGATCGAAAAGCGGCACTCCCAACTCCTCTTCAAGGGCCTGGATTTGGGCGGAAATACTGGACTGCGCATAGTGCAGCCGCTCGGCGGCACGGTTGAAGCTCAAAAGGTTGGCCACGGTCCAAAAGGTCCTGAGCTGCCTGATCTCCATGTTGCTCCTCCGATCACTTTTTTCGATATTTGGGTTCAAAACAAATCGTTGGACTCGATAATTAATCACTCATAATCTTAATTCGCGATTTAAAGGAGGGCAATACAAGAAGACTATCTCAAGACACCCCTCCATTACAGAGTGACCATCGCCGCAGAACGTCATTCCGGCATGCTTTTGGCCGGAATGCAGAAAAAAGCCTGGATATATGACGAACCGAAGGCGGTCACTTATTGCTGTTGAGACGCACCAATGAAAGCGACGATCAGGAGGCCATAACATGTTCGAAAACGTAGACGAGATCAGAAAAACAAGAAAGCAATACAACCACAAGATGTTTCAGGGATGAAGTGGAGGGGTCGGGTCAACACACCAAATCATGAAAGGAGCACAAAATGGCTGAAAAGATGAAGAGCGAAGCATCGCCCCAGGCTTGTTGCGCCGGAGGCAAGAATGATGAAGGGCAGAGCAATGGCGAGAAGAAGACGCTGGTGCTGCTGTCCACCGATCATGTGGGCAAGGGAGACGATGCCCTCGGTCGAGGAATTGTCATCAATTTCGTCAAGACGTTCAAGGAAATGGGGGATGAATTGTGGCGGCTGGTGCTGCTGAATGGCGGCGTCAAGCTGGCTGTGGAGGGTTCGGAGGCCTTGCCTTACCTCCAGGAACTGAACAGGGAAGGGCTCGGCATTCTGGTCTGCGGCGCTTGCCTGGAAACCTTCAACCTCGCGGACAAGAAGGGGGTGGGTGACAGGGCCAACATGCTCGATATTGTGACTGCCATGCAACTGGCAGACAAGGTGATTTCCCTGGCCTGAGGCCCTGGGTGCTTTGGAGAAGCGCAAATTTAGAGTTGTTTCAGATCGCGATTCCAGATAGTATGGAAGAACAGGGACCTGGCCCCGCTGACATGCTGACGCCGGCGGGGTTTCTGTTTTTTCGCGAGCCGGAAAGCGAGCGTTGATACGTTAAGGAACAAGGCTGGAGTAAGCCCCCATGGAGCATAAACGGATCCTGGTTCTGGGAGTGGGCAACATCCTGCTGCACGATGAGGGAGTCGGCGTGAAAGCCGTGGAGCGACTCCTTTCGGAATACGAATTTTCGGACAATGTGGAACTGATGGACGGCGGCACACTGGGCATAAGGCTGCTCGATCCCATCAGTGAGGCAGACCACCTCATTGTCGTGGACGCAGTGCGCAACGGCCATCCCCCAGGCACCCTCTACCGCTTTTCCATCGATGATTTCGAAAGACACATAACCTTCAAGAATTCCATTCACCAGTTGGATCTGGTGGAAACGCTGGCCTTTGCGGAGGTCCTCGGCAAGCGCCCCAGTGCGATGGTGGTGGGCATCGAGCCCGAAAACATGGCCCCCTGGGGGATGGATATAACGGCCACGGTTGAAGCCGTGCTCCCCGAAGCCTGTGCCATGGTGCTGGAAGAGATCACCGCGGCCGGCGGGTCATTTCAGCTGCGAGAGGAACCCTCGCAGGAACTTCCCTCGACAAGGATCACCTAGATGTGCCTCGCTATCCCTGCAGAAATCGTGCAGATTGAACATGAAATGGCCACCGTCAGGGTGGGGGATGCTCTCCGTAAGACGTCGCTGGTGCTGTTGCCGGAAGGGGCGGAGCTTGGTGACTATGTAATCGTCCACGCCGGTTTTGCCCTGCACAAAGTGGATCCCGAAGAGGCCAGGGAATCGCTGCGGCTGCTTCAGGAACTGGCCGCTCTGGTCGAGGACGAACCCATCAACTGAGCACTCAGCCGCTGACCTCGATTTCCAGCTGGATCGGTTTGAAAAGATAGATGATGCGACCGGTCGCGGACGTCTCATCAAAGTTCAGCAGGAGATTCACCTGCTCGCCATTCCAGAAGCATTTCTTCTCGGATGCCACGGGCTGAAAGGGGGGGCCGAATTCCTTCGAGAGCGCTTCGCGAAATCCAACAAAATCCGCAGGGGAACTGTAGTAGATCATCACGTTATAGAGCCGGTCTTGGTAGAAGCCGTAGATGATCTTATCCACGGCGGCATCGCCGAACTTGGTCACCTCGCCGGCTTTCTCGAAGAACTTGAGGTCCCCCTCTTCGGCCAGCAGCTTCATCTCGGGCAGGTCGCGAACATTACTGCCCCACTTCATGCCCCTGAATTCAGCCGGTTCTTTCTTTGTATCCGGCAGCAGCAGGTAGCCTGCCCCCAGCAACCCCACCAGCACCGCCGCCAAGATCGTCAACAAGACCCGTTTCTCCTGGATGAAAAGCGACATCAGCGCTCCTTTCTTATCGTCATTCCGCTGTTTCCTCTTCGAACTCGATCCCCAAATGTCGTTTCAGGAAGTCGAGCAACCGCCGGCCGTCTTCCGTCGGCAGCCAGCCAATCCCGCCGCATTCCGGGCAGTCCACCAGCTCGCCGTGGTCATTCCATGGGACAAGCCCGCTGCCCCAGCACTTCCAGCACTTGACCTCCAGCTCCGGCAACGCCATGCTTTTATGTCCTCGCCATGATCGGTCCCGGGGCTAAAACTCGGCATGTCCGGGCGTTCGGGGAAAAGGGATGACCTCCCGGATGTTGGGAAGGCCGCTGACAAACTGGATCATCCGCTCCAATCCGAAGCCGAAGCCCGCATGGGGCACCGACCCAAACTCCCTCAGCTCGACATACCAGCGGTAGTCCTCGGGAGAAATGCCCTTGAGCTTCATCTGTTCGAGCAGCAGGTCGCGTCGTTCCTCGCGTTGCGATCCGCCGACAATTTCGCCAACCCGCGGCACCAGGATGTCCATGGCGGCCACCGTCCGTTCGTCGTCATTGACCCGCATGTAAAAAGGCTTGAGCGAACGCGGGAAATCGATCACCGCCACCGGTTTCTGAAAGAGCTTTTCTGCCAGGTAGCGCTCATGTTCCGCCTGGAGATCGTTCCCCCATTCCACCGGGAAGGCGAAGGCCTCGCCCGAACGTGCGAGCAACTGGACCGCTTCCGTGTAGGAAATCACTTCAAAGGCACTGTTCAGCGTATTGTCGAGCGACGCCATGAGCGTGGGTTCAATGAAGCGGGCAAAGAATTCCAGATCTTCGCGGCAGTCGGTCAGGATCGCTCCCACCAGGTGCTTCACGAAGGCTTCCGCCAAGTTGAGGTTATCCTGCAGGTCAGCGAAGGCCACTTCCGGCTCGACCATCCAGAATTCCGCCAGGTGCCTGCTGGTATTGGAATTCTCCGAACGAAACGTCGGGCCAAAGGTATAGACCTTGCCGAGAGCCAGGGCGTAGATTTCCGCCTGCAGCTGACCGCTCACGGTGAGGTAGGCCGGTCGGTTGAAGAAATCGTATGCGAAGACATTCCCGGAGGCGGCGCCCAGCAGTTTTTCGGGACCGAGGGTGGTGACGCGAAAGACTTCTCCCGCCCCTTCACAATCGCTGGAGGTGATGATCGGAGTATGGATGTAACAGAAGCCGCGATCCTGAAAGAACTGGTGGATCGCGTAGCTCAAGCGGTTGCGAAGGCGCGCCACCGCCCCGATGGTGTTGGAACGCGGCCGTAGGTGAGCGATCTGCCTCAAATATTCGAGGGTATGCCGTTTCTTTTGCAGAGGATAGGTCTCAGGGTCCGAGCGCCCGTAGAGCCTGATCCTTTCAGCGCGCATTTCGATGGGTTGCCCTTTCCCGGGAGAAGCGAGAATCATGCCTTCAACCAGCACGCTACTGCCGGTGGTGAGGTCGACAAGGCTTTCCCCAAAACCCTGGTGACGGTGCTCGGCGATGATCTGCAGGTTTTTCAGGCAGGAGCCGTCGTTGAGTTCAATAAAGCTGATGCCGGCTTTGGAATCCCTCCGGGTTCGCACCCACCCCTGAACCAGGACGGTCTTGCCGACATATGCCGCGCCTTGAGCAAGTAGCTCCGCAATGCGAGTTGCCTTTTCCATCATGGTGGCTCTGATCCTCTCTTGGCTATTTTCGATTTTACCCATATTATCTTAGCACGTTTTCATGACGGACGTCAGCGCGCAGTCGTCGGAGGTCGGTTCTAAGCTTCTCTTGCGGGCCCCCGGTGGCGGCTTCTTATTTTCGCTTGCTGGCGGCTGTTGACCTGACGATGGAGAGGAGAGCTGATTGTTGGAGCTGGCGAGAGCGGCATTCTATTCCCTTTCGAATTCCCTGGAACCTGCGGCACGGTGCTTCCTTTCATCCAAACTGCGGGAGAATCCCGTGTTCTGGCAGGGACGACTCGGGCATTACCGGACCGAGCCCCAGGAAAATCACCATCCCCGCATCTGGCTCCATGCTGCCTCGGTCGGAGAAGTCACGGGTGCCATTGCGATTGTGCGCACCTTGCGGGAACAGCTGCCCGCTGCCGGACTCACGCTGACCGTGACCACTCCCCAAGGCTTTCAGTTCGCTCGCACCAACCTTTCCCCGTGGGCTCGGATTCTGCCCTTCCCGCTCGATTTTCCGGCAGCCGTCGAGCGGGCATGTCGACATCTGCAACCGGATCTCTATGTTGCCCTGGAAGGCGAATTCTGGCCCAACCTCTTTCGCTTTCTCGAACAGCGCCGGACGCCCGCGGTGCTGCTCAACGGCAAGCTTTCCCATCGTTCCGCGATCTGGTATGGACTCTTCAGACCTCTCTTTCAGCCCATTTTCAAACAGTTTGTGTGGCTTGCCATGCATGCGGAAGAAGATCGCCGGAATGTCCTGCTACTGGGGGCATTGCCCACACGGACCTTCGTGCTGGGAAGTTCCAAATACGATGCCCTGGCCTTGCGCAGGGACGCGGAAAAGGTTCAAGCATGGCGGCAAGCGCTGGATCTGCCCCACGGCATGCCGGTAATAGTCGGAGGAAGCCTGCGTGGCCAGGAATGCATCAGCCTGCTCGAGGTTTTCCGCACCCTGAAAGTAACCGCCCCGGCGCTCGTGGGAATATTTGCCCCACGCCATTTGAGCCAGATTCCCGTCATGGCGGCGTGGCTGGACCGTCAAGGAGTGGCTTTTCAGCTCCTTTCGCAGTTCGAGAGGGTAGAGGCCACGAGGTCAGCGTCAATCATCCTGGTTGATCGCATCGGGCTGCTTTTCGATCTCTACGGGCTTGGCGATCTGGTGTTCTGTGGGGGCACGCTGGAGCCCATCGGCGGGCACAACATCCTGGAACCGGCAGCCTGGGAAAAAGCGGTTTTCTATGGCCCTCACTTGCAAAAAGTGGCTGATGAACATAATATCTTGCGGGCCTTTCGAGGGAGTTTCCTGGTAGAGAATGCAGCAGACCTCCTGCGGCAGTGGAGCTACTGGATTGGCGACCTCGCGGGATTGCATCGTCATGGCAAGCATGCCCGGGCGGCGCTTGCAGAGTTGGGTGGAGTCTGCACCAAACAGGTCGAACTGATCATGAGCGCTCTTTCCACACAGGGGTTATGAAGCGGCGCCCTGGCGTTTGGCCAAGCATAGAAAGGAATGATCGTGTCCAGAGAGTATCGACCCAATGCCAGGGAATCCGCCGTCATCTCCAGGTTGGACCATGAAAAGGAATCCCAGCGCTACAATGCGATGAATCTCCTGCGTCAGCACCTGGATTCCCTCAGCGACCGAATCGCCACCAAACTGATTGAAGAACGACTGGTGGAGACGACGAGCAAGGATGATCTGGAGAGCCAGCTTCATTTTGCCATGGAAACCCTGTTGACTGCCGAAGAGTTCGAGATCCAGTTCCACATTGCCAACGTCCGTTCCCTGGTGCCGCGCCCGCACTTCGTCAGCCTGTATGTGACAGCCTTCATCATTGAGAAGCTGATCAATCATCGCTGTATCGTCGAGATCTATGGCACCGATGAAGACATCTATCACTGCGTCAACAGGCAGGTGTCCAAACTCATCCCGCTCTGAGCAACGCTGCCCAGGATAAGGTGACTATCGTCACCGGATGTCATTCCCGGACAGGCGCAAGCGCGGTTTCCTATCCACACAAATGAGTGCCCGAACTCCGGTCGTCATTCCCGCGTGCTTCTGGCGGGAATGCAGAATGTGCAAACCTCTTGGATTCC